>JACRNO010000047.1 GCA_016234855.1 Deltaproteobacteria bacterium | reverse complement strand
CGTTCGTGCGTCCGCAGGCAGCCACAAGCCCGTCAACCTCTTTTAATATTTCCTCATCCGTGCGTCCCGCAGCCATGAGGTTTGTAATCCAGAGGGTAATGCAGTCGATGAGCATGACCCCTGAGCCGAGTTCCATTTTCATGATGCGGCCTGTCAAGTCGAGGGGTTCTTCGATGGTGAGCCACCCGTCGCCCCTTGAGAGCCTGTGGGCTGCAATGCGCCCGGCCATCTCCGCGTCCAGCGCCTCGGCCGTGGCGAGATAGACTCGCGGGCTTCCGGCCTTGAGCGCAAGGCCCTGGGCAAACGCGCTCTTGCCGCTGCGCGCTCCTCCGAGGACAAAGGTGAATCCGTGCGGGCCGTCCCCGCGCGCGTCCCGCATCAATACTCAACGCCCTTACGGGCTGTTGTGCCCGTGTCAAACGGGTGTTTTATCTTGAGCATCTCGGTGACGTAGTCCGCGACCTGCATCAGTTCGACAGGCGCGTCCCTTCCGGTGAGCACGACCTCGACACCGGCCGGTCTCTCGGCCAGGAGTTCGACAACCTCTTCCGCGGAAAGCCAGCCGCCTCTTATTGCCGCCATGACCTCGTCCAGGACGAGAAGGCCGGGTATGCCTTCAGCAAGGGCAAGGCGGGCCTTTACCGCATCGAATGTCCCCCTGATGGCCGCCTTGACTCCGGCCTCGTCCGTGCGCCCCTTCGTGAATATCGGGTGGCGGCAGTTCGATCTTATAAGCTCGATGCCCGCGCGCCTGAAAAACTCCTTCTCGCCCGAGGCTGCCGAGTCCTCCTTGAAGAACTGGACAAAGAGCACGGTAGCGCCCCAGCCAGCGGCGCGCACGGCAAGGCCGATGGCCGCCGTTGTCTTGCCCTTGCCTTCGCCCGTATAGATGTGTATGAGTCCCTTTGCGGCCATCCTCTGAGTCTCCTCCGGACAACAAAAAAACCCATCCCCGTAATTGAACAAGGGATGGGTCCTGGTCAAGGCGTCGTGGTGTTTAGCGGCCGCGTACGGAGAGCGGCCGCAGGCGGCCCCCTCCCTCGAGGGACCAACACCCGTTGAGATAAGGCAGGTCTCCTGGCTCGCGGTTTATACTGCTATCCGCCGCCTTCCCGGTTATGACCAGTGGCGGTTGCGGATATCAATTTCAAGGCCGCTTACAGTTGCGGGGCAGCTCCCGATTTTTAACGGGATTCCCTCTTGTCCGGCCGCTTGCGCGCTCCGGAACACCTTATCAACATGACTACGGCGTATGCGCCGGAGCCGACGGTATTAAGGCTAACAGGTTTGCGGATTGGCCGTCAAGGTTTATTTTAGCAGGCGGGTATAATGCGCCGGACAGCCTTCATGGCCTTGTCGAGCATCTCCTCTCCGTGCGGCTCTATGGTCAGGACAGGTGAATCGGCGTGTTCGCCAAGCAGACGCATGAAGGTCTTGAAGTCGAAGGTGCCTTCGCCGATCGGCAGGTGCTCGTCGTTCTTGCCGTTATTGTCGTGCAGGTGAACCTCGGCGAGATGCGCTCCGAGGGCGCGGAGCCATTCTTCGGTTGCAACGCTTGAAAAGACGTTCAGATGGCCTGTGTCAAGGCAGGCGCCGAAGTTGGGAGAGGCGATATCCTTAATGAGCGCCAGTTGGGTCTGCGGGTTCTTTTCGTATATATTTTCAACTGCGATGGTCATGTCTAGCGGCTCGGCAAGGCGCACGAAACGCGGCCAGGTCTTTCTGCTCTGGGAAAGCCACAACTCAGGGCCGCCTTTAAAAAGGCTTGCGCGATAACCGGCATGCAGGACGATGGTCTTCGGTGCCAGACGCGCGGCCGCGTCAAAGGCCGCCTGATAGACCTCGACGGTATGAAGCCGCGTCTTTTCGTCCGGCGCGCCCGGGTTGAGGTCGATGTATGGGCCGTGCACGGTCACTGAAAGACCGGCCCACGTAAATGCCTTGCCTATTTCTTCAAGCTCCTCGCCGCTGGCAATCTTCAGGGATGCCGCGTCCATGTATATCTCCGGGCTGATTTCCCTCCGGAGTATCTCGTCGAGCCGCTCTACCAGCAGCGGGTAGGGTATGTGGACCTGTATATTCATTACGAACTCCTTTTCCATCCACATTAAATCGTGAATTAATATGGTTCGCAAGGGGAAAAACCCGGCTGCGGGGAGGCGGGGCCGGCAACAAGAGGGATTTCATCAGGCGCGAGACGTCCGGACGCTATTATGTTATAATAATTCATAGTGCCCGTTCCGTATGTTTCCTGTAAAGCGGGTGACCGACGGGCAAAAACGCCTTGACTTTTAAGGGGATTCACAGTATACAATATACTATAAGAGTTCTATGTTCATATACCGTCAATCCCGTCCGTATCCGTATGGAGGCCGGCTATTCTGACAAGAAGACCGATGGAAAAGGCCCGCATACTCGAATATCCGCAGGAAAAACCGCTTACCCTCAGGGAGCGGATAGCCGATTTTATCAAAGACTCTATAGTGAGCGGCAATCTCAAGCCGGGCGAGCGTGTGCCCGAACAGGAGATCGCCGAGAATTTCGGCATCAGCAGGACCCCTATACGCGAGGCCTTCAGGCAGCTTGAGTCCGAGGGTTTCATAACGGTCACCCCGCGAAAGGGCGCCGTGGTGAGCCCGATAACGGATAAGGACGTAAGCGAGTTCTACGAGATAAAGAGCCTGCTTGAGGGCCATGCCGCAAAGACGGCCTGCCCGAAGCTCACCGTAAAGGATATCAAGAGGCTTGAGTCCCTGAACGAGCAGATGGGGAGGGCGGCGGCCAAGGACGACGTAAAGACGTTCTTCAAGCTCGACGCCGAATTTCACGATACGTTCCTGGCGGCGTGCGGCAACGATAAGCTGCAAACCTTCCTTAATCATCTCGTTCGGCAGTTCGAACGTTTCAGGATAACCGCTCTGGCGCTGCCCGGGCGCATGAAGGATTCGCTCCTGCAGCACGCCGAGATAATAGAGGCCTTCCGAAAAAACGACGTCGACTGCGTGGAGCGGCTCGTAAGGGCCAACGCCGAGCGCGGCAGAGACGTCCTGGTTGAAGAAATCCTCAAGGATAAGGTCAGATATGGCGCTGATTAGCATGCCCGATGCCGCATACCGCCTTGCAAGGACGATAGTCTCCGATATCGCCCTTTACAACAAGGAAAAGATCCAGAACGGGATTAAGAACGACAATATCTTCGAGCTTCTGGAAAGGGAGCTTGAAGAGGGGCTCAAGCTATACAAGAGCAGGATAGACGCGGAGGTCGACAAGAAGAACCTCTTTTACAACAAGGCCATAGTCGATATCCTTATAAAGAGGCACGGCGATATCAAATCGGACATCTGGTAGTCCGGCTGGTTTTGTAACCGTCTTTTCAGTACGAGCATGTGACGGCTTCACCATCTCCTTGTTCAAGAGCCCGAAGGGCGCGCCACCCGTTTTTTTTATCGCGCGGTCTTCCTGTCCGCCGATATAATATCCTACTGACAGGCTGCTGAAAAAGCTCCATCTGCTTCGTCGCTTGCCCAGCACCACTTTCCATTCGGCACCAGTGAACCAACAGGGTTTCGTTGGAAAGTGGTGCTGGGCGAGCGGCCAGAGAGCAGCCTGAATAAATTTTGAGTTTTTCAGCAAACTGCCAATGACTAATCTGCTGAACTTTGTCGTCGAGGCGCCTGACGCCGATGTGCGTCTGGACGTCTTTCTCGCCTCGCGGCTTGCCGGTCTTACGCGCTCGGGTATCAAGCGGCTGATGGATGCGGGCTCGGTAACGCTCAATTCCAGGCCTGCCAAACCCGGGCAAAGGCTCAGGCCGGATGATATCGTTACTGCGGCCGTGCCTGTTGTTGGCGGCGCGGATGATACGAAGGCCGAGGCCCTCGCCCTCGATATCCTTTATGAGGACTCCGACGTAATCGTCATAAATAAGCCCGCAGGCATGGCCGTGCATCCGGGCGCGGGGCGAAAGAGCGGCACGCTCGTAAACGCGCTCCTTGCGCATACAAGCTCTCTGGCCCCGGGCAGCGCGCCGGACAGGCCCGGTATAGTCCACCGCCTTGATATGGATACGAGCGGCGTGCTTGTCGTCGCGAAGAACGGCGCGAGCTATGCAAGCCTTGCCGCTCAATTCAAGGAACATTCAACGGTCAGGCGTTACCTTGCGCTTGTCTGGGGCGCGATGAAAGACGACGCCGGGGTGATAGATATTCCGCTCGGTCGCGACGTCACGCACAGGAAGAAGATATCAGCGAGGACGCGTAAGGCCAGGAGCGCCGAGACGCGCTACAGGGTGCTTAAAAGGTATCGCGGCCTTACGCTCGTCGAGCTTACACTTAAGACCGGCAGAACACACCAGGTGCGCGCTCATCTTGCGTCCATCCATCACCCGGTTGCGGCTGACCCTGTCTACGGCGGCAGGCGCAAGGCCGCGGGCGTAGGAAAAGAGGCAGGGGACGCGATAAAAGCGGCGGGCCGTCAGCTCCTTCACGCCGCAACCCTTGGCTTTATTCATCCGGGCACGGGCATGTACATGGAGTGGAGCGTGCCGCTTCCGGCTGACATGGGACGGGTCATAGACGCGCTTGAGGCTGATTGAGCCGTAAGGGGCGCGGTTTGCGGTGTTATTGCAGCAGGTTGCTGTCTGGCCGCTCGCCCAGCACCACTTTTGCCTATGCGTTTGTAAGGCAACGGAAGTTTGAACCAAAAAGTGGTGCTGGACGAGCAATACAAATGAATAACTTCATTGCCAGCAGACATAGCCCGCAATCTTCCCATTGCAATAATGAAAACGCAATGGGAACCCAGCCATAGACCCACGCTTTTCACGTGGGTTTCCCGAGGCGTCGAGGAGCGGGGAATGAGGCAAATCCCCCGCCCCACGCCAAGTGGCGCGGGTCGGCCTGCCCCCGCAGGTTTTAGACGGTGGACAACGAAGCAGATGGTGTTTTTTGAGCAGCCTGACAGGGTAAAAGATGCTTGTATCGAGTATGATTCAATATACAGTCTCCGCGCTCCTGAACGCCTCGTCCGACCGGGTGAGGCACGGGTTCTTGTCGCGCCACGGCGGGGTGAGCGTTGGGCCGTTTAAATCCCTGAACTTCGACGGGCGCGACGGCGACCTGCCCGGGAATATCAAGCGTAATAAGGCGATAGCCGCAATCGCCTGCAATTGCCCCATCGAAAAGATAGTTACCGTCAATCAGGTGCACGGAGATACCGTCCTGTGCCTTGATGAAAAGACGCTTGCATGGTATGACAGTCCTGTTGACGCCGACGCCATCATCACCGCCCTGCCGGATATCCCGATAGGCGTTCTTACGGCAGACTGCGTGCCCATACTCATCTATGACCCGGTAAAGAACGTTGCGGCGGCGGTTCACGCCGGGTGGAAAGGGACGGTCAAGGGCGTCGTTGTCGCGGCCGTCAAGGCCATGAGCGGGAGATTCGACTCAAGCCCGGCCGACCTGAGGGCGGCGATAGGCCCGCACATACGCGAGTGCTGCTTGCGCGTGGGGGACGACGTTCGCGAGGCGTTTGCCGCCAGTTTCGGAGAGATAGACAATCTCTTTCATATTGACGCGGTTGGCCTGCGCCTTGACCTTAGGGCGGCGAACCTGCGTCAGATGGTCGGCGTGGGTCTCGACGTCAACCACATAACCACGGACGCCCCGTGCACGGCTTGTCACACGGACCGCTTCTATTCGTACAGGAAGGAAGGCGGCAAGACCGGCAGGCAGTTGAGCTTCATAATGGTCAGGTGAGCGCTGAGCGTGAATAAGCCGGTCCTGATAGGCCTCACCGGAGGCGTTGCCGCCGGCAAGAGCCTCGTTGCCGCCGAGTTCGTAAGGCTCGGCGCGTATCTCATCGACGCCGACGTCGTTGCGCGCGAGGTCGTGGCAAAGGGCAGTTTGATATTCCGCGAGATTGTCGCGGAGTTCGGGCCGGGCTTTTTGCTTGCGGACGGCTCCATCGACCGTAAGGCCCTCGCTGACCTGATATTTTCGGACGCAAACCGGCGCGCGGCCCTCAACAGGATAACCCATCCGGCCATACGCGGCCGCATAAACGAGTTGATTGACGAGTATTGCCGCGTTGCCGACAGGCCGTTTATCGTAATAGACGCGGCCCTTCTTGTCGAAGGCGGCCTCTACAAGGCCCTCGACAGGGTGATTGTGGTCGATGCGCCTGAAGAGACGCTCATAGAGCGCATGAAGTTGCGCGACGGTCTGACGGAAGAGCAGGCCAGGGCGCGCCTTGCCGCGCAGATGCCGCTTGATGAAAAACGGAGCTATGCGGATTATGTGATAGACAATGCCGGGTCTCGTGAAGCAACGCTTGAGGCCGCAGCCAGGGTCTGGGCCGAGTTAAAGGCGCAGTCCTTTTGAGAGGCGAGAGGGGCGATATATAAAAAACCAGTTGACAGCCATAGACAACCGTGCTAAGTTGATATTACCTATCCTACTAACTCAAGAGCAAACACCCATACCTCATAGAGTTCTCCGCCATAATAAGCAGGTTTGAGCCCTGAGGAACAAAACCTTATATAGCCGAATAACGTGACCACAGCCCCACACAACCTCCACATATCCGCGGAAAAGCCGCCGACGGCCAGCTTCGCCCGCCAAACCCACCACAGGAGTATCGTATGAACCTCAAGGAACTCAAGGAAAAAAAGATAAACGAGTTGACGCTTCTCGCGAAGAAATATAATATCGAAGGCGCGGCGAGTCTGCGCAAGCAAGACTTGATATTCGCGCTCCTTCAATCGCAAAGCGACCAGAACGGTTTGATATACGGCGAAGGCGTCCTCGAGACGCTGCCCGACGGCTTCGGCTTTCTCCGCGCCCCGGATTACAACTATCTGCCCGGACCGGACGACATATACGTCTCGCCATCGCAGATAAGAAGGTTCAATCTGCGCACCGGCGACATCGTCTCCGGTCAGATAAGGCCGCCGAAAGAGGGCGAGCGTTACTTCGCCCTCCTCAAGGTCGAGAAGGTCAATTACGAAGACCCGGAAGTAGCCCGCGAAAAGATACTCTTCGACAACCTCACGCCGCTGTATCCGCAGGAGAAGATAAACCTCGAAGTCCCGCCGAACGCCGCCATAGCGACGCGGATAATGGACCTCTTTACGCCCATCGGCAAGGGGCAGAGGGGCCTTATCGTCTCCCCGCCGCGCGCCGGCAAGACGATGCTCCTGCAGAAGGTCGCGAACTCCATAACCGAGAACCACCCGGAGGTCGTCATGCTCGTCCTCCTCATAGACGAGCGGCCGGAAGAGGTCACGGACATGCAGCGCTCTGTCAAGGGCGAGGTCATAAGCTCCACCTTTGACGAGCCGCCGCAGCGCCACGTGCAGGTCGCCGAGATGGTCATCGAGAAGGCAAAGAGGCTCGTCGAACACCAGAAAGACGTCGTCATACTGCTCGACTCCATCACCAGGCTCGCGCGCGCGTATAACACCGTCGTGCCCCCGAGCGGCAAGGTCCTCTCAGGCGGCGTGGATTCCAACGCCCTTCACAAGCCTAAGAGGTTCTTCGGAGCCGCGAGGAATATAGAAGAAGGCGGCAGCCTCACCATCATCGCGACCGCGCTCATAGAGACCGGCAGCCGCATGGACGAGGTCATATTCGAGGAGTTCAAGGGCACGGGCAACATGGAAATCGTCCTCGACAGGAAGCTCTCCGAGCGCAGGATATTCCCGGCCATCGACATCAACAAGAGCGGCACGAGGAAGGAGGAGTTGCTGCTTACCAAGGAAGCGCTCAACAGGATATGGATACTCAGGAAGGTCCTCCAGCCTCTGAACCCCATAGAGTCCATGGAGTTCCTGCTCGACAAGATGGCGCATACCCCGTCGAACAAGGCCTTCCTTGATTCCATGAGCAAGTAGGCGGGGCGTAAAGGGTTTTCATAATGCGCCGTTCTGGCATTTTGGTAATTAACACATTCCACGCGGATAACCTAGTTATGGCACACAAAAAAATCAAATTTATTGATCTGTTTTGTGGCATTGGTGGGTTCAGGTCAGCAATTGAAACCATAGGAATGGTTAGAAAAATTCCATTGGAATGTGTTTTTTCAAGTGATATAGATAAGGAATGTCAAAAAGCATATAAAGCAAATTTTGGAGAGTTGCCCGATGGCGATATAACCAAAGTAAATGCCGATGATATTCCCGATTATGACATACTTCTGGCGGGTTTTCCTTGTCAGCCGTTTAGTATTATCGGACAGATGAAGGGTTTTGAAGATATAAGAGGAACATTATTTTTTGATATAGCTAGAATTTTAGAGGCGAAGAAACCAACGGCTTTTGTGTTAGAGAATGTCAAGTTACTTGAAGGTCATAATGAAGGAAGAACATTAAAGAGGATACTCCAGAAATTATCAGATTTAGGCTATTATACCGAGTATAGAATCTTGAATGCGTTAAATTTTGGTTTGCCTCAAAAAAGAGAAAGGATTTGGATAGTAGGCTTTAAAGAAATGAAGTATATTCAATGGCCAACTGGTGGTAAAGCCATGAGACCTTTATCTGATGTTTTAGAAAAGGTTGTTCCTGAAAAGTTTTATGTGTCTGAACGCATAAAGAATAAAAGGTGGAGTGTGTTGAAGCCCACCAAAGAACATACTATTTGGCATGAGAATAAGGCAGGGCACATAAGCGCATATCCGTTTTCTTGCGCTTTGCGTGCTGGTGCTTCATACAACTATCTGCTTGTAAATGGTGAAAGAAGATTGACTCCGCGAGAAATGCTGCGTTTGCAGGGATTCCCAGAGTCATTCAAGATTGTTTGTAATGATTCACAAACTAGAAAACAAGCTGGTAATAGTCTTCCTGTCAATGTTGCGGAAGCTGTTATCGATAGCGTTTTTGAGACGTTACAGTTAGGTAAATCAAAAAATTGTGAATATCAGCGTAATCAGGTAGAACCTCAGTTACGATTGCTTGAAGAGGGGAAAAAATATAACGATGAAAGAGCCAAAGTTAAGAACAGTAGAAAAATATCGTCCTCCATATCCGTTAAATAATTTTCCTGCTGGTTTTCATTTAGGCCTTGGGCGAGAAATAGTGTATCTTCTTGCTACTCGGGTTACGTCCCGTCTTGAAGGCCCGGACTGGGAAGAAATTTTTGCGCGGATAATTGGAGGAAGGTGGAAGCCTTCTAATGTTGGGCTTGATGATGTTTTACTTGAACGGACAGCGTGGAGCGCAAAAACCGTTAAGAATGCCAATCCTTCAAAGGCTAAAAAGGTTAGATTGATTTCGGGAAGGAATGCGCCGCAGTACTCTTTTGAAGCTGATAATATTTTTCAAGAGAATCCAATCGCAATAGGTGAGATGGTGCTTGCAATATGGAATGCAAGAGTTTCAGACATTCGTTCTAAGTATGAGCATTTACGGACGGTTGTTTTGATAAAGTCAGATGACCTGTTAGAGCTTGCGGCTTTTGAATTTGATACGGTGCGTTATCAAATGGAAGAATTTGAGTGGAGATGGAATCGGAATAAGAATCTTGAGGGAACTGATAAAAAAAGCGGAGAGCATCGTTTTACATGGCAACCGCATGGGTCACAGTTTACCATTGTTGAGGATGTTCCTAAAGATAGGCTTGCAATTCGGATTCAAAGGGCGCCAACATTAAAGCAGGAAGACGTTTTGAAAGCGTTAAATTTCGATCCGTCTTGGATAAAAATTTTGAAATAAATAAAATGGATAAGATTAGTGCGCAAAAGCGAGCATGGACAATGGCGCAAGTCCGTTCATCGGGGAATAAGTCTACAGAACAAAAGATGATTGTAGTTTTTAAAGAAAATAAAGTTAAAGGTTGGAGGAGAAAATACCCATTATTTGGAAAGCCAGATTTTGTATTTCCAAAAGAAAGAGTGGCAGTTTTTGTGGATGGGTGCTTTTGGCATGGTCATTCGAAGCTATGTAGGATGCCAGAAAACAATAATGAGTATTGGATAAAAAAGATAGAGGGAAACAAAAAAAGAGACAAAAAAGTGAATCAGGAATTGAAAAAAAAGCATTGGAAAGTTTTACGAATATGGGAACATAAGATTGAATCCAAAAAAACAATTGATAAGTTAAAGAGTTGTCTGATTATGTCTTGAGTAGTTGTATAGTGCTTATCTGTCATGAGGCGTCGCCCCGTTTTTTGCCCGGCAGACGCCTTTTCGCCGTTATTCGTTTCCGCAGGGTTTTTCGCTTGCCTTGAATCCCCGGAATTGATAATATATGATATTACCCTTTAAGGCAGAGGGGTTAGTCCATCAACACGTCAAAGGAGAGCAGTCATGAAGGAAGGAATCCACCCGGTCTATGAGCCGACCAAGGTACACTGCATTTGCGGCAACATCGTCGAGACGCGCTCGACGAAGAAGGATATCTCCGTGGAAATATGCTCCCAGTGCCATCCGTTCTACACCGGCGAGCAGAAGTTCATGGATACCGCGGGCAAGATAGAGAAGTTCAACAGGAAGTACGGCAAGCAGAAAGCCTGACGCATCAGGGGGTATACAGTGCTAGTAGTCCTGTTGAAATCCACCCCTGAACCTGAAAAGACCGTCGCCCTTGCGGCGAGGCTGTGCTATTCGGACAACTCCATCCGCGAGTTGGAAGACAACGTCGCGGGTATCTCGTACGGGAAGTTCCTCGGCAAGATACTCAAGATGGGTCATCACTCGGTCCTTGAGCATGCCTCTTTCACCTTCGGGATTGAAGGGATATCGAGGGCGGCATCCCACCAGCTTGTCCGCCATCGCCTTGCCTCGTACTCCCAGCAGAGCCAGCGCTACGTCAAAATTCAGGAGCCTGAATACGTGACCCCGGCGACTATAGCCGCGAACGCGGACGTCAAACGGCGTTATGCCGAGGCGGTCGCCCACGCTTACAAGGTCTATCAGGAGATGCTCGACGCTGACATACCGGCCGAGGACGCGCGTTTCATCCTGCCGAACGCTGCCGAGACGAAGATAATCGTCACGATGAACGCGCGCGAGCTGCTGCATTTTTTCAGGCTACGCTGCTGCGAGCGGGCGCAGTGGGAGATACGCGATATGGCCACGAGGATGCTCGCGCTCGTCAAGGTGGAAGCGCCGTTCATATTCAGCGACGCGGGCCCGGCCTGCGTCGGTGGCGCGTGCAGCGAGGGCAAGATGACCTGCGGCCGGCCGCAGGAGATACGCGAGAAGTTCAAGGGGCTTGTTGCTCCCGGGTCTTGATCACGCGCAGCCTCGGGAAGAAGTGAAAGAGAAGAAAGGCGCCCAACCCTGATTTTCATCGAATATTGTCAGGGCGCTGAAAAACCTTAAATCAGTCGTTGCTCCTCGCAATGGCATTCCCGTTCAACCATGCTTGAAAGACGCCTCGAAGGTCTGGAAAAGAGATACGACGAATTGAGCGAGCTTCTTGCGCGGCCCGAGGTCGTATCCGACCAGGAGCAGTACCAGAAGTTCGCCAAAGAGCGCTCCGGCCTGCACGATATCGTCGAGGCCTTTGCTGATTATAAGAAGACGGACAGGGAGTTGGCCGAGTATAAATCCATACTCGAGGGCAAGGACGAAGAGCTGCGCGAGCTTGCAAAGGAGGAGCTGCCGCTTCTGCAGGGGCGCAAGGACGCCATCGTCACCAGGCTCAAGTTCCTCCTGCTGCCGAAAGACCCGAACGACGACAAGAGCGTTGTCATCGAGATAAGGGCGGGCGCGGGCGGGGACGAGTCCGCGCTCTTCGCGGCCGAGCTCTTCAGGATGTATTCGCGCTACGCAGAGCGCGTCAGGTGGAAGGTCGAGGTCATGAGCATGAGTCAGGCCGGGCCGAACGGCGTAAAAGAGGTCATCGCCTCCATACAGGGCAAGGGCGCGTATTCGCGCTTGAAGTATGAAAGCGGGGTGCACCGCGTCCAGCGCGTGCCTGAGACCGAGGCCGCGGGAAGGCGGCACACCTCCACGGTCACGGTCGCCGTCATGCCCGAGGCCGACGAGGTCGAGGTGGACGTCAGGATGGACGATATCCGCGTAGATACCTATCGTTCCGGCGGCCACGGCGGCCAGAACGTCAACAAGGTCGAGACGGCCGTGCGCATGACGCATATCCCGACCGGCCTCGTGGTCGCCTGCCAGGAGGACAAGAGCCAGCACAAGAACCGCGCAACGGCGCTGCGCATGTTGAGGTCGAAGATACTCGACGCCAAGATTCAGGAGCAGGAGAAGAAGATTGCATTGGAGCGGCGCCAGCAGGTCGGCACCGGCGACAGGAGCGAGAAGATACGCACGTATAACTTCCCGCAAAACCGCGTTACCGACCACCGTATCGGCGTGACACTGCACAGGCTGGCGGAGATAATGGAAGGCGACCTTGCGGAGTTGACGGATTCCGTCATCACTTATTACCAGACCGAGGCCTTGAAGGGCGCGGAGAGTCCGGCGGCGTAACTTCCCCCTTTGCAAAAGGCGCCAAAGACATAACGTTAGCGCACAAGGGGGATTGAGGGGGATTTGTCTCACTCATACTGCTGTCTGGTCAGATTCTGAGTTTTTCGGCAACGTGTCAATGCAATAATAAGATTCAAGCCGGTACGGCAAAAATATAACAATGGACAAGATTATCATAGAAGGCGGGGTAAGGCTCGTCGGTGAGGTCACGGTAAGCGGCGCGAAGAACGCGGTGCTGCCGCTCATGGCGGCCTCTTTGCTTGTTGATGACTGGAATACTATAACCAATGTCCCCGGACTTCAGGATATTGAGACCTTCAAGAAGCTGCTTGCTCACCTTGGCTCGGACGTTGAGGCCGGACCGGACGCCGGTTCCCTTCGTATCAGGACGCGCGATGTAACGGAGCCGGTTGCGCCGTACGAACTCGTCAAGACGATGCGCGCGGCCATACTCGTGCTCGGCCCGCTCGTCGGCCGTTTCAAGCGGGCGCGGGTTTCGCTGCCCGGCGGGTGCGCCATAGGCGCGCGCCCCATAAACCTGCATATCGACGGGCTCAGGAGGATGGGCGCCGAGATATCCATAGACCGCGGCTACGTGAATGTCAGCGCGCCGCGGCTTCGCGGCGCGAAGATTCTCATGGAGACCTCCACGGTAACGGGCACGGAAAATCTCATGCTCGCGGCAACGCAGGCCGAAGGAGTGACCGTGCTTGAGAACGCCGCGCTCGAGCCTGAGGTCGTTTGTCTTGCCCGCGTGCTCAGAGAGATGGGCGCGGTCATACGCGGCGAAGGCACGGATACGATAACCATAGAAGGCGGCGCTCCTTTAAGGCCGGTTAGCGTGGCCGTGATACCGGACAGGATCGAGGCGGGCACCTTCATGGTCGCAGCAGCCATGACCAGAGGCAACGTGCTGATAAAGGAGTGCCCGCTCGCTCAGCTTGACGCGCTTGCCATAAAGCTTAGGGCGACAGGGGCGTCTGTAACGGCCGAGGACAGCGGCGCGCGCGTCATCGGAGACTGGCCCATAGGGAGCGTGGACGTAAAGACGCTGGCGTATCCGGGTTTTCCAACTGATATGCAGGCGCAGATAATGGCGATGATGACGGTCTCGAACGGCCTGTCCGTGATAACCGAGACGGTCTTCGAGAACCGCTTCATGCACGTGGGCGAGCTCAGGCGCATGGGCGCGGATATAAGCGTGGACGGCAGGTGCGCGGTGGTGCGCGGGGTGAGGCGGCTTTCAGGCGCGCCGCTTATGGCCACGGACCTTCGCGCGAGCGCATCGCTCGTCCTGGCCGGGCTCGTTGCCGACGGCACGACCGAGGTCTCGAGGATATATCATCTTGACCGCGGCTACGACCATATAGAATCAAAACTCCGGGCGCTCGGCGCCGATATCAAGCGCGTCAAGGCGTAAGCAGGCATGGGTGAGATGAAAAAGACCGGGATAAAAACAAACAAGTCGTGGGAAGAGACCCTGACCATTGCGCTGCCCAAGGGGCGCATACTCAAGGAGACCGCCGCCCTTTTCAAGGCAGCGGGCTTTGACTTCAGCGAGCTTCTGCAGGACGACAGAAAACTCCTCTATGAAGACCCGGTAGAGGGCCTGCGTTTCATGATACTGCGTAATCAGGACATACCGACTTATGTGGAGTACGGTGCGGCCGACCTCGGCATCGCGGGCAGGGACATACTCATCGAGCAGGCGAAAGACCTGTACGAGCCGCTCGACCTCGGCATCGGCGCGTGCCGGATGATGGTGGCCGAGCCTGCCGAGCTTGTCAAGCGCGACAACCCCAGGCACTGGACGCATATCCGCGTTGCAACGAAGTACCCGAATATCACGCTCAAGCACTTCCTCAACAAGGGAATCCAGGCCGAGATAATAAAACTCTATGGCTCCATCGAGCTTGCGCCGCTCCTTGGCCTCTCCGAGCGCATCGTGGACCTCGTTCAGACGGGCGAGACGCTCCGCAAGAACGGGCTTGTCGAGGTCGAGGACATCATGCAGGTAACGTCCAAGCTCATCTGCAACAGGGCCTCGCTCAAGACAAAGCCGAAGAGGGTCAAGGAACTGGTCGAGCGGCTCGGCAAGGCAGTTGGCGCGAAGGCGAAGGGGTAGGCTGTTTTTGTAGGGTGGGCGCAGCCCATCAAAACACCAGTCGCATTGACCTGCAAAAATGGTGGGCGCAGCCCATCCTACGAGACTGAATGAAGATAATCAAATTAAATTCCGCTGATGACTCTAAAAACATTGATGCCCTTGACAAGGGCAATCTCGCCGTTTCCAAGTTATGTGATTCATTATTGGATTTTCTTTTAATTCTTGACTCCGGTAGCCGTGTTGATAAGGGTTCATTAGAGATTGATAAAAAAGTTACGGAAATACTCAGTCAAGTATTACAACGCCAAGACGCGGCAGTTATCAATTATACAAAAAAATTTGACGGCGTTGATGTCACAGGCCGTATTGAAGTCAGCAAGCAAGATATAGACGCCGCTTTAAACTCCATTTCAAAAGAAGACCGCGCTCTGCTTGAGCTTGCCGCTTCGCGCATCGAGGCATTTCATAAAAAACAAATTCAGGATTCATGGTCAATGACAGAAGCTGACGGCACTGTTATGGGTATGCGAGTGACCCCTTTTGCCCGCGCAGGCATATACGTGCCGGGCGGCAAGGCAGTCTATCCGTCGAGCGTCCTTATGAACGCCATTCCGGCGAAGGTCGCGGGCGTCGGCATGATTGCAATGGTTACGCCCCCGGGTAAAGACGGCATTAATCCGTACGTCCTGGCCGCCGCAAAGATAGCCGGCGTTGACAGGGTTTTTCGCGTCGGCGGGGCGCAAGCAATTGCCGCGCTTGCACACGGCACTGAAACGATTCCAAAGGTAGACAAGATTACCGGCCCGGGCAATATCTACGTTGCAACGGCCAAGCGGTTCGTCTACGGCACCGTTGATATCGACATGATTGCCGGGCCAAGTGAAATCATGATTATAGACGACGGCAAAGGCGACCCGCTCTGGCTTGCATACGACCTCTTGGCGCAGGCCGAGCACGACGAGCTTGCTTCGTCCATACTTATTACGACGTCGGAAGAGATGGCGGTCGCCGTTAACGAGCAAATCGAAAAGATTATGCAGAAATTTAAGAGACGCGCCATAGCTAAAGCGTCGCTTAACTCTTTTGGCCGAATTGGTGTTGTTGAAACCCTGAAACAAGCCGCACAGTTATCGAACTATTTAGCTCCTGAACACCTTGAGCTTTTTGTCGAGAAGCCGGAAGAGTTGATGGAGCAGATAACAAACGCCGGCGCGATATTTCTTGGCAGGAATACGCCGGTTGCCGCAGGCGATTATCTTGCCGGGCCGAACCATACGCTTCCGACAAGCACCACAGCGCGTTTTTCATCCCCGCTCGGGGTAGAGGATTTCATCAAGCGCACGAGCTTTATGAATTTTTCTTCAGCGGCAATAAATAAACACGCGCGTAACATCAAACGGTTTGCCGATATCGAAGGGCTTGAGGCGCACGGCCTTAGCGCTGACGTTCGCAGGAGCGGGAAAAGTTAGGAGTTGTGCAAGGATGAAGGATAAGGCGCTTGCAAATATAAAGGCAGCGGGTCTGCTGGCTGATAACGCATTCTATGATTCCGTCGCGTCGCGTGCATATTATGCATTGTATTTGATGGGGTGGTATATGATTGGCCGGTATGGCGATAAACCTCCTGACAGAGCTAAAGACGGAGGCTATTATTGGAAGCATGATACCTTTCATGATATGCTCTATAATTATAAGCTCCTCGAAGGTGACATTGAAAAAGAACAATGGGAATGGCTTAGATGTCTCAGGATTAAAGCTGATTATGAGACTGATGTTATTGAGAAAGATGAGGCCTTGCAAGCGATAAGTTTAGCTAATGGGCTTATTGCGCACTTTTTAGATGAGGAAAAGGGGGCTCAATGAATGCCGATATGCGGTTTGGTACAATAAGGCTTCTTGAAGAGGCGATCGGTTTTACCTACCCGTTGAGATGGGTTGACGAGAAGACTTCCATTGGGGAGTTTGATGGCCGCGACTTCGCTATAGACGTTTTCAATATATCACTTGCTGAACAACTTAACTTCCTCGCCAGGATACGAGACCTTCGTGACAAAATACATGAAATGATTGGCAGTAGGTGCCTTTTTATTTTTCACTCGCCTGAAGCAACGAAGCGGCATTATGCTCATATTTTTCCAAGACTCGAAGGTGTTTGCATAGAAAAAGAGAGAGTTCATGTTTTATTATTTTCGTCCGTTGAGAGTTATTGCGGCATTGAGATTAACGATACCATATATATTCCACTTAAGGTTGCCGCATGAAGATATCAATAGGCACAAATATTTTCGACGATTGTGAAAGCCAGATAACCATTGCTGGAGTATCGTTATTCTCTATAAAAAACAAATTACCAGTTATGATTAATCAGTGGATTCCTTTTGAGCCACCGTTAATCACCTTCAAAATAACCTCTCCACCAGCAAAGAATTCAATTAGTGTCGTAGACAATAAGGTGCAAAGTGGTAATGTGACGGTTGACACGTCCTCTATAACAGTGAAAATATATTATGACACGATTGGTCATGCGCTAGCACTTGATAGTGTCGATAATCCTAATGTGCATAACGTCGAGCATGAAGGACGTGTGATTTTTAGAATAGACAACAAGCTTGGTAACGCCTTTGTTCAATTTGACCTCAGACCATTGGGCCTGAATATATTTGCCGACGAGGCATCATTGAAGATTGAAGGGGCAACATTCGCACATAATACCTTCAAAAAACTCAAAACCGGTATAGCTATAGGGTGACCATTATGCAGCGCACGGGAACGATAACCTGCAAGACGAAAGAGACGGATATAGCAGTTACGCTTACGCTCGACGGCTACGGCATGGGCGAGATAGACACACCCATTCCGTTCTTTACGCACATGCTGACGAACTTCGCCAGGCACGGGCTCTTTGACCTGAAGCTCTTGGCCAAAGGCGACGTGGACGTCGACCTGCATCACACGGTCGAGGACACGGGCCTCAGGCTTGGTGAGGCGTTCAAGGCGGCGCTCGGCGACGCATCCGGCATCAGGAGGTGCGCCTCATCGAGCGTGCCCATGATGGACTCGATGGCGAGCGTCGTCGTCGATATCAGCAACAGGCCATACTTGCGCTTTGACGCGTCGGGCGCGGCCTCGGCAAAAAAGAAGATATGCGCGGCAAAGGGCGGCTCGATAGACGACGCCTTCGACCTCGACCTGACAAAGGAATTTTTAAAGGCCCTGTCCAACAGCGCCGGTCTCGACTTGCATGTGACGCTCCATTACGGAGAAGACGTCCATCACTCGATAGAGGCAATATTCAAGGCCCTCGGCAGGGCGCTTGCCATGGCCGTTTTAAAGGACGATAGGATAAAGGGCGTAATGTCCACCAAGGGGCGGCTGTAAAAAGAGGGTCATCGGTTATCAGTTATCGGTCATCCGGTATGGGCGTTATGCTGCGCCGGAAGGGTCTTTGACATGCCCGTGACCGGTAGCCGTTTGCCGAGGCCTTTTTCTCGTTTATGGCCGCCTTTACCTGCAACCGATACCTTATAACGGATAACCGATAACCTGATGATAGCCATCATAGATTACGACATGGGCAACCTGCGGAGCGTTTCCAAGGCCTTTGAAAAGGCCGGGGCCGCCTCCGTCATAACGCGCGACCCCAGCGTTATCGCAGGCGCCAGCCACATGGTGCTGCCGGGCGTCGGCGCGTTCAGGGACTGCATGAGGAACCTTATTGACTACGGGCTTGTCGCGCCCATAATAAAACATATCGATTCCGGCAGGCCGTTTCTCGGCATCTGTCTCGGCATGCAGCTGCTCTTTGAGGAGGGCACGGAGTTCGGGCTTCATAAGGGGCTTGGCGTGATAAAGGGGCGAGTCGTGCGCTTTCCGTTTGCCGGCTCCCCCGGTTCTCTCAAGGTGCCGCATATCGGGTGGAACGACGTTAATATAAAAAAGCCCTCGCCGCTCCTGGATGGCATTCCCGACGGAACGTATTTTTACTTTGTGCATTCATACTATTGCGCCCCGCTTGAGGCCGGGGTCACGCTCACCACGACCGATTACGGCGGCGCGTTTACGAGCAGCATTGCAAGAGACAATGTCTTCGCCTGTCAGTTCCACCCGGAGAAGAGCCAGCGGGCCGGGCTGCGAATCCTGAAGAACTTTAGCGAAATGTGAGAGAGGTGCAGTTGATAATCATCCCTGCAATCGACATCAAGGACAAGCGCTGCGTGCGCCTGACGCAGGGCAGGATGGACGCCGAGACCGTCTATTCAACGAACCCGGCCGAGGTGGCGTTACGCTGGGAAGCGGCAGGCGCCGCGCTCATACACCTTGTAGACCTTGACGGCGCGGTCGAGGGTAACGCAAAGAACCTTGAGGTCATAAGAGATATCGTCCGGGTGGTAAAGACGCCCGTGCAGGTCGGCGGCGGCATACGCGATATGCGTACGGCCGCGCTCTATCTCGATACCGTCGGCGTAAGGCGCGTTATCGTGGGCACAGCAGCGTTGACGACACCCGGCTTTATAGAAGAGCTCGGCGCGAAGTACCCGGGCCGGGTTGTCGTGGGTATAGACGCAAAGGACGGTAGGGTCGCCATCAAGGGCTGGGTCGAGGTCACGGACGAGCGCGCAAGCGCGCTCGCAAAGAGGCTGGAGGGCGCGGGTGCGGCTTGCATCATCTATACCGATATCGCGCGCGACGGCATGCTCAACGGCCCGAATGTCGCGGCAACGAAAGAGCTTGCCGAGTCGGTTGATATACCGGTCATCGCCTCCGGCGGCATCTCCTCCATCAAGGATATCGAGTCGTACGCGGGCGTTCCGCTCGAAGGCATCATAGTTGGCAAGGCCCTTTATGCGGGCAATATCGAGTTGAAGGACGCGATAGCCGCGGCCAGGAACCTCTCGTAACCAATAGGGAAAAGGCGGCGCATCCTGAAGATTGGATGCCCGTATAAGGGATTGGGTTATCATGCTGACCAAGCGGATTATACCGTGCCTTGACGTTAAAGGCGGGCGCGTCGTCAAGGGCGTGAGCTTTGTCGAGTTGCGCGATGCCGGGGACCCGGTCGAGGCCGCGACAGCATATGAGGCGCAGGGCGCGGACGAACTCGTTTTTCTGGATATCACCGCGTCGCACGAGGCCAGGAAGACTATAATAGACGTGGTCGAGCGGACTGCCGCGAACGTCTTCATGCCGCTTACCGTAGGCGGCGGCATAAAGACGCTGGACGATATAAAAGAGCTCCTTCGCGCGGGCACTGACAAGGTCTCGATAAATACGACGGCGGTCGAAGACCCGGACTTTGTCCGGCGCGCTTCCGAGCGTTTCGGTGCTCAGTGTATAGTGGTGGCCATAGACGCAAAGCGCTCTGAAACTACGCAGGGAGAACTTGCACGCTGGGAGGTCTTTACCCACGGCGGCAGAAAGCCGAGGGGGCTTGACGTGGTGGAATGGGCGCGGCGCGTGGAAGCGCTCGGCGCCGGAGAGATACTCCTTACGAGCATGGACAGCGACGGCAGAAAAGACGGCTACGACCTTGCGTTGACGCGCGCGGTTGCCGACGCCGTAGCCATACCCGTAATCGCTTCGGGCGGCGCGGGCAGCCTTGAGCATATCTATGACGCTTTGACGGTTGGAGGCGCGGATGCTGCCCTCGCAGCGTCGATATTTCACTTCGGCGAATTCACCATCCCGCAGACAAAAGAGTATCTGCTTGGACGCGGCCTGTGTATGAGGCCGCCCGGCAGGTGACGCGCTGACCCGTTTGTTTCTGATAGCGTTCCGGTGTCTCTTTAAAATTATTGTATTCCTTGGGGAACGGGAAAAGGACCATCGCCTTCAAGCGATGGCTTTAGTTTCAGCCAGGTGAAAGTCCGTTAATAATACGGATGCATGCGGCTTCTGCAGCGTATCGGTTTAGCGTGTGTGGCGGCCTGAAATCACTTGACTTGGAGCGGTTAAAAATAATAGAATAATAACCTTTATTGAAGAGGCGTCCCGCGCACACGGCGCATGGACGCGACTATTCCCAGGTAGCTCAGCCGGCAGAGCAGGTGACTGTTAATCACCGGGTCGGGGGTTCGAATCCCTCCCTGGGAGCCATGTTTATCAAGGGGTTTCGGCTTTCAGGCCGAAGCCCCTTTTTTGTAACGTAACCAAATCGTAACCACTATCGGGTCCATCGAGCACGGCAACCGCCTTTGCGAGGTGCGCGGGCGCAAGGTGCGAGTAACGCAAGGTCATGGTCAAGGACTTGTGCCCGAGCAGGCGACTGACTGTTGTCAGGTCCACCCCGGCCATTACGAGTTGCGACGCAAATGTATGCCGCAGGTCGTGAAACCGGAAGTCCTTGAGGCCAGCCCTGCGGCAGGCTGAAGCAAAGGACCGCTTGACGTTGTGATAGCGTTTGCCTTGCTCGTCCGCGAAGACGTAAGGGCAATCGAGACGACGCACGATGCGCCCTAACTCGCGGCGCAAGGTCGTGTTGATAGGCACTTCCCGTCGCTCTCCGTTCTTCGTGATGTCGAGCAGTAAGAAGCCGTGGCGCAAATCGACGTGCCGCTCCCACACAAGGCTTAAAATCTCTTCTTTACGCATGCCCGTGTTAAGGGCCAGGACGACGACCGGTCGAAGGTGCGCGTCGCACGCGGCCACGAGCGCGGCGCTCTCCTCGGTCGAAAGGTACCGGAGCCGTCGATTGTGCTCGGGTAGAAGCTTCGCGCGGCGAACGCGCTTCAAGACCGTTTCGTCAACAAGCTCCCATTCAACAGCCTTGCTGATCATGTGCTTGAGGCAGGCAATATGCCGGTTAGCCGTCGCGGGCTTTTTGCCGCTTGCGCTTAACGTAGATTGATAACGTTCGGCGAGCTGCGTCGTCAGCTCGCGTAAGGCAAGGGTGCCGAAGGCGGCATTGAGCGATAGGCAAAACGTGCGTTTGTTTCGCACGGCTTTTTGCCTTTCCGCCCACACGAGATATTGCGAAGCAAGCGACGAGAACGGCGTCAAGCCGTCTGCAGTGCGGCTTGAGGCTTTGCCCGTCAACTTGGCCTCGGCAATCTCCAAGACCTTCTGCGCGTGGATCCGCTCGGCCATGCGCTTGTTATCCGTGCCCGTGCTCTCATAGACTCTGTGCCCGTTGGCGCGAAAGCTCATCCAGTAAAACGGTGAATCTTTTCGACGGTACAAGCCCATTGTTCACCTCCTTCAGGGCCGTCCGCCTGCACGATGCAATATTTACCATCGTAAAGACGGAAAGTCAAATCGAGCGTGTTAATAATGCGGCGTTGGCAGGCTCGGCGCGGTGCGCGCGAAAAATTTGAACGACCTGTTTTGTGGCGTCTCAATGCTTGCCCGTCAGTCCCTTGACTGCGTCGCTGACGAGGCCGCTTGCGGCGGCTTCTACCGCCTTTGCCGCGAGGCGGCCGACGAGGCCGGACGCCGCCGGTCGCGCTGGATGGCGAAAGCCGTTAACCCACGTTTGTAGCTCCGACTCGTCGAAGCGCAGGACGCCGTTGAGCCGGACGCACGGGATGAGGCCGAGCGCGGCCCACTCGTAGACCGTAGTCTTGCCGACCTTGAGGCGGATGGCGACGTCTTTGACCGTTAAGAGATTCATGCTGACCTTACTTTTTCTTTTTACGCGGCTGCCGGTCGCCGTCGCTATCTACTTGCCCCGGGTACTGGTTGTCAAGGTCAGGCTCAAAATTGAATCGCGCGCCTTTTGAACCTGCGCCGCCTTTGCGTACGGGAACAGGAGGTTTTATCTTTAAGGCCTCCGCCCTGCGCCGCATGTAATCTGCTTTTGTGTGGCTTCTTTTTTTTGTCATATTGCACCCCCTGATTTAAAGACCTTGCGGAATCCGTGTTGCTGAAAAAGCCGACGCGCAAGTGCGCGGGCGAGGACGTCGTCGGTTATCGGATAGGCCGCGCCTGTAGTGTCATACTCGCGCAGGTTGCGCAGCTCCTCGGTCAGCGCGGCATAAAGCGCGGCCTCGCCGCCGTCTGCTGAGTGCGCGCGCTCACGTACGTTTGGGCCGGTTTCACGTCTCACGATATTGACCTCCCCGTTTTTTTCTCGAACGCGTCAATCGCTTCATCGTCCGGCGGGCCGTTCGTGAAATCAAGGACAGCCTGCTTTGGTTGCGGCTCCGCGCACCAGCCGTCGACGTTGACGCAGACGAGCAAGCGTCCGCGCTCGTTAGTGCGCGCGTTTAAGATTTGGCGGTTTAAAAGTGATTGAAAGGCGCGGTGGAAGTGTTGACGGTGCAGGCCGCATTCAGCGGCGGCCTTAGAAATATTTAAAGGCGCTTCGTGTTTGTGAAAGGTGTACGTCACGCTCATGACGTAGAAGAAGACGCGCGTCTCGTAGCTCGACAGGTTGAGCATGCAAAGTCGCTTGACAAAGAGCGTCGGCATTTTTGTGAAGAGGAGTTTTATCATAAAAAACGCGGGACGGCTTCTTCGAGTTGTCTTGCCCCGATGCACCCCGCCCCGCGTAATCTCGCCCGCCCCGCTTCCACCCGGCGGGCAAGTCTGAAACTCTACCTGAAAAAATCCACCATCTCGGATTTTAAGGCCGTTGCTATTGCCGCAAGCGTGTTTACGCGCGGCTCTTTCTTGCCTGCTTCAAGCAGGCAAACGGTCGATTCCGAAACGCCCGCGCGCGTTGCAAGCTCCTGCTGTGTCAGGTTCAGCGCCAGGCGGCGCTGCAAGATCTTATGCGGCTTGAATTGTTTTTTCATGGTGCCTCCGTTGCGCTAAATATAGCGCATGAGTTATATATAGCTCACGAGCAGATTACTTGTCAAGGGTAAAATTACTGTGGTAAAGTTATGGCGTGAAAACGATAGGCGAATTTTTACGCGAGAAGAGAAAGGAGTGCGGTTTGTCTTCGCGGGATATCTGGGAGAGCACAGGTATTTCGTACGGGTATATTACCCGCATCGAGCGCGACGAAAGCAATCCGACCCTTGAAGTACTCGCCCGCCTTTTAAAAGCTCTCGACGTGGAGTGGGACGAGTTCCTTCTTGCCACCGGCTACATGAAGCCCCGCAAGAAGGGCAATGAGAAAAAGCCGACCTACGACCTGGCCGACGACGAGACGCCGACCCGGGCACAAGAAAAACCCTCGCGGTACAAACCGCGTTAGAAGCCGTTGCCTTTCCAAGCTCGATACCTTACCGACGTCCTTTGTCTTAAAAAAAGACCTCGACCGTAGGCGGTTTTCAACACCACTTATCCCATTTCTTTAATATATCTCTTTAAAGAATCTCTTTAGGAATGCGAATCGCCGCGCCAGCATTAACTGAAACCGGTGTGCCT
Source organism: Deltaproteobacteria bacterium (assembly GCA_016234855.1). Classification (GTDB taxonomy): domain Bacteria; phylum Desulfobacterota; class GWC2-55-46; order GWC2-55-46; family GWC2-55-46; genus JACRNO01. The sequence goes on along the minus strand of JACRNO010000047.1, from coordinate 17,947 downwards.
GTAACCTATATAGGTTACAAGGGTGAACCTATACAGGTTACAAAGGTGAACCTATATAGGTAACACGCATTTCGGGGTTATCCACAGGGCGGCGGGGTGCTACAGGAGCTTGAGGAAGTCGTCGACGGAAAGGCCTGAGTCCATGAGGAGTTGGTGGAGGGTGCCTTTTTTAATTTCCCCGTGCATCGGAACGCAGGCGCGCAACCGGGGGTTGTCCTTGAGCATGATAACATGGCTGCCCTTCTGCCGGTCGATGTAGAAACCGGCGCGCTTAAGCGCCTTGACGCATATCTTGCCGGTAATCTGCGGGAGCTTGCTCATACCGCGATGGCCTCGATTTCCACGTCGATATCCGGTGGCACAAACTCGTTGTGCGCGTTGAGGCTTTCGATGTAAAGCTCGATGGCTTCCTTGATGTTGGCAAGCGCTTCTTCGCGCGTTTCCCCCTGGCTCACGCAACCGCGCAGCGACGGGCAATAAACCGTGTAGCCGCCTTCTTCCGCATGTTCAAGTATTACGTGTCTCATGTTTTTACCTCCTTCATTCACTTTACCATAGCGAATACGTCGCGGTAAAGTCTTTACTTGAAAAGCCGGCCGGAACGCGGCGGCCGACACCCCTTGCGCAGCGCGAACCTGTGCAGTGGAAAGAGACCCCCGGACCAACCGGCAAGAGGCCGGTTGCAGACCGCCGGGCAAGCGCGGCAAAAGACGAACGGTAAAAAGCCGGTGCGCGGCCACCGGCAGACCTTGTCAGCGCGAAACGGACATTTTGCCATCTCGGTTTTTCTCCTTTCAAACATTTTTCGGCCTTCACAATCCTTAGGCCGAAAAAAAATCTTCTATCGGGGAAGGGGGCGGCCTGCAAGATCGTGCCGCCGCGATTTTGCGGCGGCGCGCATCTTGCGCCTTTGAGGCGGGAGGGAGGGGACGTGTATTTTACCGATAATCTTTCTCAAGCGGGCGGTTAAGCTGTGAGTAAAGAAGGGACATGGGGGAAGGTAGCGGGTTATGCCTTCAGGCGGCTTATAGGCGATTGTAGGCGGTCGTTGCAAGTTGTCGATGTCTTGTGATTTTGGTTTTGTCAGTTACGCGCGCGCCGTCTTGTTTCCCGCCAGGAGCCAAAAAAGAAACCCAGCGGTGATTTGGGAGCGCCCTTGCGACCGGATACATAATTTCCTTTTATGCGACAGGCAATCGTGCTTGCTCGCCTGTTGCATAAAAGTAATTATGTAAAATCACCGCTGCCCCTGTCGTTCGGTCGCTGGTCTTCTTTAAAACATGGGAGGGATGCAAGGCGCGTGACGACGCGGTTCCATGCGACGGCGCGCGCCTTGCGGGTTACGGCTCGCGTCCTAATGCATGGACGGTTGAGGTGAGATTTCAGAGACAGCGAGGAATGAGACCGCTTTGACGCTATGCGCGGGCTGTGAGTAGGCAGGCTTGCGAACTTTAAGGCCCTTGTATCTGAGGCCCGTGATGTACTGCCCGGGACGCAGGCCACGCATCACTTTGGCCTTCAACTGCTTGATATCAGCTTCCGTAACCTTCAGCCCTTCGCTTAAAGAACCTATCGCGTCTACCATCTCCGTCTTTTCAGCAAGTTCCTTTTCGGTCATGTCGTGCGCCTCCTCTCGCGCAGGATGACGATAACGCAAATGAAAGTGAAATTCAATATCGAAAAGTGTATGATACGCACATGAAGGAATTCACGGTTTACGTTGACGACGATTTGCACAAGCGGCTTTGCGCGGAAGCCGAACGCACGGGCTTGAAAAAGGCCGAGGTTGTTCGCGCCGCGATCGCGGCGGCTATCGAAGGGCGAATCGTGAGCTACAAGAAGCCTCAGCCGCCGCGCTTGCGAGCGCGCCTTAAGGCGGCAAAGGGTTACGTCAAGGAGTTGCTTGCCGGTCAGCGACCGGCGACGACTCGCCCGGGCCGTCGGTGGCAGAAGTGCCTTTACCTGTTCCGCGCACAGCGCGGAAAATATCACTGCATGCAGGGCCGAAAAAAGCAGACCTTCCCGAAGTGCTTTCACGGGTGCAAGGCCTACTACCAGCGAGGGCAACGTAACCAAATCGTAACCAACAGGCCCTTATCCACAGGAAAATACAGGACAGGGTGGAAAGGACGGAATTGCAAAAAAACGTTATAAATCAAAAAAGTGCAGGCGGAAAGCCGGGTTAAGTGAAATCAATTAATCAGTCTGTTAATCACCGGGTCGGGGGTTCGAATCCCTCCCTGGGAGCCAGATATCCCTGTTTTCGAACCGTTGAGGGTTCGGTAAACAATACCATATTTCAATAGTCCTTCTGTCGTGGACGAGCACCTTCTTGACCATGCGTTTGAGAAGGTGCTTTTTTTGCGGGTTGTTCCCGGCGGCCATAACCTCCTCGAAGTTGTCGAGCAGGGCCGCGAGCGTTTTTTTATCCATGCGTGGTAGTTCGAGGCGTTTTCTTCTCTCCTCAAGCTCCTTCCTTTCAGCCTCCAGCTCCGCCGTCCTTGCGTTCAGGTCTTCGATCTTCCCGTTGCAGAGCGTCGGCTTCATTGTCCCGGCCTCGAAGGCCTCGAAGTAGCGGTCAAGGCTGGCCATGGTCTTGGCCATCACGGCCTCGACTTTGCTTATCTCCTTTTTCATATCCGGCTTTTCGGCGCTGAGACGCTTGTTTGCCTCCTCCCATATTCTGGCTATGAATTGCTCGTCATGGAACATGCCCTTGATGTCCTGGATGATTGCGCTTTCGAGAAGTTCCGCCCTCACGTAGTCCTGCTCGCACTCGTGTTGCGTGAACCTTTTTGAGCAGACATAGTAGGGGACGTGTTTTCCGTTCTTGCACCCTCCGCCTCCGAACATGTGGGAGCCGCACTTGCCGCATTTCATGGTGCCGGAAAAGAGCCTCTCATCGTTGTTGTGGAACTGCCGCCCTTTGAGGTCATCGTTGCGCTCGTCGAGGACGTCTTTCGCCTTTCCGAAAAGCTCATCCGATATGAGCGGCTCGTGGCTACCCTCGTAGAGGACCTCGCGCCACCGGAGTTTCCCGACATAGACCGGGCTTTTCAGGATATGGAGCAGAATCTTTCTTTCCCACTTCTTGCCGGAGCGTTTCCGGTAGCCCATTTCGTTCAGCTTGTTGCATATGGTGAAAGCGCCTTCTTTGCCGAAGGCATACATCTTGAACATCTTCTTTACGATGACCGCCTCTTCCTCTTTTACGACGAGTCCTTTTTCCGGGTCGAGGTCGTAGCCGTAGGGGACGTTGCCTCCGACGAACCTGCCGCTCTTGGCCTTCTTCTCCATGCCGACCTTGGTGCGCTCTACGATAGTCGCGTGCTCGAACTCGGCGAAGACGCCGAGCATCTGGAGCATCATCTTTCCGGCGGCGTTGGCGGTGTCAAAGGGCTCGGTTATGCTCTTGAGGACGACACCGTTCTTCGTCAGCTCGTCGACCATCTGTGCGAGCTCGCGGACTTTTCTGGAGAGCCGGTCTACGCGGAAGACGAGGAGGCTATCGAAGGACTTGGCCTCGGCATCGAAGAGCATCTCCTCAAGTCCCGGACGGTTCATGTGGGTGCCGGACTCGGTGTCGCGGTAGACCTTGTGGAGCTGCCAGTCGTCTCCGTGCTGGGCCTTGCAGAAGGCCTCAAGCCTCTCCGTCTGCGCCCCGAGTGAGTATTTCTGGTGATCCTCGTCAGTCGAGATGCGGATGTAAAAGGCCACCCTCGGCTTCTGTATCTTGGCGTTTCTATTCATAATTCTCCAAATCACACCCTAAAGCAGGGGTGGTTATTAGTCAAGCTGATACCGCACATAGTATAAAGGCCCCTTTTTGAGTAGAAAAGGGACATAATCCCCCATAATTTTATGACACGATAATTCGCCTGCGGCATCTTCCTGAAAAAATTTGCCTCCCAACGGTTGTGAGGATATAATGTAATAGGTCAAAAACAGGAGCACTCGAAATGGCGACTTACAACCTTCGACGGTTTTCACATCCTGAAGGGCTCAAGGCTATCAAGAAAGAACACCTGTTATCGCTTCTTCTGTCTCACGATAGCTTCCTATCCGCTCGAGGCGTTACGTTACCGCCACAGACGTCAGCCGACGGTCTTGATTACGAGAGGCTGATTCATGTCTTCATGTCCCCCGACACTGATACCCCCAAGGAACTCGCTAACGCGCTTTACTTCATCCACGAAATGGCCACCACGGAAGGTATGGATGAACTTCTCGACGAAGCGGAGAAGAAAGGACTTCGTCTGGACGGCAATCTTGACCCCACGCCTGCCGACGTGGCCGTCCAGGTCTGGCTACAGGACAGGGAACTCCTTGAGCGCAAGCACGCCGAACAGCACCTGACCCGGCCGCGTTCATTCGAATACTACCAAACGAATGCCTCACCTGTTCCGGTTTTCAAAACGCCGTCTCGGAACACCTTGGGATCCTTGCAAATGGACATGGACGCATGGTTCGTGAAGAAAAAACGGGGGCCGGATTCCCGTGTCTTCGTCTATCCTAAAAAAGATGAAATATGGTTTCTGGTACGGCACGGCGAGCCTTATAAACGTGAAAGCAGTATGGAGGCGGGACAATCATCTAGTGTCTTCTATCGCCCGGAGAAACACGATATCCTGGTTTATTTGCCTTCTCTCGGCGAACTTCGCATAAACGCGAGCTCAAAAGGCGAGAAGGAGTTGTACCGGAAACAGTTCGGGCTTCATCTTTTCGGAAGCGAGGACTTTTTCCCGAAAACCAGCAAGTACACTTTCGACCCCTTGAGGGTGGATGGGGCGGCGTCGCTTGTCTGCACCGATGTCGAAGGGATGGAGTGGGTCAAGTTGACGGAGGTGCAATTTTTCTGGGGCGGAACTGAAAACGAAAGGGAAATCCGTAAAGCTGACGACGTCTTCGCCGCCCTCGCCGCCAGGAGTCGCACAATGCCTGCAAAGGCCCGGATAATCCGCGCCAGTTTTCAGGTCAAGTTTGTCGATTCTGATACCCCGAGGACCGTTACCATTCGTTCCTCTATCGCCCAGTACACACGGGATCATGACAGTACGGTTATCGAGAAATGGCTTGAGAAGCGAGATTTCGTCATTAAAAGAAAAACAGGAAGATGATGAAAAAACCGCATAGTCTTTGGCAAACTCTTGAAAGAGTTCCGGGACTGGCGGCGGTGGAGGCCGAATGGATGGCTCTGCTTGGCCCGGAGTACGAACTGGCAAAAAATCTCCTCAGACCGAACGGAAAATACGCCTCCTCATATCCCTGCCCCGCTGGTTGCGGATGCGCCCACAAGGTGATCACCCATTCCACAGATGATATCGTGGCCGTCTGCCGGTGTGAGCCGAAACGTTGCGATACGGTGGAGTTGAAAAGAACGGACATCGCCGTTTACGAGCTTAACTGGAACGCGCTTGGTACTGTAGTTGCTTCCGTGCTTCAAGCGTTTCAGGAAGATGTGCCGGTTGACGGCCTGCCCATGACCCGCCGTATTGGAACCTATTCTCCTTACGCGGGCTTCCGTTTTCCCGTATACCTGACCATACAGCTTGAACCCGAGGAGTTTCAACGTGTGGTCGAAAGCCTTGTATCGAGAGAGGATAGACCTTTTATATTGATAGCGCCTACGCACGACCTTTACAGGCCGGAATGCGAGAAACTGCTTCAAAGGAAGAACGCAAGGTTCTTTCCCCTCGTTGACCTTCTTGTTTGCAAGGATGACGGTCTATTCCCCATAGACAAAACAGCCGACATTATCCTCGCTGATTTCCGTTCAGTCGTGCTTCCGTCTCCGGAAGACGCTGGCTCCATGGTCTTTTTCCCTACCCCACCTGATGCGACATGGGGAGATGTCTCTATCAAATTCAAGGATGGACATACCGTTTCCATCAAGGCCGGAAACGCCAGCGGGACTTACAACTACACCCAGATGGGTATGGCTGATGAAAGAAACGGCAACCCTACCAAACAATGGAAACTTCTGGAATCATTTGCCACCGCACACGGCAAATTCAGTTGGGAACACTCTGACGCGACACGCAAAAACCAGAAGCGCCGGGAGGTTCTCGCTGAAAATCTTCACAACTTTTTCCGTATTGAAGGAGATCCTTTCCGCTGGACCAAGGACGGTAAGGCTTGGGAAGCCAGCTTCAAAATCTCCTATGTTGAATGACGAAAGGTAGGGACAACATGAAAAATTATTTGCTTGTATTCCACGTAATCGAGGATGACAATAAAGATATCGGTGAGGACCCTAATTTTGAGAATATTCCTTCTTGGGGAATTTGTCGGCCAAATATAAGGCGTGCTATCGCTCAAGCTGTCGATAATGGAACTAAAGTCAATTTATTTTTTATTGGTTATAGTAAGCCGGATAAATATTTTATAAAGGGCTGGTTTGAGGTGGGAGAAAAAATAAGCCATATTAAAGCTCTTGAAAGATTCCCGAGCAGAAAGAATATTTTATTAAAAGCCGTACCGAAGAAACCTTTGTATCTAAAGAAAATAGACGATTATGAATGGCGCTACAAAGAAAGGAAGGAATACGTTGGAAAAAAATTTGGTGGGGAAGTGCCTTATTTTTTGTTTACCTGTATCGATGAAAAAGAAAAATATTATATCCAAAATCCTGCCGATACGCATCAGATAGATAATTGGAAATGCAGCAGGATTTTTATTTGTGATAAAAGGCAATTTAAAAAATGCGTTGATTCGAATTTTTGTCAGAAAAATAGGCAGATAGAAAGATTTGAAAATTATATTGTCGCAAACTCTGAAAAATGGATTGATATCGGCAAGTTACTTATTCCGTGGGAAGACATAGCTTGTAAACTTGGAATATTCAAATCTCTCAAGACACCAAAGGGGCAGCACAATGCGTTGACACTTTCTGAGAAAGAAGCCGAGAGTCTAATTTCATTCTTGAAGAACGCAAAAAACCGCTAACCTAACCTGCGGCAACAACGGCACGCTTCTCCATATCTTATCGAATAGCCTCGTTTTTCTTTTCCATCGAAATTTCGCTGACCCCATTGGAAAAAAGTCGCATATTTTTTCCTTTCCAAGCCCATAAAAATCCGTTGTAATAAAAGTAGTTACGCCTTTCGATATCTCTATTCGCCGAACATTTTTACTCTTACTGCGAAATTTCGACAGTAAGGGGAAAGAGGTTCGGCGAATTCGTTTCAGCGTTAGACATGTCCGGAAAACCGGACATCGCCCCCTGGGAGAATTCCTCGCCGGACCTCTCTCTCAGGGGGTTTTGTTTATACACAACGAAAAAGGAGGGCAGAAACCATGAAACAGGAGTGGCGCTGTAAATGCGGAAAGCTGCTTGGGGTCATTGAGGGCGGACGGATGCACATCCGGTTCACACGGGGATACCAGTACATGGCGGGCTTTCCTGTGAGCACCGTGTGCAGGGATTGCGGGGCGTTGAATGAACTCGACGAAGGAGGTGTCGCAAAGGCAACACGAGAATAACGGAAATCAACTCAAAAACCAAGAGGCGCTTGACGCCCCAAATTAGGCCCCATTGAGGCGCATGACGTCCGGCCGGAAGGCAGGACGTCATGCGCAGGGAATATGCACGGCTCGAGCAGGAACTTCAGGGGGAGGAATACAGAACGCTGCTTCAGGAACTCAAGGGGAAGGCAGAATTTTTACGCCGCTACGATACATGGGCCGACGTTGTGGCTTTCATGCGGGACGGCGAAGCAAACGACCGGCTTACGGATGAGGTGCTCAGGCCCGTCTTTAAGGCGCATACGGAAAGCGGAGACCGGCGATGGAGAACGATACTGCTTGTTATCTTCTGGCCCGGGCTTGAGTCTGTTCATTGGCGCAAGAGAGGCTGGGATTCAGATATTGAAGAACGCTGGCAGAACCTCGTCTGGACATTCTTGCAGGTCGTCTGCCGCATCGATGTAAGCCGTCGCTCCGACCGTCTGGCGCAGAAAGTCATAAACGACACTATTCACTACCTTCATGATGAGTACAGCCAGATATGGAAGGCCAAGTGCCTCGAAATTGAATTCGAGGACAACGGGTTCAAGTTTATGACCAGTGGCAATGAGGGGATTGATTTCACCCGGATAGATCTCGGCTACGCCCAAAGGTCTGAAATCAGGAAACTGAAGAAACACATGGAGGAAGGGCGGATAAATGAAGCTGATTTCTTCATGCTGGTTGGAACGCGTGTATATGGAAAGCCTCTCCCAGGCTACTCGCGGGAGATGGGTCTCAATTATGAGGCAGTGAAGAAACGCCGTCTGCGTGTCGAGGCGGTAATCCGTGAACACGAAAAAAATTGCAAAACATGTCCCGATGAATAGGCCAATACCCCCCTTTATACGGTGTAGGCAATTTAAACCGGAAGAGGTGAGAACGATGATTACGACAGAAGAAGCAAAAGACCTGATAAACGACCTTTTCGAGGAGGAGGCTCTCGTCATAGGAGGTCTCGTAGCAGTCCACGAGATGGATGACGGCCTCGTATGGAGGCTCATGAAGAACCTCGACGTCATCCGCGGGAAGGCTTTGCGCCGCATCGAAGACAGGACTTCCAAAAGCGAAACCGCTGAGAGAGGGCCGAATCTCAAGCCTCATCCGGCCATCGAGGATTTTTTACAGAATCTGAGGAGGTAATCCGTGGAAACGCAGTCCCTGAATATCAAGCGCCATTACGCGAAACTCTCCGAAAAAGAGACTGACGAGTTGGTGAGCGCGATGGCCGAGCTGATTGTGAACTTCATCAAACAAAAACGAAAGGGAGGTGCATCAGATGAAAATGCTTGAACAAGTCAGAAGCGGGCGGCGACCCAGCCCGAGGCGAGTTTTGCTTTACGGTACGCAGGGCATCGGCAAGTCCACGTTTACCGCGTGCGCGACGAAGCCGATATTCATTCAGACCGAGGACGGCCTCGGCGAGATTGACTGCGACAAGTTCCCGCTCGCAACAAGGTTCGACCAGGTAATGAAGTCTCTGGAGGCCCTTTATACCGACGAGCATCCATACCGGACGGTCGTGGTCGATTCTCTTGATTGGCTGGAGCGCTTGATATGGGAAGAGGTTTGTCAGGAGAAGGCCGTCGGGTCAATCGAGGACATCGGCTACGCCAAGGGTTACGTCTTTTCACTCACTTACTGGAAGACCTTCCTCGAAGGCCTCTCGGCGCTCAGGAGCGACAAGGGCATGACCATCATACTGATAGCCCACGCCAGAATCGAACGCTTCGACAACCCGGAGACCGACCCGTATGACCGATACACCCCGCGCCTGCACCGGCTGGCTTCGCAGATGGTCATGGAGTGGTGCGACGAGGTGCTTTTTGCTTCCTATAAAGTCCACACCAAGCAGACCAAGGAGGGCTTCGACCGCACGAGGACTCAGGGCATCGGCACGGGCGAGAGGATAATCCGCACGGCAGAGCGCCCGGCACACGTTGCGAAGAACCGCCTCAATCTGCCTGACGAATTGCCGTTAGAGTGGAACGCCTACGCCCATTACATAACCGACGAAAAAACCAAAGGAGGAAACTGACAATGGCAGACCTGAACGGTTTCAATGCAAACAACGTAGAACCAAATGCTGACTTCGACCCCATCCCGGCGGGAAAATATCTTGCCATCATCACGGCCTCGGAGATGAAGCCCACGAAGAACAATAACGGTCATTTCTTGGAGCTGACCTTTCAGGTGATAGACGGTCAATACAAGAACCGCCTTCTCTGGTCGAGGCTCAACTTGGACAATCCGAGCGATCAGGCCGTGCAGATAGCGCGGGGGGAACTTTCAGCCCTCTGCCGTGCGATAGGCGTGATGCAGCCCAGGGATTCCATCGAGCTTCACAACCTGCCTCTCATGGTGACTGTGAAGTGCAAAAACCGCGAGGATACCGGCGACGTGGTGAACGAGATAAAGGGCTACGCAAAGAAAGAACCCGTAGCCGCAACGCCATCCGCGCAGATTAACACCCCGCCCTGGGCGCGCAAATGAACCCGGCGGGGAACAGAAGGCGCGGGAAGGACGCCGAGAGGGCCTTGGCAAGACGCATCAACGGCAGGAGAACCGGCGTCCTTGGTGGAGAAGACATATCGCACCCACTGTTATCTATAGAGGTTAAAAGCAGGGCAAGATTTGTCGGCGAGAGATTCATGGCGCAGGCGAAGCGGCACAGTAGCGGCAAGATACCGGCGGTGATAATCCATATTCTCAACAAGCCTCACGGTCAGGACCTTGTAATGCTGGAACTTAAAGACTTCGAGGATTTATTCGGCAGTTTTAGAAAAGGTGAGTAATGTTCGAACTTCGCCCATATCAGCAGGAAGCCGTTGAATCGATTTATCGCCACTTGCGGGAGCGCGACGACAATCCATGCGTCGTCATCCCGACCGGAGGCGGCAAGACGCCTGTCATGGCCACGGTATGCAAGGACGCGGTAGGCAGATGGAACGGGCGCGTCCTGATACTCGCTCACGTGAAGGAACTCCTTGAGCAGGCCATGAATAAGATTCATGAAGCCGCGCCGGATATGTTCATGAAGACCGGGGTATATTCGGCCGGACTCAAGAGGCGGGATACCGAACATCCCATCATCATCGCCGGAATCCAGTCGGTTCATAGGCGCGCTTGCGAGCTCGACGCCTTCGACCTTGTCATCATAGACGAGGCGCATATGATACCGCCGGACGGAGACGGGATGTACCGGACATTTTTGAAGGATGCCCGGAAGGTCAACCCCGACCTTCGGGTCATCGGACTTACGGCAACGCCGTTCCGGACTTCGAGCGGCATGATATGCGAGCCGGACAACATCCTGAACCACGTCTGTTTTGATGTCGGCGTAAGGGAATTGATTGTCCAGGGATACATCTGTCCGCTCATTACAAAGGCGGCGAGGGAAGAGATAGATACGTCCGGCCTTCACGTCCGCGCTGGTGAGTTCATATCCGGCGAGGTCGAGGACCTGATGGACACCGACTCGCTGGTCGAAGCGGCCTGCCGTGAGATTATCGAAAAGACCCGCGACCGCAAGGCAGTGTTGATCTTCGCCGCCGGGGTAAGGCACGGGGAGCACATAGCTGAAGTCCTGCGGACGAGATACGGCGCCGCGGTCGGCACGGTCTTCGGCGACACCCTGAACTTCATACGCGACCGCATGATATCGGACTTCAAGGCCGGATGGCTCAAGTATCTTGTGAACGTAAACGTGCTTACCATGGGCTTCGACGCGCCCAATATCGACTGCGTCGCCATGGTTCGGCCGACACTTTCGCCCGGTCTCTATTACCAGATGGTAGGGCGCGGGTTCCGGCTTCATGAAGGGAAGAAGGATTGTCTGGTGCTGGATTTCGGAGGGAACGTCCTTCGGCACGGCCCGGTGGACGCCATCAGGATAAAGGATTCGACTTCTACCGGCGACGGCGACGCTCCCGTGAAAGTTTGCCCCAGATGCCGGAGCGTCATAGCGGCCGGGTATTCGACGTGCCCGGACTGCGGCTACGCCTTTCCGTTGCCTAAGGAACAGACGCATGATGCCACGGCCACCTCGGCGGACATCCTATCCGGCAAGGTTACGATAACCGATTTTGAGGTGAAGGAGACATTCTACGCCGTGCATCAGAAGCGCGGAGCGCCTGCTTCGGCCCCCAAGACTATGCGCGTTGATTACCGTGTGGGCTTCAACCTCTTTCATTCAGAATGGATATGCTTCGAGCACGACGGATTCGCTCGTGAGAAGGCCGAGGACTGGTGGGATATGCGCTCTACCGTTCCATGTCCGTCATCGTCGCAAGACGCCGTAGCCTTTGCAAACAACGGCTGTCTTAAAGAGCCTCAGGTTATTACGGTGCGGAAGGTAAGCGGCGAGGAGTTCCCAAGGATAATCCGGTATGAATTCGAGCCGACCTCGATGACGCCGATTCCATCGAAAGAACTTTTTGCAAAGGAGTTGCCGGATGAGTACGACGACGTCCCGTTCTGAAATAAACCATATCAAGGCTGTTTGCCGTAAGTGCCGGTGCGTTCAGGTTTGCGACGTGATACCCGGCCCCTTCGGGCCTCATTACGCGAAGGCTTTATGCTCCGGGTGCGGGGCTTTTGTCAAGTGGGTGAAAAAGAGTCTGGTGGTAGAGCAGAGAGGTCATCGAGATGACACGCGCTAAGCTCCTTGACGCCGCGCTCCGGTATGCCGAACTGGGCTATCCGGTCTTTCCCTGCGTGCCCTGCGGCAAGGTGCCGATAACGCCGCACGGCTTTAAGGACGCCTCCACGGACGCCGCGCAGATAGAGGCGTGGTGGACTGAGCATCCGGACGCGAATATCGGTATCTCGACGGCTGGCCTTCTCGTCATCGACGTGGACGGCGTAGCCAACCCCTGGCCCGGCGACCCGGACAGGGCGCAGGACCTTGCACGTGGCCCGATGTCTCTTACGCCGAACGGCGGGCGGCACTACATCTTCAAACAGCCTGCTGGAAAGACCTGGAAGAATACGACCGGGGTCATCGCGCCGAAGGTCGATACGCGAGCCGATGGCGGCTACTTCGTGGCGTCGCCGTCAATCGTGGACGGAAAGACATACCGCTGGGCAGAGACCATGGAACTCGACATTCCGCCGGACGAGTTGTCACAGCCTCCTGATTGGCTTGTATCCCTACTCGACGACCCTGCCGGGAATGCGGCTTCATCGCTCTATAGCAACGTCATCCCTTCCGGCCAGCGGAACGCGACGCTTGCCCGTCTTGCCGGGGCCATGCGTAGAGTCGGCATGAGCCGGGACGAGATTCTCGCCAGCTTGAAGCTGGCCAATAAGGACAGGTGCAAGCCTCCGCTTTCTGCGAGAGAGGTCGGACGCATTGCGGACAGTATTGCCAGATACGAACCGGACAGCGTCGCCGTTGCCGTGGTCGAAGACCATTACGCACAGGACTTCGGGGGCGCTGTCTCTGTCGACGAGCCTCGCCATACAACCGAAGACCCCGGGCCGGTTCCTGATGAGTTACTCCGCGTACCCGGGTTCGTCTCCGAGGTCATGGACCACTGCCTTGCTACCGCGCCGTATCCGAACACGGTCATGGCCTTCTGCGGCGCGCTTGCTCTTCAGGCGATATTGGCAGGGCGCAAGGTGCGCGACCCGGGTGACAACCGGACGAACCTTTATCTATTGGGCCTCGCGCATTCGTCTGCCGGAAAGGACAGGCCGCGTAAGCTCAACACCGAGATATTGCATGCGGTCGGTCTCTCCAATTGCGTGGGCGGGCGTTTTGCCTCGGGCGAAGGCGTCCAGGATGCGCTCTTTTTAGAGCCATGCATGCTATTCCAGACCGACGAGATAGACGGGATGCTCCAGTCCATCAATAAGTCTAAAGAGGCGCGGCACGAGGCCATCATGGGCACGCTCCTGACCATGTACTCATCCGCTAACTCGGTCTTTCCCATGAGACGCAAGGCCGGTAAGGAGCCGCCCGGTGCCATAGACCAGCCCTGCCTCGTGGTCTTCGGCACGGCGATACCGAACCACTACTATGAGTCGCTCTCGGAGCGGATGCTCACCAACGGCTTTTTCGCCAGAACCATCGTCCTTGAGTGCGGCATCCGTTCGCCCGGGCAGGAGCCGGGCATTCAACCTTTGCCTGAGCGCGTGCTGGAGACGGCAAGATGGTGGGCCGACTTCCAGCCGGGAACCGGGAACCTCGAGAACTGGCATCCCGCACCGAAGATAGTGCCGCATACCGATGACGCGAAGGCTATCTTGGTCGAAACCCGCTTGGAGGCTGAGGCCGAATATACAAAGGCCGAAGGCATCAGCGACGCGGTCGGCACGACCGTATGGGGCCGCGTGAGCGAGCATGTTCGCAAGCTCGCGCTCGTCTACGCGGTGAGCGAGAACTTTGAGCGTCCGGAGATAAGCAAGGCCGCTGTCGATTGGGCCAGATGCTTTGTCCTTCATCAGACAAGGCGCATGCTCTTTCAGGCCGAGGCGCACGTGGCCGAAAACCCGTTCCACGCCGAGTGCATGAAGCTCATGCGTAAGCTCCGCGAGTCTCCGGCACAGACGCTCCCTCATGGCGTCCTCTTGAAACGTATGAAGACCGATGCAAGGACGTTCCATGAGTTGATTACCACTTTGGAGCAGCGCGGCGATATCAAGGTACAGACCCGATCAACCGCTGGGCGTCCGACCCGCAGCTACCAGCTTGGAGGGTGAAAGAAGTAACAGGGGTGAAGGAAGAAAAAACAGGAACGGAGTCAATATGCTGATTTTGCAATACATTTTACTATCTAAGGATTTTCTCTACTTACTTCCTTCTTTCACCACCCTCTCTCATACACATATATACGGGCAGGTATATATACGCACGCGATGGCTTATAAAGAGACAGTGGGTGAAGGAAGGGAAGTAAGGGAAAGAAGTTATATCTTATTAATATATATGTATTTTTTATATTCATCTTTCTTGCTTCATTCGCTTCTTTCACCACTGCGGTCACCGGAGGTATTGAACGTGCTTGACATCAAGGTCATGCCGATATCGAACAGTACTGGCAGAAGGTTCGTGGCTCAACACCACTACGCCGTCATCTGCCCGCCCATAACGAAGGTGTCGCTGGGCTTGTTTGCCGGTGAGGACTTGGTAGGCGTTGCGCTCTGGGGATACGGGACACGGCCCTTGCATACGATAAAGAAGATTTTCCCATCCCTCGGCGTGGAAGACTATCTCGAACTCAACCGGCTCTGCGTGCTGGACGAGATGCCCCGGAACACGGAGAGCAGGTTTATCGGCATGATGACGGACTACCTGAAGGAGCGGTTCCAGCAGGTCAAGCTCTTGTTCAGCTGGGCGGACGGGTTGAGGGGCAAGCCGGGTTACGTCTATCAGGCCTCGAACTGGCTCTACGGAGGCCATATCTGGTCGGAGTTCTACATGACCGATGAGGGCGAGGTTGTCCACCCGAGGTTGCTCATCACCCGTTACGGCACGAGGAAGAAGTCAGCGACGCTCGCGCTTGGACTTTCAAAGGTGCGCGGATACCAGTTCAGGTACCTGAGGTTCCTGTGCTCGCATGGGGAAAGAAAAAGGCTTCTGAGGGAGTCACCTTTCAAGTGGTCATTAGTGTATCCGAAGCAAAAGGATTTGAAATGGGTCATCGACGCGGGGGAGGGCTCAAGAGAGAGCCGGGAGCTTCCCTAGCTCCAGGGGTCGGGGCGGTTCCGGCACTCCGCTCCAGTTAAAGGAGGCTTGCCATGCGGTTAGAAGTAAAGGGGCTTAAGGAACTGAGAGAGGCTCTGAACCCGAAGCGATACAAGATGATTGCGACCCGGGTGCTCAACAAACTCGGCTCGCAAAGTAAGACGGCCATAAGCCGTGAGGTGCGCAATACCTACAACATCAAGAAGGACAGGCTCGACGCCGGGTTTTACATGAGACGGGCCACTTGGGAGAACCTTGCCGTTCTCCTTCGGTATAGCGGGAAGACTCCCGGCCTTCAGCGCTTTGACGCACGCACGACCAACAGGGGCGTAACCGTGAGGGTCTTGAAGACCGGCGGAAGGAAGGTGGTAAAGGGCGCGTTCATGCCGGGGAAGATAATCGGCATATACAAGCGGGTAGGCAAGGAACGGTTCCCCATAAAGAGGCTCTACGGCCCGGACGTGCCCGGCATGGTCAACAAGGTCGGCGAGGACGCGGCGCAGCGGGTCGTAGACGAGAAGGCGGATAAGCTCCTCGGCCACGAGATCGAGTACGAGTTGGGTAAGAAATGATGGGTCCCTCCACGCACATGGCCGTGCGGGTGCTTCCGAGCGCGGAATATCTCCAGCGTGAGGGCATATTTTCAAGTTTCCAGTTTCCACGGAGGTTTCCACATGGATTCAATAACAATGGCTGAACAGATAGCGTTATGGCCGCTTGAGAAGCTAAAGCCATACTCGCGGAACCCGCGCACGCATACCCTTGAGCAGGTGGCAAAGGTCGCGGCCAGCATAGTTGAGTTCGGCTTCACAAACCCCATCTTGGTTGACGCCGAGCAAGGGATTATCGCCGGGCATTGCCGACTCATGGCCGCCCAGAAGCTCGGCCTCAAGCAGGTTCCGGTCATCGAGCTTACGCATCTCACCGAGGCGCAGAAGCGGGCATACGTCATCGCTGACAATCGTCTTGCGCTGGACGCGGGCTGGGACATGGAACTGCTTGCCGGGGAGCTGGCGGCGCTTAAGGAGGACGGGTTCGATGTGGAACTTACGGGTTTTTCTGGAGACGAGATAAGCGAGTTCCTTGACCCTGAAGGCGCGGGACTTGCGGATGACGACGCGACGCCTCCGATGCTTGATGAAGCAATAACCGCTCCCGGCGACGTCTGGATTCTCGGCAGACACCGCCTCGTATGCGGGGACTCGACCGTCCTTACGGACGTGGAGAAGCTCATGAACGGCGAGCTTGTGGACTGCACGTGGACAGACCCGCCCTATAACGTCAACTACGGCGAGAAGGCCGAGATGCTCGATAAATATCAGAAGGGGCACAGGAACACGGCACGCATCCTCAACGACAACATGGACAGCAAAGCGTTTTATGAGTTTCTGCTCATGGCGTTCACGAACGTCTACGCCGTTTCAAAATCCGGTGCCAGCGTCTACGTTGCCCACGCAGAGACCGAGGGTGTGAACTTCAGGACATCTCTAAAAGTGGCTGGCTTCTACCTGTCATCCTGCTTGATATGGCGCAAAAACGCCCTTGTGCTCGGCCGCTCGGATTACCACTGGCAGCACGAGCCTGTCCTATACGGCTGGAAGGATACGGGCGCGCACCGCTGGTTCGGAGGCCGGGACAAGACGACCATCCATGAGTTCGACGGCGCGCCCTTCCAGCAGATAGCCGACAACGAGTGGCAGATACCCATGGGCGAGACGACGCTTATCGTCAGGGGCGACAATGTGACTGTGGAGGCGGCGCACGGCACGGTCTTTTTAGAAGAGAAGCCGAGGTCAAGCCTGCAACTCCAGCAAGAAGGGAGACATAGTCTTTGACCCCTTCGGCGGGTCTGGTTCAACGCTCATTGCGTGCGAGAAGACGCACCGCGAGGCGCGTCTTCTCGAACTCGACCCCAAGTATTGCGACGTGATCGTGCGGCGATGGCAGGACTACACCGGAAAGTCCGCGTCACTGGAATGCGGCAAGACCTTTGCCGAGGTAGAGAAGAAGCGCGGAGGGAAATCGTGAAAAGAAATAATAAGCAGATACCCGTCCGCTGTAAGGGCAACCGTTATCTGCCCTTCGACAGGCTCAAGACCTTCCAGGGTGACTTGAAGGAGATGTCGGAGGGCAACGCCGGGAAGCTTAAGGCATCCATCCTCAAGTACGGTTGGGTTGCCCCGGTCTTCGTCTGGAATAAAAATGAAATCCTCGACGGTCATGGCAGGCTCCTTGTCCTCGGGGAGCTTCTGAAGGAAGGCTTCACGATAGGCGACCTTTCCATCGTTGACATCGAAGCCCAGACCAAGAAAGAGGCCGCAGAGATCCTTCTCGCCATCAACTCCAAATACCAGACCATCACGGACGAGGGTCTCTACCAGTTCATGAATGAGATGGACTTGGGGATTGAGGACTTGGCCATCTTTGAGCTGCCGGATATCGACTTTAAGGAGTTCGAGGCCTGCTTTTTCTCGGAAGAAGGCAAACCCGAGGAAGAAGAAATCCCCGACGTCTCGGCTGAACCCAAGACTAAGAAAGGCGATATCTACGCCCTCGGAAGGCACAGGCTTCTCTGTGGTAATTCTACGGGCATGGCAGACGTCGAAAAGCTGATGAACGGTCAAAAGGCCAACCTCGTCATCACGTCGCCTCCCTATTTCAACCAGAGGGAGTATTCATTCTGGGAGAGTTACGAGGCGTTCCTCAAAGATATGGAGAAGGTTATTGTCAACATCAAGAAGGTGGTGAAGGAACC
>JACRNO010000081.1 GCA_016234855.1 Deltaproteobacteria bacterium | reverse complement strand
CCGAAGAAGAGATGATGCTAAATCTCGGCAACTATCTCTTCGAGTTTAACCATCTCAGAAAACACGGCGGCTTGAACTATGAAACGCCTTTTGATAAACTACAAAAAGTTACCGAATTAGTGAGCTAGTACAGCTGTCCCTCTTTCTTAACGAGCGCCGCGTCGAGCGCTTTTTCAGCCTCGGCCAGAAGAGTTGCCTCGCCGTTGTTCCAATGTATGTTCATCGTGGCCATGACGACGGCGACGTCCAGAAGCGTCAGAGTCTCTTCAAGGCCGTGGCCGGGCCGGGCCGCCTCGGTGATGAGGCCGCGGACCTCGGGCGCAAGCGCCCCTTTCTTCGCCTTTATCAGTTGCGCCATGGCCTCGAAACGCTGCCCGTTATAGGCGGACGTGAAGGCCTTCCTGAACCGCGTATCGTCGCCTGCCTCGGCGTATGACGCAACGAGCGCAATGTAGAGGAGCGTGAAGGCGATGATTATAAAGGCAACCGGATTGAGCCGTTCAAGGCGCATCTGTCTTCTCCTTATTTCTGTCTGTCGTTGAAAATGACGATGCGGCGTCCGGTCTATAACCTCCCGCGGCAGTTCATTCGCGTTGATTTTAGCCAAGCGGCTATTAAAGAATAATTAGAGAACATCTTGCGGCATGGGTGCGACCCGTCATATCAATGGACATCCGCCGCGGTTTACTGTATATAATGGAGTGTCCGACGCGCATCGTAAGGTTCAATATCTTCCCGTGAACCAGGTAAGGCGGCCGTATATCGGGCAATGAAAAAGGAGTCGTCATGCATTCTATAGCGCGTCCGGTGAGCGTCGGGCTTCTGCTGGGTCTGCTTACGTTAATATTCGGTATCGCCTGGGCGGTCTTCCTGACCTTGAACCATGACCGGATACACGACTACCTTGGCGAGCGAGGCACGGAGGCGGCCAAAGGCGGCGTCATCACAGGCGGCGAACAGGCGAACGCCCTTCATTCCCATCATGACCATGCCCAGGCCGTGGAAGAGCCGCACCCGGACGCATCGCATGCCTACATGCACGAAGAAGACCCGATGGACCAGGCGCACGAGAGGCTTACCCGCGGGCACATCCACGCCATGGGGCTCGGGCTTATCTCTATCGCCGTCTCGCTTATAATGCCCTTTCTTCACGCCCCTAACCGCATCAAGGCCGTTGCCTCGGCCTGCGCGGGCGTGGGCGGGTTTTTCTATCCCATCTCATGGATAATCATGGGCCTTCGCACTGTAACGCTCGGGCCAGAGGCCGCGGAAAAGTCAGTGGTGCCCATCGTGGCCTTGAGCGTGGTCTTTGTCCTGACGGGCATATCGCTGGCGTTTATCTATCTGGTCAAGGGTGTCCTGAGGGGTGATTAGCGTCGTCAATAAATACTTGACAACCGGTTTAGCCGTGTTGTAATATACGCGAGTCGAAGATAGACACAACCTGCCGCGACTGACGGAACTAAGGTGGTCACCACCGGGGAGCGGGAGTTATAAGGGATTCATGCCGACCGTCTGGGCAAGATACGACTCTTGTGAAGAGCCGCGTTTTGACCGGGCGGTCGTCTTGTTTTAGGGTCTTTTTCGCGCCGTGCAGATTGGGCTTGACTATAAACCGGCAAAATTGCAATACTCTTCTTTTATAATAAGACCGGTATAACGAGGCGCGAGGCGATGGCTATCAAGACCTTTGACAGGGGCATACACCCCTCGTATCATAAAGAGCTTACCTCCGGCGGACGTATTGAGCGGGCGGCTCTGCCCAAGCTTGTCATAATACCCTTGCAGCAGCACGCCGGCGCGCCGTGCGAGCTGCTCGTCAAGAAGGGCGACCTCGTGCAGGAAGGCCAGAAGATCGCCGACGTAAAGGCGTTCGTCTCAGCCCCAATACATGCGAGCATCAGCGGCAAGGTAAAGGATATCGACCTGGCCGATCACCCGGGCGGCTCGCGTGCCATGGCCATCACCATAGAAGGCGACGGTTTGATGCGCGACTGGGTGGCCGGGGCAGTTCAGACGGACATCAGCGCCATCTCAGCCGACGCGCTGCGCGATATCATTCGCGAGGCCGGCATCGTCGGCATGGGCGGCGCGGCATTCCCCACCTCCGTAAAACTATCTCCACCGAAAGGCAAGACCATAGATACCGTTATATTGAACGGCTGCGAGTGCGAGCCTTTCCTCACCGCCGATCACAGGATAATGGTTGAAGAGGCAGGGGCCGTAATCTGGGGGCTTCGCGCCCTGATGAAGGCCGTGGGCGCGGGCGCCGGGCTCATCGGCATCGAGGAGAACAAGCCCGACGCCATCGATGCGCTTGACAAGGCCGTCGGTTCGTCAAACGACATAAGGCTCGTCATACTTGAGACCAAGTATCCGCAGGGCGCGGAAAAGATGCTCATTGCGGCGGCTATGGGCAGGAAGGTGCCTACGGGCAAGCTGCCGCTCGACGTCGGAGTCGTGGTGAATAACGTCGGTACGGCCGTTGCGATATATGAGGCCGTAAACCTTAAAAAGCCACTTATAGAGAGGGTCGTAACCATAAGCGGCAACGGAGTGACCGCGCCGAAGAACCTGCGCGTGCGTGTCGGCACCACCTTTGAAGAGGTCATCGGCCAGTGCGGCGGGCTCAAGACGTCCGAGGGCGACATGGAGGTTTTGAACGGCGGCCCCATGATGGGCATAACCCAGTCAACCCTGACCGTCCCGGTTATCAAAGGCACCTCCGGCATAACGGTCCTGACCGCGCGTCAGATAAAACCCGTTGCGTATGACCCGTGCATCAAATGTTCATCGTGTGTAGAGGTCTGCCCTATGGGGCTGATGCCCTACAGGCTTGGTGATTACGGCAGGGCGCACAGGACGGATGACCTTAAGGCGTGGGACGCCCTTGCGTGCATCGAATGCGGCTGTTGCTCGTATGTATGTCCGGCAAAGAGGCCGCTCCTCCATTGGATAAGGGTCGGTAAGCTCAAGATACGCGAAGAGGCCGCAAAGGCGGCTGCAAAGGCGGCAAAGGCGTAGGGTCGCGCCGCACGTAAGTTGAATAAACGGCAATAACCACGAGAGGCAATGGAAGACAAGGCGACAACCCAGGGGAGCGCAACTAAACTTGTAGTCTCTTCATCACCGCACTTTCTGACGGATGACTCCATCCCGAAGATAATGCACACCGTCGTTATGGCGCTCATCCCGGCTGTGGTCGCGAGCGTTTATTTCTTCGGGTTTCGCGCGCTCTTGCTCGTGGCCGTGTGCATCGGCACCTCTCTTGTCACTGAATACGCCTTTCAGAAGTATCGTAACAAACCTATAAAGATATACGATGGCAGCGCAATCATCACGGGCTTGCTCCTCGCCCTGACGCTGCCCGCCAACTTCAGCATATTCGGGGCCATACTCGGTTCGTTCTTTGCCGTGGGCGTAGGCAAGCAGCTTTTCGGCGGCCTCGGCTTCAATATTTTCAACCCTGCCCTTCTCGGACGCGCCTTCCTCATGGCGACCTATCCGGTCTTCATGACGACATGGGTCAGTCCGCGCACCGTAGAGGCGGCGGTCGACGCGGTCTCGACGGCAACGCCCCTTGCCATGATGAAGTTCGAGCACAAGATAGCCCCGCTATACGATCTTTTTATCGGCAATACCGCAGGTTCGCTTGGCGAGACATCCGTTATCGCGATACTCATCGGCGGGCTCTATCTGCGGTATAAGGGCTACATAAACTGGAAGCTGCCGCTGGGTTATCTCGGCACCATCGCAGTCTTCAGCGGCATATTCTGGCTCATGGACCCGGCCAAATACCCAAGTCCGCTCTTCCATCTGTTTGCGGGCGGCGCGATGCTTGGCGCATGGTTCATGGTAACGGACATGGTAACGTCCCCGGTCACGCCCATCGGCCAGTGGATATTCGTAATAGTGGCCGGCATCCTTGCCGTTGTAATACGCCTGTGGGGCGGACTGCCCGAGGGCGTCATGTATTCGATATTGTTCATGAACGCCTTTGTCCCCCTCTTGAATAAGCATACGAGGCCGAGGGTCTTTGGCGCGGGCGCCAGCGCCCGGGGATAACGTTTTTTGGATATTTTTCACCCCCCCCCCTTTTTTTTGAAAAAGGGGCGGGGCATCCGCGCCAGGCGGCGCGGGTCGGAGGGATTCCGTTGAATAACGTCGTCAAGATGTTTTTGAACCTGGTTGTCATCGGGGCGGTATCAGGCGCGATACTTGCGGCCTTCTACCATGTGGCCGACCCCATGATAAAGGCTAATCAGGAGAAGGAGCTTAAAGAGGCTATCTTCGTCGTCCTGCCTGAGGCCAAAGACTATAAGACCCTCAAAAAGACGGTTGACAAGGCTGATATCACCATCTTTGAAGGCATTGACGACGCAGGCGCGCCCGTTGGCATAGCCTTCAAGGCCGACGGCGGCGGGTTTCAGGGCAACGTCGGCGTCATGGTCGGCCTAAACCTTGATTACCTCCATCTCAGAGGGATAAAGATACTCGACCAGGTAGAGACGCCCGGGCTCGGCAATAGGATAAGCGAACCTGCTTTTGAAGGGCAGTTCAATGGCGTGGATATAAGCCCCAAGATTGAATATATCAAGAACCGCAAGCCGGAAAAGCCGAATCAGATTCAGTCCATAACCGGCGCGACGATTTCCTCGAACGCGGTCGTCACCAATATAAACAATGCGGTGGCAAAGGTGCTGAGCGCCTTCCCAAGGGAAGAGGTCGAGAGGCTGGAAAAAGAGATAGTTCCCGCCTCAATCGCGTCCAAGGAGTTGAAACATGGCAGATAACAGCGTGTCTCTGTGGCATGAGTTCAAAAAAGGGCTCTGGCAGGAGATCCCGCCGTTCAGGCTCGTCCTCGGCACGTGCCCGACGCTTGCGGTCACCAACTCCGTCAAAAACGGCATAGCGATGGGGCTTGCCACGCTCTTCGTGCTCCTATGGTCGAATATCCTCATTTCGGCCGTAAGGAAGACCATATCCCCGCAGGTCAGGATCGCGGCGTACGTCGTCATTATCGCCCTTGTTGTTACGATAGCCGACATGTTTCTCGCCGCATTCTTTCCGCCTATATCCAAGGCGCTCGGCCCGTATGTCCCGCTCATAGTCGTCAATTGCATCATACTTGGACGCGCAGAGGCGTTTGCGCAGAGAAACCCCGTCATTCCATCCGTCATGGACGCGCTCGGCATAGGCATCGGTTTTACCATCCACGATGGGCACGATAAGGGAGTTATTGGGCTTCGGCAGCATATTGAACTTCAAGATTCTCGGCGACTGGTTCGAGCCGTGGATAGTCATGATACTGCCGGCGGGCGCGTTCATGGTCTTTGGCAGCCTTATAGCGGTAGTCAACTACATATCGAGCAGGAAGTCCGGCGAGAACATGATATAGCGGTTTTGTAAGGACAGGAAAAAGGGGCGGGGTGTGGTAAAGATTTTACCCTTTCCCACTTACCACTACCAGGTAGCGTAGATGGGTTGAGCGGAGCGTTGCCCATCGTTTTAAGTTTTAAGGTTGTACGAAGTCTTTAAGGGGTTGCCCATGAAACTCATATTAATCTTCATCTCCGCGTCGCTCATAAACAACTTCGTTCTGACCTACTTCCTCGGCATCTGCCCGTTTGTAGGCGTCTCGAACAAGACGGAGAACGCCCTGAACATGGGGCTTGCGACGACCTTCGTCATGACGCTTACCGCGGCGGTCACCTGGCCGATATATACCTATATACTCGTAAGGTATAACGTGCCGTTCCTTGAGTATGTCGCGTTTATTATCGCGATAGCGGCGCTCGTCCAGCTTGTCGAGATGTACATACGCAAATCCAGCCCCGCGCTCTACCGGGCGCTTGGCATATACCTTCCGCTTATCACGACCAACTGCGCGGTGCTTGGGCTTGCACTTTTCATGGTTTTGCGCGATTATAATTATATAGAGTCCATCGTCTTCGGTTTTGCCACGGGGGTGGGTTTTACGCTGGCCATCCTGATGATGTCCGGCATAAGGGAAGAGCTTGAGTTCGCTGATATCCCCAAACCCTTTCAGGGGATATCCATCACGTTGGTAATCGCGGGGATGATGGCGCTGGCGTTCATGGGGTTCGCCGGACTGATACGGGGGTAGACCCGGCTGAACGCCTGGCGGCGGGGCAGCGACAAGCCTGGCGGTTTCCGAAACGATAAGACGAGAGGTCGAGATGCTTGCAAGGATGATTATAATTTCAGTCGTGAGCATGGGCGGCATAGGCGCCGTGCTCGCGCTATTCCTCGTATTTGCGGACAAGAAGTTCAAGGTGGATGAAGACCCCAGGATAGAGGCGATAGCCGGCATCCTGCCAGGGTCCAACTGCGGCGGGTGCGGTTATCCGGGCTGCCGCGCGCTGGCCGAGATACTGGCCAAGGGAGAGGCCCCTCCGAACGTTTGCGTTGCCGGAGGCAACGCTGTAGCACTGAAGCTCGCCGAGGTCATGGGCGTGGAGGCCCTGGACCACAAGCGCAACGTCGCAGTCGTTCTTTGCAAGGGCGGGCATGCCGAGGCTGAAAGACGCGCCATCTACAAGGGCGAGATGACCTGCACCGCCTCCAATATCACGGGCGGGGACAAGAGCTGCGCCTACGGGTGCCTCGGCTACGGCGAGTGCGTTGACGCCTGCAAGTACGACGCCATGGCCATGGACTCGAACGGCCTGCCGGTCGTCTTCTATGACAAGTGCATAGGCTGCGGAGCGTGCGCCAAGGCCTGTCCGCGTAGTATCATCGAGATGCACACGGAGTCCCACAAGCTCTTCGTCTATTGCAGGAGCCGGGACAAGGGCGCTTATGCGAAGAAGGTCTGCTCGGTCGCCTGCATCGCGTGCGGCCTTTGCGTAAAGGACTGCAGTGTATCGGACGGGATAGCCCTTAAGAACAACCTTGCCGTCATCGACTATGCCGTCGCTCCTCAAAACGACGAATCGACGAAGAGGTGCCCGACAAAGTGCATCCTCTTTGGCATCGAGGAGCAGGTGACGAGGAAGGGTTTTTACGGTTCGGTAAAGAAGACGGCGTAGCCGTGATAGGTATCTTCCTGTCTGTGCGTTGAATGGCATGGATGAGGCCTTTGTATGGGACAAATTAACCGAACATAAAGACCGCCTGAGGAATCTCACGGCGGTCTTGGATTTTCATGGGCGATTGTTGCGAAGATAAGGCCTGCGAGATAACGGCGTTAAGGGGTCGGCAAGGCGCCGTACTGAAGGCCGTGCTTTTTATAAACGCCGTCATGTTTTTCGTTGAAGGCGGCGCAGGGGTAATGGCCCACTCCAATGCGCTTGTCGCGGACTCCCTCGATATGCTTGGCGACGCGCTCGTCTATGGTTTCAGCCTCTATGTCCTGAGCCGCGGCCCGAGGTGGCAGGCCGGGTCGGCGCTGCTCAAAGGCTTGATTATGGCGGGGTTCGGTCTTTTTGCGCTTGCCAGCGCCGTATATCATATCATCCGTCCCGCGCTCCCGGTTGCCGAGGCCATAGGAGGGGTCGGGCTGCTCGTGCTTGCGGCAAACTCGATATGCCTGTTCATGCTCTGGCGGCATCGTTCAGATGATATCAATATGCACTCGGTCTGGTTATGTTCGCGTAACGATATCATTGCCAACGTCTCGGTGATATTCGCCGGCATAGGCGTATGGCTGACTGCCGGCAGATGGCCGGACCTCCTGGTCGGCCTTGGGATATCCTTTATTTTCCTCCGCTCCGCCTTCCATGTCATCTCGCGGGCCGCAGGCGAGCTTCGCTTGCCGCAAGTCTAATAATGCCCCGGGCGTGTTGACGGCCTTCTTTAAAAATAACTAATCTTGTCTTAATAAACTTTTAATCCTTTTTTGTTACCATTGCAGATACGGATTGGCGTGTAATCACGTAACGAATCACTAATGAAGCGGGTGGCGGATTGGCGGCTATGAAGAGAAGTTTCCATGCGATGGTTATGGCCGCGGGATTGAGCGTAGTGGCGCTCACTGGCCTTGCCGGGTGTTCCGGTTCCGGCGACGAACAGTCCAGGCCTGTCAACGCGACCGGTCCCGCGGTTGCCGTCCAGCAGCAGTCCGCTTCCAATGTCATCGGCGACCTCAAGGCGCGGGTTGCGGACAAGCCGGGTGATTTCGAGGCGGTGCGTTCTCTCGCGGACGCGTATTTCGAGTTAAAGCAGTTCAATGAAGCAATTGTCTATTACAAGAAGGCGCTCGACCTGAGGCCCGGGGACGCCGATATCTATACCGAACTCGGTCTTTGCTATCATTACACGAACAATTCCCGCGAGGCCATACGCTATCTGGACGAAGGCATAGCCAAGAACCCTTATCACCAGAGGATATGGCTGACCAAGGGGTTTGTCCTTGCGTACGGCATGGGGGACCTCGAAGCCGCCAAGGCCGCATGGGAGAAGGCCAACGCCTTGAACCCGGAGAGCCAGATAGGCAAGGCCGCCGGCGATTATCTTGCCATGTTTAAAATGAAGAAGAATCGTAAGTAACGGAGGTGGTTTTGGCAAGGCAAAGCAACGGCAAGTCCCTGTGGGGACGCGCGTTCTCTAATCTCTGGTATTTCTTCAACTCATTAAAGCTCACGATTGCAGTGCTTATATCGCTCGCCACGGTCTCTATCCTTGGCACGGTCGTGGAGCAGAATAAACCCGTCGAGTTTTATCTGACGACCTACCCCAGGTTCGGCAAGCTCATCACCGCCGTAAACGTCGACAATCTCTTCCATTCATGGTGGTACACGGCACTCCTGCTCGCGCTCGCCGTCAACATCATCGTCTGCACGTTCGAACGTTTTCCTCCCAAGTGGAAGTCGCTCCTCAATCATAAGCAGGAGAAATTCGACCCGAAGGTCATCGAGAGGTTCGCGCACAGCCGTTCGGTAAGCGTATCCGCCGACGCCGCTGCGGTAAACGACAGGGTGGGGCGCATACTCAAGAAGATGCGGTTCAACGTCGTCTCCTCGGTCCACGGCGGGGACTACTTTTATTACGCGTGGAAGGGCGCGATAAGCCGTCTCGGTTCGGACTTCACGCACATAAGCCTGCTCTTGATGCTCGCAGGCTCCATCATCGGCAGCTACTACGGATACAAGGACTACAGGTTCATATACGTCGGGGATACCGTTGACGCGCCCAACGCGGAGTTCAAGATACGACTCGATAAATTCTGGGTCGACCAGTACGAGACCGGCCAGATAAAGCAATACAACAGCCTCATTACCGTCATAGACCACGGCAAGGAGGTTCTGACCAAGCAGATATGGGTCAACGAGCCGCTATCCTATCGCGGCATACGCTTCTATCAGTCCGATTACGGCATGGCCTGGGATAGGGTGGATACCGCCTATATCGCGCCGAAGAACATCAAGACCGGCGTGGTTGGCGCGCCCGTGCCGATTAAATGGGGCGCGACCGAGAAGATACCCGGGACAAAGTATTCCGTTAAGGTTGTCGGCTATCTCGCTGATTTCGCGTATGACGAAAAGACCAACAGCGTCGGCTCTATCTCAGCCGACGCCAATAACCCGGCCGTAAGGCTTGAGATATACAACGGGGACAAGCTCGTGGCAAGCCCGTGGATATTCCGCAACTATCCCGGCATCTTCCCCGCCATACCGGCTGACAAGGGAGTCGACCTTGTCTTCGCCACGTTCAAGCCTATATTGTATTCAGGGCTTTCCGTTAATAAGGACCCGGGCACTAACGTCGTCTGGGCCGGCGCCCTTGTCATGGGCGTGGGTTTTATCTTCGCCTTCTTCATCTTCCACAGGCGGGTGTGGGTGCACGTCAGGCAGGAAGGTTTGACGACCGAGGTCAAGGTCGGCGGCATGATAAACAAGAACAACATCCTCTTTGAGAAAGAGCTGAAGCGGATTACGGAATTCGTTGAAAAGGGCGATAGAAGCAAGTAACATATAAGGCAGTGATTAGAGGACAGTGGTTAGTGGACAGTGAATAGTGGTTTTACTAATCACTTACCACTAATCACTCGCCACTGATTACTCGCCACTGATAATAAAGGAGATAGTCCATGATATTGTCCTTGCTCTTTTTCACCTTTTCGTTCGTCTTTTATGTCTTGACGGCCGTCCTTTACGCGGGGCACTGGGTTTTCAAGAAAAAGTGGCTTGGACAGACGGCCACGGCCATGTCATATATCGCGCTCGCCTCCACCACGTTGATACTCATCTTTCGCGCGGCCGAGGCCAGGCATGCGCCGTTTTCAAACCTCTTCGAGTCCATGATACTCTTTATATGGGCGACGAACGTCGGGTATCTTGTCCTTGAATACAAGCACAAGCAGAGGGTCATCGGCGTATTCGTCATGACAATCGAATCGATCGCCATGCTCTCGGCCGCGCTCCTGCCGTATAAGTTCAAGAGCGTCGAGCCGTTAAACCCCGCTTTGCAGAGCAAGTGGCACTGGATGCAGGACCTCCTCTCGCACGTGGGTCTTGAGCAGTATGCCATCGGCTGGCTTGACTTCCATGTCTTCTCGACGTTTGTAGGATACGGCGCATTCGCCATCTCCTTCGGCCTCGGCATCATGTATCTGCTGAAGGGCTGGTTTGAGGAGAAGGGGCGGAGCAACGTGCTTATCGATATGTTCCCTGACACCGCCATGCTCGACGAACTCGGGTACAGGGCCATTGCATGGGGCTTTCCGTTCCTGTCCATCGGCATCATCTCCGGCGCGGTATGGGCCGATTATGCCTGGGGCACCTACTGGAGCTGGGACCCGAAGGAGACATGGTCACTTATCACGTGGCTTATCTACGCGACTTACCTGCATGCGCGCGTGACGCGGGGCTGGAGGGGCAAGAGGGCGGCCATCCTGTCGGTCGCAGGTTTTCTTGCGGTGATATTCCTCTACTGGGGCGTCAGTTTTGTCCTTCCGGGGCTTCATGCGTACGCGTAATCAGCCGTCGTCTGTGAGCTTTTTTGTATTATAATGGAGGGATGAATGGCAGATAACAACGTTACGGAAGAAGGCGGGCTGCCGAAGATTGCCGTAGTCGGCATAGTCGCGGTGGTAATCATCGTCGTCGCCATTATAATCTTAAGCGGCAGGAAGAAGTACGAGCCGGTCAACGCCGGTCTCGCTCCCATTGATTTTACGCTCTCCGACCTTGACGGCAGGCAGGTCAGCCTCAAGGACTTTCGCGGCAAGGTGATCTTCCTGAACTTCTGGGCGACAACGTGCAAGCCCTGCGAAGAAGAGATGCCGTCGATGCAGAAGCTCTATGACGCTCTGAGAGGCCGTCCCTTTGAGATAGT
>JACRNO010000080.1 GCA_016234855.1 Deltaproteobacteria bacterium | reverse complement strand
CTTCGCATCCGAAGAAGAGATGATGCTAAATCTCGGCAACTATCTCTTCGAGTTTAACCATCTCAGAAAACACGGCGGCTTGAACTATGAAACGCCTTTTGATAAACTACAAAAAGTTACCGAATTAGTGAGCTAGTACAAGTGTCCCTATTTATTCCCCTTCTTCACGCCCTTATTGGCCTTGAACGCCGACTTCAGGTCGCGCTCAGCGTCTCTCTTCCTTATCGTATCGCGCTTGTCGTGCATGGTCTTGCCCTTTGCAAGGGCGATCTCGACCTTTGCCTTGCCGTCCTTGAAGTATATCTTCGTGGGAATGAGCGTGAAACCCTTCTCGCGCGTCTTGCCGATAAGGCGCTTTATCTCGGATTTATGGAGGAGAAGTTTCCGGGTGCGTTCAGGGTCCGCATGAGTGAAGCCGTCGGCGCGCTCATATACGCTTATGTGGGCGTTCAACAGGAACGCCTCTTCGCCCTTTATCCTCGCGTAGGAGTCCTGCAGGTTGGCCTTGCCCGCGCGCAGCGACTTGACCTCGTGGCCGGTCAGCACGAGCCCGGCCTCGACCGTCTCAACTATGAAGTACTCGAAGTGGGCCTTTCTGTTCTGCGCAACTATGTCGGAGCCCACCTCAGACCTTCCTCAAGAGCTTAGGCCTCATCGCGGCGCCTTTCTTGTCCAGCGCCTTGTTGTAAATCCTCAGACAGACGTAGGCGTCGATAAGGAAGATGAAACCGAGGACGCCGGATATGAGGTCCTTGTTAACGCCGGGCAGTATCGGCGCGACAACGAGCTGGCCCAGGACAACGCCCGCGATAAACGCGATGGTAGGCACGAGGTG
Organism: Deltaproteobacteria bacterium; assembly: GCA_016234855.1. GTDB lineage: Bacteria > Desulfobacterota > GWC2-55-46 > GWC2-55-46 > GWC2-55-46 > JACRNO01. The sequence continues at coordinate 36,275 of JACRNO010000080.1, read as the reverse complement.
TACAATCACCCCGGCCTTCATGACGGCGCCCGCGCCCACGGCGAAGACGACATGGTCGCCCTTGTCCGCGCCTATCACGTTATCCGTCTCCACGAGCATATCCTCGCCGCCGCCCGTGGCGCAAGACTTCTTCGAGCCGCACGAATCGCAGGCCGAACTGCGCGCCGCCCTGACGACCGCCGTATTGTTATCTTTTATCTCAACCACCACTCCATGCTCTTCCATGAATACCCCCTCTTTTTATAATATCAAAGGCACGCGGCTTTGGCAATATCCGCGAATGGCTGCTTTCAACAAGCCTCGCTTTCGCGGCTCAGACCTTTGTAGCCCAGGGCTTAAACTTCCCCCTTTAAAAAAGGCGCTAAAGACATAACGTTAGCGCACACGAGCGCACAAGGGGGCGGGGTACCCACGCCAGGCGGCGTGGGGCGGGGGATTTGCCCTGACAGAGGCAGGCCTGAAGGCCTGCGCTGCAAGCCTGTGCCACGGTATAATTGTAAAGACCTGCCGCGACTTTTTTGTCCAAATCCGCCCCATATCATGTTATATTCTCTCTCCAGACGCCATAGCGTCATAATGAGGGATATCATACATGTTTGCAAGAACCGCCATCACCTGGATTGTCGGAGCGCCCATCACCATCTTCCTGTTCATCGTAGTCCTGCTCTCGCTGCTGGCCGGGCGCGGGCCTGCCGGGGTGCACAGGATTGCCGTACTGTGGTGCCGCATCATCCTTGGCCTCTCAGGCGTGCGCGTGCGCGTCAAAGGTGCGGAGCGCGTGCCGAAAGACCGCACCGTAATATTCCTCTCCAACCACAGCGGCGCGTTCGACATCCCGGCGCTTCAGGTCTATCTGCCGATAGAGTTCCGCTGGGTGGCGAAGAAAAGCCTCTTTACGATACCGCTCGTGGGCTGGGCCATGTCCTTTGCCGGATACATCGGCATAGAGCGCGAGAACGCTCAGGAGGCCTACAAGTCGATGGAAGAGGCCGCTGACAAGATAAAAAACGGGATTTCCGTCCTCGTCTTCCCTGAGGGCACCCGCAACGCCACTGACGCCCCCCTGCTGCCGTTAAAGCGCGGGGCGTTCATGCTCGCCGCAAGAAGCGGAGTTGATGTCGTACCGGTTGCAATAAAAGGGACACGGGATATAATGAAACGGGGCAGCCTTCTGATACACCCGGCAAAGGTGGAAATCTCCTTCGGCCACGCCATGCCCACGACCGGCGGCGCGGACAAGACCCTGCGCTCGCGCACAAAGGCCGCAATCGAGGAGATGCTGGCCGCAGGACAGTAAAATACGACCATATAAAGGCGGGGCGGAACTGCCCCCCTCTAAAGACACCGGAAGGAACAACGGCAACCTAACCCCATGACACGGACAACCCATGACTGAAAACGAAACACCTTTAAAACTCATCCCGCTCGGCGGGCTCGGTGAGATCGGACTGAACATGATGGTCGTCGAGTACGGCGAGGCCATCATCGTGGTGGACTGCGGGCTGATGTTCCCTGAAGACTACATGCTCGGCATCGACATAGTGATACCGGACATAAGTTATCTGCGGCGCAATAAGGAGAAGGTCGCGGCCATCTTCATCACGCACGGGCACGAAGACCATATCGGCGCCCTGCCTTTCGTCCTGCGCGAGCTGGACGTGCCCATCTACGCCACGGCGCTCACCATCGGGCTTATCACGGAAAAGCTCATCGAATTCGGGCTTGACAAGTCCACGGCCTTCGAGACCGTCAGGCCGAGGGACGTCGTCTCGGTCGGCCCGTTCGAGGTCGAGTTCATACGCGTGTGCCACTCCATCGCGGACTGCTGCTCGCTCGCCATAAAGACGCCCGCCGGGGTCGTCATCCACACCGGCGACTTCAAGATGGACCAGACCCCGGTCGACGGCGAGGTGATGGACTATGCGCGGTTTACCGAGTACGGCAGTTCAGGCGTCCTGGCGCTCCTGTCCGACTCGACCAACGTCGAGCGCGAGGGTTACACACCCTCGGAGCGCGAGATAGGCACGAACCTCGACTTCATCATCGGCAAGGCCGAAGGCAGGGTAATACTGGCGGCCTTCTCATCGAACATCCACCGCATCCAGCAGGTCATGGACGCGGCTGACAAGCACGGCCGCAAGGTCATGCTCAACGGCCGCTCGATGGTCTCGAACGTCCGCATAGCGCGCGGCCTCGGCTACCTCAAGATCTCCGACGGCCTTATCGTAGACCTGAAGGAGCTCGAGTCCATCCCGAACCAGCGCGTGCTCCTCCTTACGACAGGCAGCCAGGGCGAGCCCATGAGCGCGCTTACGCGCATGGCCATGGACAACCACAAGCAGCTCAAGGTCAGGCGCGGGGACACCGTCATCCTCTCGTCGAAGTTCATACCCGGCCACGAGAAGGCCATCTCCACCATGATAAACCACCTCTACAGGCGCGGCGCGGACGTCATATACGAGAAGGTCTCGGAAATCCACGTCTCCGGACACGCAAGCCAGGAAGAATTGAAGCTCATGCTCAACATGACCAAGCCGAAATACTTCATGCCCGTGCACGGCGAGTTCCGCCACCTCGTCCTCCACACGCGCCTTGCGGGCAAGGTCGGCATACCAACGGACAATATCATCCTTGCCGAGGACGGCGACGTGGTGGAATTGACCCATGATGCCGCCTCGATTACCGGGCGCATAGACTCGGGCAGGGTCTTTGTCGACGGCAAGGGGGTCGGCGACGTCGGCGCAATGGTTCTTAAAGACCGCACGCACCTTTCCCAGGACGGGATGGTGCTTGCGGTCATGGCCATAAACTCGACGACCGGCACGCTGGTCTACGGGCCGGACATCATAACGCGTTCTATCGATTGTTTTACCTTATTCTCATAACCCGAATAGGTATGCACCACGTACCACTTCTTCGCCATAGCACCTCAATTATTGACTTCTGTATAAGTAATGCAAGTCCATCAAACCGTCATTCCCGCGTGCTTTTGCCGGGAATCCAGTGTACTTTATCTTATCGCCCGCGCTAAGGACGCTGGATGCCCGATAGAAGCATTCGGGCATGACGAATACTCGTTTTCGTTTAAGCATAAGCGCCGCCATTGCATTACTTTTACAACTATCAGCAATAAACTAACAGGCCATCCGGTATTCCCTGATTTCATTTGGCCAAAACCATAATTTACAATGACTAAAACAAACCCAACGGCCACGGTCTTCTTCACCGACCTGCGCGCAAGCACGCAGAGGAACCTCTTTGACAAGCTCGGCAGTCTGCTGGATGCCGCCGGGCTTGCCACGCGGTTTAAAAGGGGCCATCTCGTCGCCATAAAGCTCCACTTCGGGGAGAAGGGCAACGCGGCCTTCATCCCGCCGGTCTTCGTGCGCACGGTCGTGGACAGGCTTAAACAGACCGGCGCCGAGCCGTTCCTTACCGACACCAACACCTTATACGTAGGCGCGCGCACAAACTCGGCAAGCCACCTGCGAACGGCCGTGGAAAACGGCTTTGCCTACGCGGTAGTGGGCGCGCCCATCATCATCGCCGACGGACTGCGCGGAGAAAACGCGGTAAAAATAAAGATAGACGGGGCGCGCTTCGACCATGCCTTTGTCGCCTCCGAGATAGCCCATGCCGACGGGCTCGTGGTCCTGACCCATTTCAAATGCCACGAGATGACCGGCTTCGGCGGCGCATTGAAGAATATCGGCATGGGCTGCGCTGGCCGCGAGGGCAAGCTCGCACAACACTCCAACTGCGCGCCGGTAGTCGACCCGAAAGGCTGCGTTGCCTGCGGCGAGTGCGCCTTGCACTGCCCGGCTGACGCCATCGATATCGGCGCGGTGGCGGTCATAAACGACGACCTCTGCATCGGCTGCGGCCACTGCATCGCGGCCTGCCCAGAGGCCGCTATCAACGTCCGCTGGGACGAGACCACATCGGGCCTTCAGGAAAAAATGGTCGATTACGCGGGTGCGGCGCTGAAAGGCAAGGAGGGCAGGTGCGTCTACGTGAACTTTATACAGCGCGTCTCACCCGAATGCGACTGCTACGGGCATAACGACGCCCCCATCGTGCCTGATATCGGCATCCTCGCGTCCACTGACCCTGTGGCCATCGACCAGGCCTCGGCGGACCTCGTAAACGCGGCACAGGGGTTTACAGCCTCGGCCCTTGCCAGCGGGCATGAGCCGGGCAAGGACAAGTTCCGCGGCGTCCACCCGGCCGTCGACTGGAACGTCCAGCTCGATTGCGCCCAGGCAGCCGGCCTCGGCACGCGGCGCTACCTGCTCAAGACCGTCTGATACCACACGGCGTCAGGCGCAGCACGGACATCGGCAACGCTAAAATAATCTCCAACCCGACCCAACGTCAAAATAATATAATGTTGACTTTTTTGTATAAGAACAGTATACTTATATGTGAGTATACGGCTCACGTTCAGGAATGGATGTGAGTGTTTTTATCTTCCCCCTCGTTCAGGAAACTGGATGGGGGGTAAGTATTTTAGGGGGCGACGACACTCATGAAAATAGCTATTTTCATTGATGGTGGTTATTTGGATAAGGTCGTTAAAAATGAGTTTGGCATACATGTACACATTGATTATGAGAAAATCGCAAAAGAGCTATCACTTGGGAAAGAGATACTAAGAACCTATTATTATCATTGCGAACCATATCAAAGCAACCCCACGACATCAGATGAAAAAGAACGATTTTCTAAAGCTCAAAAGTTTCACAGCATGCTTAACAAATTACCGCGATATGAGGTTAGACTGGGCAAGCTTCAATGCATAAAGGTGAGTTCCGGCAAAAAGGCGTTGATACTCTCTTAAGCATAGATATGGTTAATCTTGCAGCCTCTGGTAAAATTTCCGATGCTGTTTTGTTGGCTGGCGATAGTGATTATATCCCTGCCATCAAGGTGGTAAAAGAGCATGGTGTAAATGTTTTTCTTTTTCACTCAAAAGACAAGAAATCATACCATGAAGCATTATGGGACATATGTGACGAAAGATTTCCTATCGATTCTGGATTGATTGCAAAAATAAAACGTATATCTACTGCTCCATAAAATTTCACAATTACCTAACCCCCAAACCAACCCGCTACCCAAAACTCCCGACGCTTGCAAACCTAACGCCGGAATAGTATACTTTTAACCTATTTGAAGATTATCCCGGACAGACCGTCTTTACGTCATTTTTTGTTAGAACCAACCGCAAGGAAGGCACCCTATGATAGTCAAAAAGATAGGCGAACTGCTCGTGGAGACCTGCCTTATCACGCCCGCTCAACTCCAGGACGCGCTTCAGGCGGCGGGCGAGAACAAGCAGCTGCGCATCGGCAGCATCCTCGTAAAGAAGGGCTATGCCACGGAGATGGACATCGCCCAGACCCTCTCCTACCAGTTGAACATCCCGTTCGTGGAGATTGCGAACTCTCCTGTCGACCCGGAGACGATGAAACTCGTCAACGAGAAGCTCGCGCTCAAGCACCTCGTCTTCCCCCTCTACATGGACAGGAAGGTGCTGCGCCTTGCCATGTCCGACCCGCTCAACCTCGCTGCCATAGACGACGTAAGGTTCGCCACCGGCCTTGAAGTGCAGCCATCCGTTGCCACGCTCTCAGAGATTACCGCATCCATCAACAGGTTCTATCACCTGAACGAACCCATAGAAGACCTGATGGGCGACCTTGAAAAAGACAGGACCGTAGAGGTCGTCCAGGACGAGGCCCCCAGCATGGACATCTCCGAGCAGGTGAGAAAGTCCTCGGCCCCGCCCATCATAAAGATGGTCAACTCCATCATCATACACGGCGCGGAAAACAAGGCATCGGACATCCACTTCGAGCCTCACGAGCACGACGTGAAACTGCGCATCCGCGTGGACGGCATCATGCGCGAGGCCATGCAGTTTCCCAAGTGGGTGCAGGGGCCGGTCGTCTCCCGCATCAAGATAATGGGCAACATGGACATAGCCGAGCGGCGCGTATCGCAGGACGGCAGGATAAAGGTGAAGCTCTCGAACCAGGCCCTTGATCTCCGCGTATCGACCCTGCCCACGCAGTACGGCGAGAAGGTCGTCATGCGCCTTCTCGACCCGAACGCGGCCTCCCTCGACCTCGACTCGGTCGGCCTGACCAAGGACGCGGCCGCGAAGATACTTGATATCGCCGAAAGGCCGCAGGGCGTCGTGCTCGTCACCGGCCCCACCGGCAGCGGAAAATCGTCCATGCTCTACGCCATTATAAAGCATATCAAGAGCCCCAAGATAAACATCGTCACCATAGAAGACCCCATCGAGTACGAGCTCAAGGACGTGAACCAGGTCGCGGTCAACGAGAAGACCGGCCTGACCTTCGCCTACACCCTTCGCTCGGTCCTGCGCCAGGACCCGGACGTGATCATGGTCGGCGAGATGCGCGACACCGAGACAGCCATCATCGCGCTGCAGGCGTCCCTGACCGGACACCTTGTCTTCAGCACCCTGCACACCAACGACGCGGTCGCCTCGATAGTAAGGCTCAAGAACATGGGCATACCCGCATACATGCTCGCCTCGTCCATAAACGGCATAATCGCGCAGAGGCTCGTGCGGAAGATCTGCACCGAGTGCAAGACAGAGTACGAGCCGACGGAAGAAGAGCTCAGCCGCGCCGGGATACGGCTTGAGAACGGCAAAAAACTCTGGCGCGGCCAGGGGTGCAAGCACTGCGGCCAGACCGGCTATTCCGGCAGGAGCGGGGTATTCGAGATACTCGTCGTTACCAACAAGATACGCTCGCTCATCGCCGCAGACGCGTCCGAGACCGATATCACGGCCGCGGCCCTGGATGCCGGCATGGTGACCCTGCAACAAGACGGCCTGTACAAGGTCATGGCCGGGGTAACGACGCTCGACGAGCTCTCACGCGTGATATACCTGCCCAAGGACGACGAGCGCCTTATCGGGACATGTCCCAACTGCATGCGCGGCATCTCGGTGGAAGCCGGGCCGTGCCCGCACTGCGGCCACTTCATAAGCAAGGAATGCCCGTCGTGCAACCGCGCAAAACAGCCCGGCTGGGTGGTCTGCCCATACTGCACGACGCACTTCTGACGCGCTCTCAACACGCGAGGCCGACTCATGGACAGCGACCGGACAACCGCCCAGCCCTCCCGCACCAACGCACTCAAGCTCAGATTCAACGAGAACGGACTCGAAGCCTTTACCGGCCCGGAGGCAATCAAACTGCTGCTCGGCTATGCCGGGGTTAAAGACGCCTCAGGCGCGGCAACGCGCCTTACGCAAGCCGGCGCGGGGCGCGGGCTTCGCGCCTTGTTCGACGCGCCTGAGGAGGCCCTTGTTGCCGGGGCCGGAGGCTCCGGCGCGCTCTTAGTAAAGGTCGTAAAGGCCCTCGGCGCGCTCTACCTGAAGGAGAGGCTCATCGGCCGGGAGATATCGGCGCAGCCCGGGCCTTTGCGCGACTACCTTATCCTCACCCTCGGCAGCGAGCGGGTCGAAAAATTCGTTGCCGTCTTCCTTGACGCCGCTTCAAATGCCATGGGCGTCGAGGTGCTGCACGTCGGCACCATCAACCAGACGGCGGTCTATCCCCGCGTGTGCGTGGAGGCCGCGATACGCCGCAGGGCCGCCGGGCTGATATTCGCTCACAACCACCCCAGCGGAGACCCTACCACCTCGGCGCAGGACAGGCTTCTCATGGGCCATCTCGACAGGGCGGCCGACGCAGTGGGCCTGACCGTATATGACCACCTTATTGTGGGGCGCGGGAAGGTCTTCAGTTTCAGGGATGAAGGCGGATGGCGGATGGAGAGACAATCAGAGACAGAAAAAACCAGGGTGCCTCAACCAAGGAAGCGCAAGGACAGACCGTAACGCAAGGCAGAATAAACCCACACAAACCCCGCGCTCCAACACCCTCAGGCCTTACCCTTCCCCTTGGTATGTTCAATCGAACCCGCCACGGCGCGCAGCAGCCCGTTCAGCGAATAAGGTTTTTGCAGATACCGGAAACCCGTCTCGCTCAAGGCAAGCCGCTTCGACTTTATCTCCATGAACGTGCCGGTAAGGAGTATCCGCAAACCCGGGCTGCGGCCAAGCAGGCCGTCCACAAGCTTAAGCACGCTTGAACCGGGCAGGACCACGTCGCTCAAAAGAAGCTGAAACCTGCCGCCCTCGCGCTCGAAGATATCCAGCGCCGTCTTCTCGTCCTCGGCGTCAAAGACGACGTATCCCCTGTCTGAGAGCGCCTTTCGCGTCATCTGGCGCACCATCGGGTCGATATCCACGAACAGGATGCGCTCGCCTTTGCCGCGCCATACATAGTCGGCCTCTTCATCCCTGACCTTAAGCCCCTCCTCGGAGACGAACGCGGGCAGGTATATGTCAAAGACGGTGCCGGAAGCGGACGAACTCGATACGGTTATCCAGCCGCCCTGTCTCTTTACGATGCCGTAGACGACCGAAAGCCCGAGGCCGGTGCCCTTACCCGGCTCCTTGGTGGTGAAGAACGGCTCAAAGATGTGCTCCTGCAGGAGGCTGTCCATGCCCATCCCCGTATCCTTGACGATGACGCGCACAAACCTGCCCGGCCTGGCCTCGGGCATGGACGCGGCCTCTGTATCGCCTATCGTCACGTTCCCGGTCGTTATGTCAAGCGTGCCTCCGTCGGGCATGGCGTCGCGGGCGTTGACCGCGAGGTTCATGACGACCTGCTCAATCGTCCCCTCGTCAGCCCTGACCGTCCAGAGAGCGGGGTCGAAGACGGTCTCCACCGTAATGTCGTCTCCGATGAGCCGCCGTATGAGGTTAAGTAGATTCTCTATCGTCTGGTTTATGTCGAGGAGCGCGACCTCGCGGGACTGCCCCCTGCTGAAGAGGAGGAGCTGTCTGGTCAGTTTGGACGCCGTGAGTATCGACTGTATTATCTCGTCGAACCTCTCGCGCACCGGGCTGTCCGGGCCGAGGTCGTCCATGGCAAGCTCGGCGTTGCCGCGTATGGCCGTCAGGATGTTGTTGAAGTCGTGCGCAATGCCTCCGGCGAGCCTGCCTATCGCCTCCATCTTCTGAGACTGGGCGAGCTTCGACTGCATGGCCACCCGTTCGCGCTCCGCGTGCCTGCGCTCGGTTATATCGCGTATGGTGCCGGTGAAGTAGACCTGTCCGCCGAGCGTGAAGCGCGACAGTATAAGCTCTATCGGAAAGACCTCGCCGTTGCGGCGCAGGCCCTCGAGCTCGAGCACCCTGCCCTGAACTGTGGAGACGCCGGTCTCAAGGAACCTCGCCAGCGCCTTCGAATGCCGCTCGCGATAGGGCTCGGGCATAAGCCCGGTAAGGGGCGTGCCTACGAGCGAGCCCGGCTCGTAGCCGAAGACCTTCTCGGCGCTGGGGTTGCACTCCATGACGTTGTCGCGCGCGTCCGAGATTATTATCGCGTCAAATGCGCTGTTGTGCACGAGCCTGTAGCGAACCTCGCTCTCCGCAAGGGCCGTGAGCGTCGCGCGCCTTTCCGTAACGTCCTCGCCCGACGAGAGCGTCCCGACGCTGCGCCCGTCCTCCACAAGGAGCCTGCGATGCCACCTGATTATCTTCTCAACGCCGTCCTTGCGCCTGATAAAGTCTTCATAAAATTCATCAAACGGGGCCGAGCCCATCACGAGCCGGGAGAAGACCTGGCGTTTATCCGCCCTTATCCTCTCCGGCACAAAGCACTCGAACCAATCCTTTCCGACCACGTCCTCCCCTGCGCAGCCGAGTATCTCGCACCCCTTCCTGTTGATGAGCGTGACGCGGCCGGACGTATCGAGAGCGACCAGCATCACGCCGGCGATATCGAGATAGCGCTCCTCTTTCTCCGTCTCCTCCCTGAGGGCATCCTCCGCCTTCATGCGCTCCCTGATGACGATATGGAGCGGACGGTAGATGAAGAAATAGAGCATTGGGACGAGCAGTATGACAAGGAAGGTCGCGTCAAGTATGGAGCGCGTAACCGCGGTTTCGGCCGGAGAAAAGACGACCGGAAAGAAGAAAAAGACGAACATCACAAACATCTCGGCGATGAATATCAACGACGCGCAGATGACCAGCGCCCTTACGGGTGTGAGATGTATCTGTTTCCAGACGCTCTGTCCAGCCTCGCGCTCTCTCATCAAGTCTCCGGCGTCGATACCTTGTCAGGCCGCAAATCCAAACAGGCCTTCTTCATCCATCCTGTAATTATACCGTAAAAAACCGAAAGGCACGCCCTCTTATAGATACTCAAAAAGGCCCCGGCTGTCAACCGCTTACTTGATGGCCGCCCGAAACCAACGCGCTCCTCTGTTAAACCGCAGCTCAGACCTTTAGGTCTGACTTTTATCGGGGCTAAAGCCCTGAGCTACAAGATGCGCATATCAAGCCAACGGGTCTGACTCTTCAGAATAACAGGGCAACATGGCTAATCAGAGGCAGAGGTTCCCAAACCACATATATGAACATCGCGCACAACGTCGATAAAATGACAGGGCGGCGCCGCGAGCGACGCAATACTTTTATTTGACAGGAAAGCCCAACCATACTATGATTAATGATAACAAAGAACGGAGACCGCCGATATCGCAACCATACCTAAAAATATCCTCCTCGCCGACGCCAACTATCAACGCGTACAGCGCATAGCATATCTCCTGCACCGGCTCGAGTACAACGTCTTTATCGCAAATACCCCTATGGACCTTTTCAGGGTAACGCGGGGGCTACTGCCGAACCTCGTCCTGCTCGATACGCGCATGCCGCACTACGAAGGCGGGGAATGCCTTGTGAAGTTCCGGCAGGACAAGCTCCTGGACATCATAAAGGTCGTCATGATAGGCGATCCTGAAGAGGCGCAGATACTTCAGGATGCCCTTAAAAAAGGGGCTCAGGGGATAGTCCACAGGCCCGTCAACCCGACCGAGCTCTACACGACCATCCACAACCTGATCGAGCCTAACCCGCGCCAGTCGCTGCGACTGCGCCTCATCTTCAAGGTCGGCATATCGTCAAACTCCGCGTCGAACGAGTATTTCGCAACCACACTGTCCGACCGGGGCCTCTTCATCCGCACCAACGACCCGCTTCCCGTGGGCAAGGATGTCAAGGTGCACATGGACCTGCCGGCCGCCAGACCTTTCAACCTCGCAGGCAAGGTCGTCTATCACACCAAGGCAAACCGCGACGAGCTCCAGGAGCCGGGCATGTGCATCCTCTTCGAGGACGCGGACGACAAACAGGCAAAGGAGCTTCGCAGGTTCATCGAGAACTGCCTTACCGGAGAGATAGGGTAACCAGGCAGTCCTGACCGTCTCATTTACTCACCAGCCAACGCGCCGCGCCGCCCGCCGATAACAGGAATTTGACATCAGTTAAAAACATTATAGACTTGAGTATCTTCCTTGCACGGAGTCCGTCGCGTGCCCGCTTTTCTAAAAAACATCCTCCTGGCCGACGCCAACTATCCGCGAACCCAGCGCCTGGGCCGCCTGCTCAACAGGCTGGAGTATAACGTCTTCATCTCCAACACCCCGGCCGACCTCTTAAGGATGGCGCAAAGGCTCCTGCCGAACCTCATCATCCTCGACCTGCGCATGCCCTTTCACGAAGGCTCCGACTGTCTCGCAATGCTCAGACGGGACAGGCCCCTCGATATCGTCAAGGTCATCGTCGCGGGCGAGCTTAGCGACGAGGCGTTACTCACGGACTGCCTGTCCAAAGGGGCGCAGGCCGTCATACGCAGGCCGATAAACCCGACCGAGCTCTACATCATCATCCACAAACTAATCGAGCCCAACCCGCGCCGCTCCATCAGGCTGCGCGTCATCTTCAAGGTAAAGGTCATACACGGTTCCTCGGTCAAGGCCTACTTCGCGACCGTTATCTCAGACCAGGGCCTGTTCATACGCACCACCGAGCCGCTTGATACGAACGAGACCGTCAAGGTAGTCCTTGACCTGCCTTCGACAAGGCCCATAGAGTTCTCTGGCATGGTCATATACCGGACACGGTTCGACAAAGAGACCTTCCAGGAGCCCGGCATGGGCATAAAGTTCCTCGATATTGATAAAGACCTCCAGCGCAACCTGCGCAGGTTCATCGAGAGCTGCCTGACCGGCGAGCACTACGACACGCTCGGCATCTAAGGCGACGCGCCCCGGGCCGGACACGGCTTCCGAGACATTGTGACCCCGGTTACATTATGGAGATATCAGCCGATATATAATCATAAACGTATACGGGTGCGGCGCGCGTAATTGCGCCATTATATCAATATCATAATCCACGGTTGTTTCAGGCCGTCGTAATTGTTCAACTCTATTAGCGGGAGGTAGTTATGATAGCACGCGAGTTCGAGGCCAAAGGGTTGGCCGACGAAGGCGTAAGACTTACAAGGGCGGGCAGGTACGCGGACGCGCTCGTTGTATTCGACTCGGATATCTGCACCATGCTCGACCCGCTGGCCATGTCCTATTACGCGATATGCCTTGTCCGGGTGGAAAAAAGCTTTGACAAGGCGCTATCCCTGTGCGCCATGGCCGTTGAAAAAGAGTTCTTCCACCCTGAGATATACCTGAACCTGGGCAGGATATTCCTAATGAAAGGCCAGAAATCGAAAGCCGTCAAGGCCTTCAAAAGGGGACTTCAGGTGGACGAAACGCACAAGGAGATACTGACGGAGATAAAGAAGCTCGGACTAAGACGCAGGCCGTTCATCACGTGGCTGCCCAGACGAAACTCCATAAACATATTTATCGGCAAGGTGACGACCATCTCGCTCAAGCCGGGTACAGTCCGGGCCCTGGCCAGATGACAACGGCAGCACACGATTGAGCGTTGTCCCGCCGCAGGAAGCAAGGCGCACAAGACCGCTGCGCCTCTGGCAAAATACTGGTAAAATATCGGTATGGACAAGACCGGCGGAAACGTTGCGCGCATAAGTCTATACCCGTCATCGGACGAGATTACCCTCGGCCTGAGGCCCCTGCTGCACCCCCTCTTCAAGGCGCATCAACGCGGCATATCCGAATTCACCTTCGCCAACATCCGGCTCTTCCGCGGGACTCACAACTACAGACTTTCAAGACTCTCCAACGACACGCTCGTCATCACCGGCGCGGACGCCGAAGGGCCTTTCTTCATGCTCCCGTTCGACCTGCCGCCGGAGGATTCGCTCGCCAGCCTGTTCAAAGACGCGGCATATATGAAGTGCGCGGACGAGGCAACGGCCGCGCTGATGACGCGCCTCGGCTACCGGGCCGTTGAAGACCGTGCCAACTTCGATTACCTCTACCTGCGCAGCGATCAGGCCGAACTCGCGGGCAGACGGTTCCACAAGAAAAAAAACCTCGTCAACGCCTTCCTCGCGGCATATTCATGCGAGGCAAAGCCGCTTATCGAGGCAAACGTAAAGGACGCTTTGAGACTCCTTGACATGTGGCTTGCGGAGCACGGCGCGCCCGGCGACTACGAGGCCGCGAAAGAGGCCCTCGTCAACATGGAGGCCCTGTCGCTGTGCGGCGGGATATTCTACGTCAACGGCGAGGCCGCGGCCTTCATACTCGGAGAGGAGCTTGGGCCGGACGTATTCGTCATACACTTCGAAAAAGGGGTGGGCGATTATCACGGCCTGCTGCAGTACGCAAACCACAGGTTCGCGGAAATGCTCCCGGCGAAGTACGTCTACATAAACAGGGAACAGGACTTGGCTGACGCGGGCCTGCGCCACTCGAAGGAGAGCTACAGGCCCGCGGGTTTCGTAAAGAAGTTCAGGGTATTCCCGGACCGGCCGGATGCGGCCTGACAGGCTGCTGAAAAAGTCCCATCTGCTTCGTTGTCTTCGTCGTTCGTCACTGCGACGCACAACAAAGTGCGTCTCATTCCTCACTCCTCGACGCCTTGGGGAACCCACGCGAGGAGCGTGGGTCTATGGGACTTTTTGAGCAGCCTGCCCAAATTTTGAGTTTTTCAACAGCCTGCTAATCCGCGCGCTTGAATACCGCCGCAAGCATGGGCGGCGTTATAAGGGTCGTGAGCATTATCACCACGACTATGGCCGAAAAGACCGTATCGTCCATCACGCCCATGGCCTTGCCCATGTTGGCGAAGATGAGGCCTACCTCGCCGCGCGGTATCATGCCGACGCCTACGGTCAGCTTGCTTACGCCCCTGCCCGCTGCAAGACCGGCCACGACCTTCGTGATTATCGCGATGACAAGGATAAGCAGCGACATGACGAGCACCTTCATGTCGTATAAAGCGGCAATCTTGACCTGCATGCCCGTAAGCACGAAGAAGATGGGGAGGAAGAAGTGCCCGAGGTGCGATGTAAACTCCTCGATATGCTTGTGCGAATGCGTCTCTATGACCTGCTCTATCTTGCCTACGACTGAGCCGTTCACTTCCTTCACTGCCTTTCTCAGGTCGTCGATGAACGGGGGTTCGCTAAACTGGTTGAAGTAGACCGGGGTAAGTATCAACCCGGCGGTAAACGCGCCGACTATCGGCGCAAGACCGACGAGCGCGGCAAGGTAGGCGAATACGAGGCCGAAGGAGATGACGACGGCGAACTTCATGCCTATTCCGGTATGTATGGCTGAGAAGAACCTGCTGAGGCGCGGGGCAAGCCACGTGCCGAGCAGCACGCCGCCGCCGAGAAAAACAACCGCCTTTATGACTATGACCGAGACCGTGCCGACGTCGACCGTGCCGCGCGTCACTATGGCCGAGACAACGGCCAGTATGATAAGGCCGAGCACGTCGTCTATGACGGCCGCGCCTATGATGATGCGCGCCTCAGGGCAGTTGGACTGGTTGAGGTCCTGAAGCACCCTGGCGGTAATGCCGACGGAGGTGGCCGTCATGGTCGCGCCAAGGAAGAGATACGCGGTGCTTGAGAGACCAGGCACTATCAGCGGCCCGAGGAAGTATATCGCGCATAACGGCAGGATGACGCCGACGCAGGCGACAAGGAACGAGGGCACGCCGACCTTCATCATCGTCTTGACGCTCGACTCTATGCCTATCTGGAAGAGGAGTATGACGACCCCGAGCTCGGCCATGAAATGGATAATCGGGCTCGATTTGATGGGGTCGAAGAAGTCGATACCAACGAGGTAGAGGCTGCCGCAAGCCACGCCTATGAGAAGCTCGCCGAGCACGGCGGGCTGGCCCAGGCGCTCGACAAGGCTTGAGACCTTGGCAAGCATCAGGATGATGGCTATCCAGAGGAATATCAGCGGGATGTCGAGAGCGGCGTGGCCTGCCTCCTCCGCCCCTGTCCCCTCTGCCGCGAGAAGCGCGCCAGGCACAATCACCAGCATGGCCAGAAGAAACGGCGGCATGAAACTGTAAAGGCTCTTGCGAAGACGGTCTCTATTAAACACGAATATATGCCCCCTATCTCTCGGAGATTTTTATAAGACCGCCATCAACCCGGCGGCCTTACCTGCCGTTCCTTTTCAGTCTAAGTTTGAAATGATATTTATTTTCCGCAAGAATGTCAACCTTTTTAGGTTCTTGTTTTCCGGTTTTATCCGCGTCCGGAAGATGATATAATCTTAAAGGCTGATTTATCCGTCAGGCGGCCTTGAGCCGCCCTTTTCGCGGACGCGGCCTGACAATAAAAAACTAACGTGATTATAAACGGCTCATACAACTCCTCCCTCTGCAGATTCGCCGCGAGCGGCACGCCATGACGTCCCTTACCGAAGCCTTGATAGGCGTATACGTCCACATACCCTTTTGCGTCTCGCGTTGCCCGTACTGCGACTTCAACTCATCCGCCTCAGGTTCGCCGCCTGAAGACGAGTACGTATCGGCGCTCGTTGCCGAGCTTTCAGCCCTTGTGCAACAGGAGGGGCTTTCCCGTCCGCTCGCCTCCATATATATCGGGGGCGGCACACCGTCGTTATTCTCCGCAAAGGGCATAGGCGCAATCATTCATGCGATAAAAGAGGCCATGACGCCCGTCCCGTCTATTGAAATAACCATAGAGGTCAATCCGGACTCGGCGTCCCTCGACAAGCTCAAGGGCTATAGGGACGCCGGTGTAAACAGGTTGAGCATCGGGATACAATCATTCGATGACAAAATCCTAAAAACCCTCGGCAGACCGCACACCGCAGCCCAGGCCGCCGCAGCCATGGACGCGGGCTACAAGGCCGGATTTACCAATATCGGCGCAGACCTTATCTTCGGAGCAAACGGTCAGAGACTCGAAGACTGGCTGGGAGACGTCCAAACGCTTATCAGGCTCAAGCCTGAGCACGTCTCCATCTACGGCCTGACCGTGGAAGAAGGCACCCCGTATGCCCGGCTCTATAAAGAGGCGCGCCTCTTGAAAACGCCGCAGGACGAGGAAGCTGAGATGTATTCTTCCGCCATCGCCCTTCTCAAAGAGGCGGGCTGGATACATTACGAGATATCGAACCTCGCCCGGCCCGGCTTTCAAAGCGTCCACAACCGCGCCTACTGGCGCGGGCGCGACTACATCGGGCTCGGCGCAGGCGCGCACTCTTATCTATCTTATCCGGCTCATCCGGGCTGGGGCAGGCGTTGGTGGAACGTGGCCGCGCCTGACGAGTACATGAAAGCTGCCTCATCCGGCAACGGCGCAATCGCGGACTCCGAGACCCTCGATAGAGAAAAGGCCCTGACCGAGGCCGTGATGCTTGGACTGCGCGACCTTGAGACCGGGATAACCGCCGCCACATTTCAAAGACGCTTCGGGCTGCCTTTAAAAGAGGCATTGCCCGCATGGGCCGGCCTTGCCAATGACGGATTCATCGAAGAGTACGCAAATGGACTGCGCCTCAGCTTCAGGGGCGCGCTAATCGCAAACGATCTCTTCCTGCGCCTGCTTAAACAATAATATCCAACGCTCCGGGTCAGTGGCGCTCGACGCGCCCCCTGCCTCATACCGCGCCATCATCCGTCCTTATTGACAAAAGAACCCTGATTCAATATACTCATTGTCTATGGTCGCGAGATTGCACACATGGAACCGAACGCATTCCATAATGGTCTCACGGCAATATTCTCTGTTAGGGAAGCTCTGATTTATTAAAAGGATTGTCATTTCGAGCGTAGCGAGAAATCTTGTTCCGTAGGCAAATCAGCAAATTACAAGATTCCTCGTCGCTTGTGCGCTAACGTTGTGTCGTGTGCGCTAACGTTATGTCTTTAGCGCCTTTGGCGCCAAAAGCGCTCCGTCGGAATGACAAAAAGTGAATTAATCAGAGCTTCCTTAGACTTTATTTGTCATTCCCGAGGTCTTCGTCCGTCCCCGAACGTTTAAGTCGGGAACTAAGACATTCGGGGACGAATCTATCGCTCCAAAAAACTGGATTCCCGCTAAAGCTTGCCCTCGAATGTTTCTATCGGGGGACACACAGGAATGACATATAACTGTAGCTCGGAACTGTTGGTCTGAGTCTTCAGAATCACATAACGCTCGATCTATGCATTAAACACGCTTCACAAGGAGGGTCGATGAAAGTCTTTACCGGCGCAGTCAGGATAAAATCAACCGCCAAGACCGAAGAGGTGAATATCTCCTCGCAGGTCGAGGCGCTCCTGAGCGAGAGCGGCATAACCGAGGGCATGGTACTTGTCTCCACCGGCCATACCACGGCGAGCGTTCACATGTCGAACCCGGACCGCGACCTCGAAGCCGACTTTCAAGACCTGATGAGCGAGCTTGTGACTAACAAACCCGCCTACCGCCATAACAAGGGCGACTACGGGCGCAATGCCGACGCCCATCTCAAATCCGTGCTCGCAGGCAACAGCGTCACCATACCGGTTACAAAGGGCAGGCTCGCGCTCGGCCAGTGGCAGGTCATATACTTCTCCGAATTCGACGGGCCGAGGAGCCGCCTTATATCCGTCAAGGTAATGGGAGCGGCGGACAACCGTTAGACACGGCAGATGCGACAGACCGGATATCCCCATTACAGAATCGGCGCGCCAACGTCTTGCGCCATGCGCGTAACGGCATGAGGGTAATCGGCGGCAGGCTCAAAGGCAGGAAACTCGGCTCTTTCAAGGGCCTTTCCATCAGGCCGACCGGCGACAAGGTCAGGGAGGCCGTCTTTAACATCATCTCCCGGCCGGGAGATGCGTTCGCGTTCAGACGCGTGCTCGACCTCTTTGCCGGCACCGGCGCGATGGGCATAGAGGCCGTAAGCAGGGGGGCGCAAGAGGCCGTCTTCGTTGACGCGGACCCGGCCTCCATTACGGTCGTCAGGAAGAACCTGACCCTGTGCAACATCGTGGACGCAAGGGTATACCGCGGCAACGCAAGCGAGGCCGTCAACAGGTTTGCCATGAAACACGAGGAGTACGACCTCATCTTCATCGACCCACCCTACGCCTCCACGCTTGCCGCAGACACCCTGAAGGCGGTCGACTCGTCGAATATCCTCTCCGGTGACGGGGTGTGCGTTGTCGAGACCTCAAAACGGACGCCGCTTGACGTAGACCTGAAAAGGCTGCTTCTTGCGGACGAGCGGCATTACGGGGACACGCTCGTATATATCTTCAAAAGAGGACATCTTTCATGTCAAGACACATAGGCGTATACCCGGGCACCTTCGACCCGTTCACCAGAGGCCACCTCGATATCATCGAGCGCGGGCTTATCCTCTTTGACGAGCTTATCGTGGCCGTGGCGGACAGCCCGGGCAAGGCCCCGCTCTTCGATATCGCCGAGCGTGTCGCCATGATAGACGAGCAGACCCGCCGCCACAAGAAGGTCCGCGTGGAGCCGTTCTCCTCCCTGCTCATAGACTACGTGAAGAAAAAACGCGCGCGCACCATCCTGCGCGGACTTCGCGTGGTATCGGACTTCGAGTACGAGTTCCAGATGGCGCTCATAAACAGGAAGCTCGACCCTGAAATAGAGACGGTCTTCATGATGACCGCGGAGAGCTACGCGCCGGTCAGTTCGAGGTTCATAAAGGAGATAGCCCGCTTGAACGGCGACGTGGCGGCCTTTGTAACGCCGGGCGTGGCAAAGAGGCTCAGGACCGTATACAACGGGCGCAAGACCACGAGATAAGGAGCAACGGGTATGACAAGACTTGCCAAGAGGCTCGCGGGCCTGGAAGAATCGGTAACGCTTCTGATAACGGCGAAGGCAGCCGAGCTTCGCGCCCAGGGCCGCGATATCATAGGCTTCGGCGCGGGCGAGCCGGACTTCGACACGCCGGAGAACATAAAAGAGGCCGCCATAAAGGCGATACGCGACGGCAAGACCAAGTACACGCCCGTGGGCGGCATCCCCGAACTCAAGGACGCGGTACGCGCCAAGTTCAGCCGCGACAACTCGCTCGACTACAGGCGCGACGAGGTCATAGTCTCGTGCGGTGGCAAGCACTCGATATTCAACCTCTTTCAGGCCGTGCTCGAGCCGGGCGACGAGATAATCATCCCGGCGCCCTACTGGGTCTCCTACCCGGTCATGGCCGCGCTCGCTGGCGCGACACCGGTAATCGTACAGACGACCGAGGCCGAGGGTTTTAAGATGTCGCCGGAAGTCTTCGCGGCGCATATAACAAAGGCCACAAAGGCAGTGGTCATAAACAGCCCGTCAAACCCGACGGGCGCGGCATATACCGAGGCCGAGCTCAGGCGGCTCGCTGAAATCGCCCTCAGAAACAAGGTGCTCGTCATCACGGACGAGATATACGAGGAGCTTGCCTACGACGGTTTCAAGAATACATCCATCGCGTCCACGCTGAACGAACTCAAGGCAAACTGCGTGGTCTTAAACGGCGTGTCCAAGGCATACGCCATGACAGGCTGGCGCATCGGCTATGCGGCCGGGCCAACTGAAATAATCAAGGCCATGACCTCAATACAAAGCCAGTCAACGTCAAACCCCGCATCCATCAGCCAATGGGCCGCGGTCGAGGCGCTGAACGGGTCTCAGGCCTTTATCCCGGCGATGGTAAAGGAGTTTCAGGCGCGGCGCGACACGATGGTGAGCGCGCTGAACGCCATACCCAACGTGAGCGCATTCAAGCCGCAGGGCGCGTTCTACGTCTTTGCAAAGGTCTCGGGGCTGTACGGCAAGGCATCGGCAGGCCGCGTAATCAACGGGTCCGCGGAACTGGCAACCTGGCTCCTTGACACCGTAGGCATAGCGGTCGTGCCCGGCTCGGCATTCGGCAACGACGCATACGTCAGACTCTCATACGCAACGTCCATGAAGAATATCGCGGAAGGGATAAAGAGGCTCGGGACCGCGGCGGCGATGTTGGGGTAGACAAGCGGGAGGCTATTACACCCTCCTCTTTTTAAAGAGAGTGCAGTATAGCTCCCCCCTCTTTTTAAAGAGGGGGCTGGGGGGAGTTACGATTGAGCAATACAAGACTAACCCCAACCAACCTTATGCGGGTTCAAGTTTATAACTTGAACCCATGAATTCGTGCACAGAAAAACGGCGCATTATTTGCAATTACGTAATAAAAGGTTCAGGTTACAAACCTGAACCCGCTGGAGGCATCGCCCACAACAATATTGACGAATCTCTAATATATAAGGTGGGCTATGCCCACCTTACGTGACTTTTTGTTAGGCATTTTCTTCTTCACGTAACAAATCCAATTGGCCATTTTCAGAACATTCCCCAAATTTCTTCCCTTTCAATGGACGAATATCAATAACCGCACCGAACTTTCTGAAAGACGCATGAAATCTCTCAAAGTTCTTTCCCCAGTAAATCATTGCACAGGACATAGGAGCACCCTTCCCACCATTTTGTCCATTGACAAGGAATTTAAGCCGTGTGTCATAGAGGAAGCACACACCTGTTGCCACGCCGAAAACATAGTTCTTCCAGTGCCCCGTATTTGTAGCTACTGGCACAAGCGCAAGAACCTCAGACTTGTACTCCTTGTATGCCGCGGCACACCTACACAACCATTTCTTGATTGATGTGCCATGTTCTTTATCAATTCCGTATGGAGGATTTACGTAGATGCGGGGGAAATTCCAACTCTCACGGAGTCCGTCATGTTTGGGAAGTCGGTATTCCATTCTGGCATTTACAATCGAATACTCATTTGAACAAGGGTCAAGGTCAATGCCCCCATCAAAAAAATCGCGCACGGCATTGACATACTTCTCCGGCGTTCCCCATTCTTGGCTTAATGTGTTAAGTGTTCTACCCGCAGTCATGTCTGAATCTCCTGCCATCTCTTATTTTTTAGTGTGTCAAGCTCGTCTTTGAGAACAACAAGTTGTTTGCCCGCAGGAGCAATGATATTGAACCAGCCTTCGATCACCTTCATGTGCGACTTGAAATAAACTTGGAGGGCGGTATCCGCCGCAAGAGAAATCTGAACCTTTGTGAACTGATTGACTCCCTTCTTGCCTGTATAGCTCATCAGAAATGCCTCTTTCGCTGCCGTTAGTTCCTTTGCGGGATGGAACAACAACTCGTCAATAAACTGTGCAATTCCCGCATCGGTCAGAAAAAGAAGCCAGTCGTAGGACTGAGCGAGAACCTTTAGTTCCTTATTGTGATTCTCGGACGTGAACCAATTGCCATGGTTGCTGACAACTCCGACCGTTAGAATAAAACGTGACAAAAGTTCAGAATCATCAGATGCGATGATTTCAGCCATCAGCTTGTAGTAGTCGCCATGTCGGAACGAGCCATCACGCTTCTGAATCAGGCCTCCCATACTACCATCGGTCAACCTGATTTTGTGCAACGCTGACACTGTTCGAGCAACATAGGCTCCCTGTTTCGCCTTTTCGATCGTTTGTGGGCCTTTCCGCATTCCTTCTTCAACCCCAACCCGTTTGCACTCAAAAATCGCGAATGGGCGGCGACGTAGGGTCACAACAGAATACTTGCCGCTGTCCCCTTTGAGATGGTCGAGGTATGCGTTTATGAATGTCTCGCCACGGTCACAGACCATGCAGGAGTTCCGCAGAATCAGGCTATTGCTCAGTAATGCATGTGATTTCACCGAATCCGTGGTGATGCCGACATCGACAATCTCTTGATTCCTGGCGATCCTTTTTGCGGTAATGGGAAGTGTATCTCTATTGAACTCCGCCGTCATAAGAGGAGTTGATGGATGAAGACTATACTCAACATTGTGGGTGATATCGTCGTTTCCGAATTCTGGCAATGGTCTCTCAATCGCAATGTTTCTTTCAAGCCCCCACGATTTGAGTGCGTAGAATGTAATGATTTCAACAAGAGTGCCAAGGGCGCGCCCCGCAGCCTTCTTGGAGTCTTTTGCGTAATGGAACACCTCTTCGGTGAGAACCTTCTGGAGTTGATCAACTGATTGGTATGACATTCTTTATTTCCCCATTTTTCTCTTACTCTGCAATAAGCATCTTATATGTACGCCCGTATATAGGCTGAGGTACGAAGACATCAATAATTTTACCTGTTATGACCGATGGGCTTCCCCTTCGCTTTGCTCAGGGCTTCGGCTCACGCGCTAAACCCATCCTGCATCTACACCCCTCCTCCTCATCCCGGCCTTCTCCCAAAGGGGAGAAGGGGTTCAGCCTACTTACTGCAGCCTTATCCCCGTATTGACCGTCTCGGTTCCGTACTTTACCGACAGCTCGCCGGACTCGGCAACCGCAAAGGTTACGTGGACGTCCTGGGTGACAGGCTCGTTAAAGGTGATGGTGACGGGCTTGACCGGGGTGAGACCTACAGGCGTCCCGCCCGCCGCAACAGGCGGTTTGAACTCCTGCTTCAAGAACTCTATCCCGCCCTCCATTACCCAGGCCCTCTGTATCATGGACTCCGGCACCTCGAAGAGTTCGATGGTAAGCCCTTTCTGTCCGCCGAGTTTCTGCGCGGGCTTCATTCTGTAGGTCTTCTCAAGCGGGAGCAACTCGCCCTTTTCCAGAACGACGCTGTACGAGAACGGCTCGACCTTGTCGACGGTCGCGTAGCGCACGGCGTAGGCAAGGCCCAGGTGCCTGTCGAGGATATCGCGCGTGCCGTAGAGCGCCGCGCCGTTGCCCACGGCCGTCAGCGGACTGTGGTCGTAGATACAGTTTGACTCGCGCAGGTGCGGGAATATCTGGCCTATCTTCTCCTTGAACGACGGTATCTGCGACGAGCCGCCAGTAAGGAGGACGGCCTCGATATTCTCAGGCCGAACCCCAACCTTGCCCGCCTTGCGCAGGACATAGGCCATGGTGCGGTCTATGAGCTTGTAGAACTCATGGTTGTCAAGCATCTCCTCGAACTCGGAGCGCGTTATGCGGCCGACCTCCCTGCCGTCCCAGACGAACGGAACCTCCTCGGACCTTGAAAGCGCTATCTTTACCTCTTCCGCCGCGGACAGCAGCTTATACGGCACGCCTTCGAGCCGAAGCCCCGCCTTTTGCGCCAGGTGCTGCGCAAGCCACTCGTCTATGTCGCGCCCGCCCAGTATCTTTGCGCGGTCGGGCTTGGCCACTACGTGCACCTCGTTCAGGTTGACGCGCACGAGCATCGTGTTGAGGGTAGAACCTCCGAAGTCGATTACCATGACGACCTTGTCGCGCTGCTCTATGACCTGATAGCCCACGGCCGCGGCAAGCGGTTCTTCTATCACCTCTATCTTTACGCCCTTGAAAACGGCCTCGGCCATCTCCTTTATCGCGCTCCTGTAATACTGATAGCCCACCGGCACGGTGACGTATATGACGTCCGCCATGTCCTTTGCGCCTTTGAAGGCAAACCACGCGGTATTGATGGTGGCCTTCTTGAGGTGCTGGCTGAGGATGCGGAGATAACGCTCCATGTAGACCCTGCCCCTGGGATTGGCGTCGAGCATCATCTGTTTGATATTCACTATGGGAAAGTCTTCAATCACCTCGGCGCCTATCTTGTTCGTCTCGGCGCTGAGGATGGTGGGCACGGAATACGCCCCGTCGCAGCTTACGGCAATGGACGCAAGCTGGACAAAGTCCGGCGGCGCGCCCTCCTTCTTCCGCATGACGACGGTATTGGTGGCGCCGAGGTCTATGGCGATACAGCTCGCTGCCGCGGCCTGCTTCCTGTGGATATAACGCCCGGACGCTGCACCGGTATAGGTCTCGGCAACGAATTCCGGCCGCTCGACCTCCATGCCGTGATACAGCCCCTTGAGGGCCTCAAGCCTGTTGATGACGCTCTTGACGGCGTCACGCAGGCCTCTGGGCTGCACCCATACGTGAGAATAAGGTCTGAGCGTCTCTATGAGCCGGGTATCGTTCAACTGCGCCCCGAACTTGTCGAGTTCCTCGGAGAGTATATGCGCGTACTTCTCGCGGTCGTACCTCTTCTTTCTCGCGTCGGTTATGCTGTGGTCTTCGGCGGCGAGGATGGAGTCCACGACGTCGAGCGCGTCGATATCCTCGGCCCAGCGCCGCAGGGTGAAAAAACTCAGGGCCTCGGAGATGGTCTTCTCGATAAGGGGCAGGTAGTCGCGGCCCTTCGGTATAAGCTGAAGGACCTCGATGAGCGCGTGCTCGCGCGCGAAGACGTCGGCCATGTCCATCGCGGACTCATACGCGCCGGCGAGCGCCTCGAGATGCAGGGCGTGGAGCGCGGGCTTGTCGCTCACCTCTAAAGCGATATGCGTGAAACCGAGCCTGCGATAGTACTGTTCCTTGATTGTGGCCGCGCCTTTAAGCGTCAGCGTCATGGCCTCGACATAGACCTTGTCCAGCTCTGGGTCGCGGGGCATCTCCTTCAACACGCCCATGAGCGTATAACGCCTGTAGTAGGTGTAATCGTTCGGCTTGGGCAGTTGTGCGCCGATTCTGGCGATATCCGGCTCCTTGTAGCGCGGCCTGTCGCTGAGGCCGAGCGCAAGGCGCCACGCGAGGATGCGCGCCTCCTGAAACCCCTTGGTGGCAGGAAGCTCCTTTGCAAGCCTGACAAGCTCGGTCGCCCTGCGCGCAGGCTCTACAAGGGCGTCGGCAGCGATGATAGCCGCTTCCATGGCCTCAACGAATATGGAACGGAAGGCGTCGGTGGTCGGCAGCTCGGCAACATAGGCGATAAGCGTGTTGTTGCGCTCGGAAGGGTCTTCTATGCGCGAGATAAGCTCGAAAACAAGTTTGTACAGGTCGCGGTTCTCAATCGTTGGCGAGAGTTCCCTCACCGCATTGAGCAGGAGCGCGCGCAGCTCGGACGGCGCTGCGCCGTCCCTTATCGCGTATAACGTCTGCCGGATGTTCTCTGCGCTTGTCGTCATAGCCGGTGGTTAAGAAGCCTCTAAAAATTTATACGGACGTATCATTCTGAGCAAGTCTTGCAGGGTGGGCACAGCCCACCTAACTGACCTGGATTCCCGCCAAAAACATGCGGGAATGACGTATATCTGTAGCTCAGGCCTTCAGGCCTGAACCCGCGCACCCAGTCTTGTAGGGTGGGCTGTGCCCACCTTTTACAGGAGTCATCAACCGACATTTTGGTGGGCGCAGCCCTCCCTACGTGACTGAGCTACGCGCCTGAATTATTGTCAAAACGAGGCCCGAGGCGGACCAACGCACCTGCCGAAGCCCGTGCCAGTCACGACCCCTTCGCTCGATATGGTCAATTCCGCCTTGCCGGGCATATAAAAATCCGCAAGCTGATACCTGTTGCTCAGGAATATCAACCTCTGGTTCGTCGATCCGCGCGCAAGGAGCGTCGTCTCCTTCATACCCTCTTTATAAGGGCCGTCTATAAGGACATCAATATATTGGAGCGCCGAGCCGCGTTGCGGGTCCTTTTGCAGCTCTTCTATCGTGAACCCCGTATATACGACCGTGGTCAGGCCGTAGCGCGTTCGCGCAAGACGCACGAGCGCGGTCAGTCCGTCCGGCTGCTCGAACGGCTCTCCGCCGCTTACGGTAAGGCCCTCTATGCCTTTGGTCAGGGATTCATCAAAGACTTGCTGAGGGGTTTTTATAAGCCCGCCCGCGTCGCTATGCGTCTCAGGGTTGAAACAGCCCGGGCAATTGCGCCCGCATCCCTGAAAGAATACGACCATCCTCCTGCCAGGGCCGTTGACCCTTGAAGAAGGGATGACGGCGTGGATATTAATCGTATCGGAGCTATTCATAAAATTTAGTTATTTTTATTGCTGCCCAGCTTCTTTTTAACCTTGTTAACACAGCAATCTAAATTATGTTCAATATCATATTCCCATAATCTTAAAACGGCCCAACCCTCCTTCCTAAGTTTTCGAGTAACTTTCATATCCCGTATTTTGTTTTTTTCGATTTTATCTTTCCAATATTGGACATTTGTTTTTGGCATTACAAAACGACTTTTGTGCCCATGCCAAAAATCGGAATCTACAAAAACGATCACCCTTTTAGTCCTAAAAACGATGTCGGGTATTCCGATAAAAGATTTGTCGTTGCATGAAAATTTAAATCTCAGCTTCTTCAATTCAGCTGTCAGGATACACTCGGGCTTAGTACCCATGGAGCGTATCCTTTGCATATTCTTTTTACGCTGCTCTGGTGTTAAATTGTCACTTCTCTTTTGCATCAACTTTATACTGAAAAATCCATATAATAAGTCTCGTCGTCTATTTTATAGAAATCAACGGTTGTCCTGCCATATCTTAGCAAATCTTCTTTAGTTATCAAAGCACCTGAAGGCAGACCTAATCTGGTTCTAAAATATAGCCCAATAAGACTGTTATCAAGGGGCGTATGAATAGCCTTACCATTTGCTTGTGCTCTTGTGCAAATTAACGGTATGTCATCGTCGGTAAGAACTGTAAAATGTGTACCTATACTTGGGAAAAAATCAGTATTATACACACTTGAAGGCACTCTAATATACGCCTGATTAGGGTTTCTACCATATTCAGGCCTTTCTCCCCAATTTAAACCCGACCTCTCCGGCAACTTACCGGAGCGATCAAGAAAATTAATTGATATATGTGATAACCCTTCAATCGCACTTTTCTCAATATCAACGTCCTCGCTAATTTTTCTTTCTCTCTGTAAGCGTGCATATGTCCTGTCGTTGTATATTTGAACTAAATTCTCTGCATCAATATGCGTGCAAAAAATCGTATCCTTTTGTAGACGTTTATAATATTCAAAGCAGGCTAAAGCAGAACACTCCACCATTGCTTCTCGTTGTTTTTTACCAAAAGCTGTTTGAGTATAATTGGCAGATCCAGCAAAGCCAAACAAAGGTTCATCATTTTTGAACCACGCGTATGTTTTCGCATGAACCGCTGGCATTCTTACGACGTAGCCGCAACTGAATGCCTCTTCAAAATCTCTCTCGGCTAATTGTTGAAAACCACGATGGTTACTGGCAGTCAGCCCATCTAATGCACTCATTCCCACCGTTAAATTAATTTCTACATTATATTCTTTCTCTTTAAGGAAATTTAAATGATGAGACGCCATAGCGGATGTGGCATAGCCCGAAACAATGTACAATTTATTGCCGCCATTTTTTGCTGGCTTCACCAAAATTTCATCAAATAAATCACTTGCAATCATTACCCCTCCTCTTGATGTCTATAGATTTATAGATAAAAATTTATCTTTTGAAAAAACGCCTTTAGCATCATCAGATTTATTTAAGACATGAATAAGATTAGACGAGGTTGTTCTATAAGCAATATTGGCAAATGTTTTTAAGATTGCCTCAAAAATAACCATGATACCTTTTGAAGGAACAGCCATGCCTATTTGCTTTCTTACGCTTTCCTTGGAACCCACAAACAGAAAGGAATCAGGAAAAGTTTGTAACCTGGCACGCTCCCTGTTGGTTAACGCACGGTTTTCCTTCCAATGGTAAACATGTGTCCCACCACCTCCGCTGCCAGTAATGGTATACGCAGGCTTATTTGGGTCTAAACGTTTATATATCTGACTTAGCTTTGCACCATTAACCTTTAATCTCAAAGCCTCAGGCAGATCGGCAGTAAATGCATTTTGTCCCGGCTTAATATATTTTAATCGTTCCACTACTTGTACTGCTTGATTGGTAAATTCTTGATTTGGCGCTGACGATGGTATAGGTGGATTTTCTATTGCCCCTCTGCACGTTAACGGTGCATTGGGTAGCATATCGGGCACATGAAAACTAAGCCCAATATCTTCCCGAATACCAACAATAATAATCCTATGTCTTGCTTGCGGCACTCCATAATGCTCAAACTTATACAGATGCGGCACGACATTGTATCCTGCACCACACATCTCACTAATTATTTTTGCAAATATTTTCCCGTCATTTGCGTGTTTCAGTCCAGCCACATTCTCTGCAAGAAACCATTTGGGTTGAAAATGTTTAAGAGCCTTAATCCCATACCCATAAAGAGGTCCGTATAATCCATCCATTCCCTTTTGCTCGCCAACCATGCTGAAATCGTTACAAGGAAATCCAAAAGTTAGAGCATCAATTCCTGACAACTTCTTCATATCAAGTTTCCGTACGTCGCGGCAAAAAACCACGCTTGACTCGTCACGGCAGATATTATGCTTGTAGGTAGCACAAGTATCTTTGTCATAATCATTGGCCCATACTGGAGCAATAGAATATTCCTCTCGTCCGCAAGTAACCTTTGCTGATAATGCTCCCAGAGCCAATCCTCCTGGTCCGCAAAAAAGTTCACCCAATCTAAAAATCATATTTTCCCTCATGTTCCGTATTTTGAAAAATTCTTACATAAAAATTACACCAACAGTTCATCCTCTACTCTCTTTCCTCTATCTTCACCCTCATGCCGGAGTGCTCTTCGTCCTTCTCCTCGAAGCTCTCGATGGTGCCGAGGTTCTTCGTGAGGAGCCGGGCTATCTCCTTGCAATCGGTGTAGACGCTTGAGTCTATCTCCACCTTGCCGTCGGGCAGTATGCGGATGCGAATCTGTTTATCCATCGGATAACCTCCGTCTATTTATCCTCTTAGCCACAAGCCAACCTGCCCGATGCGAACAATAACCCCTCCCAGCCTCCCCTTATATAAGGGGAGGAGTTTGGGAAATCCCCCCCCTCTTTTCCAAAATGTGGAGTTACCCCTTCAGCAATATCTGAATCTCGCCGCCTATCTCGTTCTCCGAGGCAATCTCAAAATCCAGAGGGAGGTTGTCCTTTATCGACTCGTAGGCGTAGAACTGTTTGAGCCTGTTGCCGAACCTGTGCACGACGCGGTTGTCCCCGCCGATTTCGACGTCTTCCTTGAGCATCGAGATATTCAGAATGTCGCCGTCCCGGTCCACCTCGACCTTTTCCTTCTTCTCGCTGTAGACGAAGCCCTTTATCTCGCCCCGTTTTTTCATCTCCTCAAGGGCGCTGATGATGTATTTTTTCACCTTCAACTCGGTCTTTATACATGTATAGAAAGACATCGCAACCTCCTTCTTGCTTCACACGGATATCAGGGCATATCTACATGCTACTCCAACGGGTTGTCCATGAAAAACCGCGTAAGCGCGTCCCCGTTCATCAGGACGTCTTTCACCAGTCTGTCAACCAGGCGTCCGAGTGTTTCCTTGTTTCTGGATATCATGGCCGCCGTCGTCTCCTTGGCGTTGTCTATGATTTTCTGTATGTCGTCAAGGACCTCGGTGCCGGAGGTGAACGCGTAGTCCTGCAGGACGATGAGCGACTTGTTCCTCATCACCTCGCCGAAGCCGTACTCAACGACCATCTTCTTGGCGATGGTCGTGGCCTGCAGAAGGTCTTGCGAGGCCCCGACGGTCTTGGAATCCCCGCCGATAGTCTCCTCCTCGGCCACCATGCCGCCCAATATGACGCCTATCTCCTTTTCAAGGTCGGTCTTGGTAAAGGTCGTACGCACCGCCTCGTCGAGCGGGATGTAGGCGCTGAAGTTCTTATAATTGTCAACCGAGACGAACGCCGGGGTCTTTCTGAAATTGAGCCACATGATTACGCAATGGCCGGCCTCGTGCACGGCGATGCCGCGCTTCTCGGCCTCCGTGAGCGTCTCGGCGCGCTGCAGGAAGAGCGACTTGGAAGCCGGGCGGGCCCTCTGATGGCTCCACTCGCGAAGCTCTTCTATCTCCTCTTTCTTGAGGACGGAAAGCGGCGTTATATGCCTGATGGCGTCAAGGAGCTCCTGCTGTGTGACGTCGAGCGCAAGCAGGCCTTCTATTGCCTGCTCAACGGCGCCCGCGTCCGAGCCTTCGTGCACCTTGTTGAAGGTGGCCACGACCGCGTCCTTTACGGCCTGCTCGATCTCCGCGCCGGTAAAGCCCTGGCAGTTCTGCGCAAGCTCGCGCAGGTTGAGGCGGTGCATGTTCTGCACGCGGCGCTCAAGGTGTATGCGGAATATCTCCGCGCGCTCCTCCTCGCTCGGCAGGTCGACGAAGAAGACCTCGTCGTAACGTCCCTTCCTCCAGAGTTCAGGGGGCAGGTTCTTCGGCTCGTTAGCGGTCGAGATGACGAAAACCGGGTTCTCCTTCTCCTGCAGCCACGTAATAAAAGTCCCGAATACGCGCATCTGCGTGCCGGAGTCGCCCTGATATCCGCCTATGCCGCCGAACGCCTTGTCTATCTCGTCTATCCATAGTATGCACGGCGAGACCGCCTCCGCAAGCTGGATGCATCGCCGGATGTTCTTCTCGGACTCGCCCACGGTGGAGCCGAAGAGCTTGCCCACGTCCATCCTTAAAAGCGGCAGGTTCCAGATGCCCGCAAGGGCCTTGCAGCAAAGGCTCTTGCCTGAGCCGGGCACGCCTATGAGCAGCAGCCCCTTGGGCACGTCAAGCCCGAGGGTGTCGATCTTGTCGTGGCTGAGCCTGAAGACGTGCTCGCGCTCGACGAACCACTTCTTTATCTCGCTCAGGCCGCCGATGTGCTCTATCGTCTCCTTGTGCGGATAATAATCGAGTATGCGCTGCTTCCTGATTATCTGCTGTTTCTCGTCCTGTATGTACGAGATGCAGTCCTCGTTAAGCGCGCCGTTATTCAGGCTTACGGCCTTCCTGATGACGCGGCGGATATTGTCGAGCGAAAGCCCCTGCAAGGACTTGTAGAGTATGGAGCGCGTGGATGCGTGCCACTTGGCCGGGATGAGATGCCCGTACGTGCGCGATACCATCTCCGCGATCTCGTCATAATCGGGCAGGGAGAGCTCCAGGACGACGATGTCCTCCTCAAGCTCCGGCGGTATCTCGCCGAGCGTGGGCGATAGTATGCAGACGGTATTGATGGAGCGGTGCTCGTCGAATATGGCGGGCAGGTCCCTGAATTTACGCAGGAACTCGTGTGAATTGAAGTAGCTTGCTATGTCCTTGAGAAGAAAGAGGTTATTTACCTCCTCGGCCTTGGATATCTTCTCCTCGATGACGCCGAGTATCTTCTCCTTGCCCATAGGCTCGCGTTTCTTTTTCTCCCCGCCGTAGAGTCCGCGCGATACGCTCCAGCCCCAGAAGACGAACTTCATCGACTCGCAAACCGACTCGACTATCTTCTCCACCCGGCGTTCCTCGAACGAGACGAGCCAGACGATGGGATAACGCGCCTCTATATGTATCTTGAGTTCGTTCTCAAACTCTTTTGTATTCATGGCACCCCTGTTTGCCCCACATTATATTATAACATATAGCCGGGCGGCGTTAAACAATCCGCATGATTGAGATACACACATCGCAGGCACGGGCCACAGACCTGCTTTTTGATTTTATCATAATTTCGCGCAGGATGTAATATTAGCATAATTCAAGCCGTTTCCAAGAAAAAAGAGGCCGTCCAACCTGCAAAAAAAGCGGGCAGGCCAAAAAGGCCTGCCCGCTCAACATACTCCCGTAACCTTAAATATACCAATGAACGGCCAAACACAGCGGCACAATCCGACCCGAAGGCCTGAGCTACGACAGCCCTTTGACCAAGGCCGGCTGCCTGTTGAGCTGGACCACCTTAAGAGGCTTGTCCGGCGCAGACCGCTCCTGCTCCCTGACGCTTCGCACTTTGAAGACCTCGACCGTGGTCTTCAGCCTTGAGGCGTGCTCGGCTATCTCCTCGCTTGCTCTTGCAATCTGATGGGCGGCCGCCGTCGTCTGGTTTACGACTGTCGCCACGTCCGCGATATCGCCGCTTATCTGCTCGGTGACGGCCGACTGCTCCTCTATGGCCGTGGTTATCTGGTTGTTCATGGCCGTAACGACGTCGACCTTCGATACTATCTCACGAAGCGCATTGCCCGCCTCCCCGGCATAGCCGACGCCTTCGGTGACCGCGACCACCTCTTTTTCAACTGAGGCTATGGCCTTTGTCATCTCGTCCTGCATCGCCTTTATCATCGCGCCGATTTCCTTGGTGGCGGTCATCGTCTTTTCAGCGAGCTTGCGCACCTCGTCGGCCACGACGGCAAAGCCCCTGCCCTGCTCCCCGGCCCTTGCCGCCTCTATGGCCGCGTTAAGGGCCAGCAGGTTCGTCTGGTCGGCTATGTCGTTAATGACGTTTATGATATTGCCTATCTCTCGTGAGCGAGTGCCGAGGGCGGAGATTATCTGGCTGGACTCTTTCGCGTTTTTGGATATGACCGTCATGGAGCCTATGGTCCTGGCGACGATATCCCCGCCTGTCACTGCCACGCCGCTCGCGGCCTTTGCCGCCTCCGCCGCGCTCTGGACGTTCTTTGCGACCTCGATAATGGTCGTGGACATCTCATGGGACGAGGTGGATACCTGCGTGGCCTTACTGGCCTGTTGCTTCGTGCCGTCGGCTATCTGGATGGCGGAGGAGGAAAGCTCCTCGGACGAAGACGCGAGTTGCTCGGCCGAGGCGTGTATCTCGGTTATTATCGCGTGGAACTTCTCCATCATGCTGTTGAAGGCCTCGGCCATCTGCCCGCTCTCGTCCTCGGAATGTATCTCTATCTGCGTGGTAAGGTCCCCTGTATTCTCTATCTCCCTCATCGACCTGTTCAGATGGAGCATGGGCGAGATAACCTTGCTGTTTATGACCCAGATCGAACCGATGCCGACGACGCAGATGATGACCACGAAAACGGCCGAGAGGACGAGACCGCGCTTTGCCGCGGCAAGCTCGGCCATGACCTTGTCGTCAACGGATTTGCCCACGGCAAGCGAGACGTCGATGATGGTGTCTATCGCCTCGCTTGACCGGGCTATCCACTCGGCGCCTGAGACCGGATACCTGCCGGTGGACGAGGCCTCGTATACCTGGCGTCTGGTCTCGGCGAACTTGCCGAGGAAGACGCCTTCCATCTTTGTGATACCATTGAGTATCCCGGCATCGACACCGCCCATCTCCCGCAGGCGCATTATCGGCTTGACGTTGATATCCACGATGGCCCTGAAGGTATTGAGCTTCTCAATCGCGGCCGCGTCCATGGGCTTGCCCGCGCTGATGAAGTTGCCGGCGGTCGCCCTCTCCCTGCCCGCGTACTCGCCGACGAGCCATATCGCCTGCTTGAGTTCCAGGTTCACGCGCAGGGCCTCCTGCATGGTGTCCTTGCTTGCCGTTGAGGTGAAGGCAGACAGACGCAATTCGGTATTGGCATCTATAAAGCCCGTTATGGCCCTTATCCATTCCTGCGCCGCATAATCCTTTGCCGCCATTGTAAAATTCCTGTCGGCCTTCCTCCTGGCCTCAATCATCTCGCCGTGCGTCGCATGGAGCTTCGAGACTGCCGATCGAAGAAGCGAGTTAGAGGTATCGAGATCATCGGTAAGAAGTTTCGCGTCGGCAATGGCCTTTGTCCACGCCTGCTCGCCGCTCTCTCGCACGGCGCGTATCCTCTCGATTTGAGACGCGTCAAGCGCTGTATTCGAATTGAGCGCTATGACCGTCATCCCGCGCTCCTTGGCCTCGAACCCGGTCGCTTCAAGTATGTAGTCGGCAAGTTCGTTGGCTATATCGACCCGCTCCATCTCGCGCTTGTAATTGTATTTGTCGATGAAGCCGAGAACCGACTGGGCGGCAAGTATCACCACAAGCAACCCGACCACTGCCGTCAAAAACCTTTTTATGCTAACACGTTGAATGATTCCCAAGGCGCCAACCTCCAATTGATTTCACGCACTCAAACCTGCCGGACTATAACCGCTGCAACCGGTAATTCAAGACCGTAAGACTTGATAACGAAACCCGGCCCCGGTATACGCGTGCGGGATACACAGGATTGTCTTTATCTTATCGCGGAATAAACGAGATACTTTAATAACTTGCGCTTCTTCGAGAAGACAGATACTGGCAGGTCAATTCCTAAATTTCACTTGAAAGATTCCGTCTTTGTGTTAAAATAGCCATACAATTGACGGGGTGATATTTTTTTCACCTCCAGCCCCATGAGGCTTCAAAAAAACCGACACACAGCGCCATTATGTTGACAACGCCAAATTCGCCGAATTCAAAGACAGACGTAGAGACTCGTCAGTCGCAGGAACTCGACGTAATAGGTTGCACATAATAAATCATCGACAATATAATTACCCTCTGTGTCTCCTTGAGAAACGCTGCAGCACGCGGATATAACGCTATAAAATGCCCTTGCCTTACACCCGAACCGGAGGAAAAGACAGACCAATACGCCCAGAAGCGCATACGCAAATCCGGCATAGATCAAACGACCGGGAAACATCATCCCGGCGCATTTGATATCTTAGAATACACAATCTCCGGCCACGGCCATCAACCCGCAGACCTGAGAATCTCCGGTCACGTCACTGGCAACTGAACCGAGACAATGACTGAAAGGCCGTCACGCAAAAATAAAACCGCGCGCAAACGCGCCTGTGTTATTACGCGAATTTGCAACACGACAGTCATGCAGACCGGCATAAGGCCCCTGACAATCGAAGAGCGGACCGGTCATAACGCCCCTTTGGGCCGCATATCCGGAACGGTTTCTTCCACTGACACAGCATCATTACCATTTAACGTTGCGGCATCCTGGTTGTCATGGATGTGCTTGACGCTTGCTTTGAATATATCAACGGGTTCAGGACGGGCAGCCAACGTACTGGCTATAGAATGATTTATACGACGCCATATATGATCTGTCATTGGAAATACCAGAGCCCATAGTCCTTGATGAAAGGCTATTATGGTCACATTTCTAATCTTTGTCAAGTCAAAAATAAGGCGGTAATATTTGTGAACTTTGATGATGTGCTTAAGCGCATAAAATCCCAGAAAAACTTGAGATACGACTATCAGGTCGCTGAGCTTCTTGGGCTTACAAAAAGCGCGCTTGCGGAGAGAAAATCCCGCGGCAGTCTTCCGCTTGACAAGATATCCATCTTCTGCGAGCGAAACAGACTGAACATAAAATGGGTGCTTACGGGCGAGGGCGAACAATCCCAACTCAACGCTTCAACCACACCCGGCGCCGGGTGCGCCCTCGTCGACGTCTTCTCGCTTGCCGCGCCTGACGGCGCAAGACGCCTTACCGGGACTCGCGTAACCGAGGCAATGGCGGTGCCGCACGGGTTCGCAACGGAAGGGGTTGCGGCGGTAGTGTTAAAAGGGGATTCAATGGAGCCGTCCCTCTATGACGGGGCAATACTCGGGGTGGACGGCGCGGACCGCGCCCTCGTAAACGGCAGGCTCTACGCGGTCTGGCTGGTGCACGAAGGCGCGGCCGTAAGACGGGCATACATCGAGACCGAACAACTCATTTTGAAGGCCGACAACAGCCGTTACGCCCCGGTCGTCAAGCACACGGCGGCCGCCAACGACGGGCTGATACTCGGCAGGGTAAGGTGGGTGATACAGAAGCTATAGCGCCGTGGTTAAACCCTTGCGTCCGGCAATAAAGCGCCGGAACGCCTGGCACAAAAGAAAGCAGACCTGAAGGTCTGCGCCACAGGTCTGCATAACAAACCCTGCCAAGCCGTAGCTCAGGGCTTAAACTTCCCCCTTTTTCAAGGAGACCTTTGCATAACCCTTAAGAAAGGACATTCTTGTCATTTCGAGGAGCGCTTCTGGCGCCAAAGATACAACGTTAGCGCACAAGCGACGAGTCAAGGACAGCACGCTTCATCCCGCAGTTTTTCGCGGGATGAAGCGTGCGAATACAAATGCAATATTCCTTGCTTGCAAATTATCCGTTTTTTTGCGGATAATTTCAATCTTGTAATTCATTAAATTATGCAAAAAACGAGATTTCTCGCTGCGCTCGAAATGACAGTTGTGCTCTATATTTTTAGTTATGCAAAGGTCTCTTTTCTAAAGGGGGGGATTCAAAAACAGCGGCGCTCTTAAAGCCCACCCTCACTTTCAAATCCCGGTCTCCCCTGCCACCTTACCGCCCGCCAAACCCGCAATCCGTTCA
>JACRNO010000069.1 GCA_016234855.1 Deltaproteobacteria bacterium | reverse complement strand
TCCTAACTCCCCCTCTTTTTTAAAGAGGGGGCTGGGGGGAGTTAAGGTTGTCCTGCCAAAAGACTAACCCCTCCCTGCCTCCCCTTAAATAAGGGGAGGAGTATTACCTTCTATCTCCTAACTCCCAACTTACACCACGGTCAGCATCATATAACAGATGGCGAATCGCGCGCTCTCGGGTATGTAGCACAGGAGCCTGTCCCCGGACTTCAACCTGCCGGAGTGGAGCAGCTCCTCCATGATTATGTATATGGAGGCGGAGCCGACGTTGCCCTTGGCCGTCAGGTTGGTGAACCAACGCTCATAAGGCACGGCGAAACCCTTCTTCTCCATGGCGTTGTATATCCGCGAACGGAAGTACTCAGACGAATAATGCGGCAGGAACCATGTAACGTCGTCCATCTTGAGCTTATGCTTCTTCACGCAATGCGCGAGCGCCCTGTCAACGCTGACGTTCATGATGTGCTCGTCAAGAAGGCGCGCGTCCTGCTTGACCGCAAGGTAGTTCCACTTGATGATATCCAGCGGGTCGCCTGCCTCGCGCCAGCCCTGAAGGTATCCGTCCTCCTGCTTGACAGCCCCGCTGTACATGCAAACCGGCATATCGCCCGCATAGGAGACATTTTCAATCCAATCGATGCGCAGCGACGGGGCGCCTGAGTTGGGCGTCTTGGACAGAAGGGCCGCGCCTGAACCGTCCGAGAGCATCCAGCGGAGAAAGTCCTTTTCAAAGGCGAGGGCCGGGTGCTTCTCGAGGTTTTCTATGCGCGCCATTATCTCCGGCTCGAAGTTATAGCCGCGCATGAAGCTCGACGAGAACTCGGAGCCCGTGGCAACGGCGTTCCTGGTCAGTCCGAGCGCGACGTTCATATAGGCGTACTTCATGGCCGTCATGCCGGAGCCGCAGACCCCGGCCGTCGTTATCACCTCGCAGGGCGGGCAGCGCAGCTCGCCGTGGACCATCTGGCCGTGCGCGGGTTTCAGCTGGTCCGGGCTCGACGTGCCGCAGCAGATGCACTCGATATCCTCAAGCTCCGTCCCGCTCGTCCTGCACAGCGCCCTTACGGCCTCTGCGGTCATGTGCGCGTTGTTGTGCGTGTATTTGCCGGTGCGCGGGTCGATAGCATAATAGCGCGTCTTGATGCCGTTATTCCTGAGCACCAGTTTTCTCGAACGCGACGGCACGCCGCCCACCAGGCCGAGCACCTTCTCCATGTCGTCGTTGGAGACCGGCTCGTTCGGCAGGAATATCGCCAGGTCGTTTATGTATACTTTAGTGGTCATTTTATCTCTTCCCTCGGCATAGTCCGGGCCTGTTCAACATAGCCCGGCACTGAGTTGACGGCAAAGCCTCATGCATACCCTTCGATGCGCTCGGTGCCCGAGCCTGACGGCTCTTCAAGCCGCCTGACCTCCGCGTCAAGCCTCTTCTTTATCAAAGGCTTGAGACAGGCGCGTATGACAATGCCCAGAGGCACGAGCGTCAGTATCATCACTATAAGAAAGACCGCATAGACCAGGAGCATGGCCTTCCTTAACCAGCTCTCTTGCGGCCCTATGGCGCGAAGAAGCCTGCCCCACACGTAAAAACTCCTGTGCGCGAGCCTCTCGCTCGCCACATAGCCCGAATTGACCCTTACGGCGCCCATCCCGTGGAGGATTGAGGCGTCAAGTCGCCCGCCTGCCCGGGTAAGCGCATCAACAATGGCGCGGCCAAAACGCGCCGCGCCATTGATATCGGCCTCGCTCACCCCGGCCGGCGGAAAGACGCCCCAGAAGCCGTTCTTACGCCCCGTCCACAGCCAGCGCGGGGTCGTTACAAAGGTGGCCAGGGGATGGCCCTGGTCAACGAGCACGACGTTGTCTATGAGCCTTGCGCCTGCGGCTGCAAGGAGCCTTTTGACCTTCTCCTGCGCCGTCAGCCACATATTCCTGCATACTATAAACGTTATTACTGGCTTGCCAGCGAGCAGCCTTGCATCCTCCGACTTCAGGAAACCGGTGATCGGCAGCGCCGGTGAGAGGAACCAGACCTGATAGGCCAGTATGACAAGGTCGAATCTCTCGCCGGGCAATATGCCCAACGGCCGCATCCTCGGGGCGTCCATGTGCACGGACTCCGGGAAGACGTTAAGGAACGCGAAAAACGGCCACGGGAACGGATACGGCGTAGCGGGCCGCATCTCGGCCCATACGACCTCTATATCACCCCGCCCTTCAAGCGGCGCCATCATTGAACGCGCTGCGCGGGTAAGCTGGCCGGTCTGCGAATAGTGCAGGACAAGGACGCGTTTTTTATCTCTATTCATCGAATATATACCAAATCCATCTTCGAGGCCTTTTTAAACGCGAGCCTATCTGGCGGGTTCGAAAGCCGGGTAACGGTCGCCGACGTAATCCTCAAGCTCGACCCAGTACTTCGTCGTGCCTGCAGAGTCGATGCCCTTGTTCGGCACCTCCTTAAGATACCAGGTCTTGCCCGTGGCCGTGTCTATCTTGATGACCGCCTTGCGGTTATAGAGCCCGCGAACGCCACCGGTAGTCTCGTACTCCACGGTCTCGACATTGTATCTGCCGGGTTGCTGCGGCGCGCCAACCCCCTTGCGGCCGCCTTCGGCAGCTGCCGCGCCTGACGCCCCAAAGGCCCCAAACTCAACGACCAATGCCGCGAGCACGACGGCAAACGTTTCTTTCATCAACCTATCCCTCTTTTACGGCCTTTGCATACGGCCTGCGCTTTTGATAAACGTTGACGGCGTTATTGTGCTCCCTCAGCGTCTTTGAAAAAAAGTGCGTGCCGTTGTTCTTTGAGACGAAGTAGAGATAGCCGCCTTCGTCAGGCGCTATGGCCGCCCTCAATGACTCCCTGCCCGGGTTTGCGATAGGCCCTGGCGGCAGGCCGTAGTTGACGTATGTATTATACGGGTTCTTCCTCAGGAGGTCTCTTCTCCTCAGGTTGCCGTCGAAACCCTCTATCGCGTATATGACCGTGGGATCGCTCTGGAGCTTGATCCGTTTTTTCAGCCTGTTGTGAAAGACCGACGATATCAGAGCGCGCTCGTCAGGCTTGCCCGTCTCCTTTTCTATGATGGACGCGAGCGTGACGACTTTGGCCGTTGGCATCCCGGCCGCCTTTGCCATGGCGTCGAGTTGCGGAAAATATACCGTCTTGAACCTCTGCGCCATTCCGGTGATTATCTCGTCGGAACTCATCCCCTTCGTAAGGATATACGTGTCAGGGAATAGATATCCCTCGAATGTGCGGCCTTCGAGCCCCATGGAGCGGACGAAGTCCGCGTCGGTTGCCCTTGCCGTGAATTCGCCCTCGTCAACGAGACCGGCCTCCTTAAGGACCGCCGCAATCTCGCGGATGTTATAACCCTCCGGTATTGTCACCGGATGCTGCCTGACCCTGCCGCTTACGAGGATATCGAGTATCTCCATGGTGTTCATGGAGCGGTTGAACTCGTACTCGCCCGCCTTTATGGCCTTGACCTTGCCAAGGAACTGCGCGGCGTAAGCAAAGGCGCGCGCGTTTCCGATGACGCCGTCCTTTTCAAGCGAGGCCGCGATGACCCTGAAACTCGTCCCCTTCGGTATCTCCACGACCCGCGTCTGTCCGTCGGCCGATATCGGCGTATAGAGCGCGAGATAGACCAGGATGCCCGCAACGAGCAGGGCAGCGCTGGAGACCGCTACGACCGCTATAGCGGCGCGCCGTACGCGTCCTGCAGGGCCTTGTATCGATTCACGGACAGCCATGACCGTTATTACTCCCGTCCGCGCCTTGTGCGCTACCGTTATGCTTTTGGCGCCTTCGGTTGTCCAGATACCCCTGAAGGATATAGGATGCCGCAAGTTTATCCACGGAAGCCTTCCTCTTTTCGCGGCTGACGTCGGCGTCGATAAGCACGCGGGTTACGGCGGCCGTGGACATACGCTCGTCCCAGAACTCGATTGGCAACTCCGTGTGCCCCTTGAGCCTTTCGACGAATCTGCGAGTAGCCAGCGCGGCCGGCCCCTCTGTGCCGTCCATGTTTACCGGCAGACCGACGACTATCCGCTCGACCTCGCGCTCACGGGCGATACCGATGAGTTCCGCGATATCAGCCTCAATGGCCTTACGCCGGATAGTCGATACGGGCTGGGCAGTAAGGCCCATCGAGTCGCTTACGGCCATGCCGATAGTCTTCGTCCCAAGGTCAATACACATAATCCTCATTGAACAGGCCCGGTCATTGACAATCTCTCCGTAAAAACCCCCGGACATAGGCCGGGCGCCAGTAACAGCAGCGTCCGTTACACGGACGGAAACAGTCGACACACCCGCCGTGCAAAGACCCTGGCCGCCTGCCTCTCCAACCATTAAATATACCGTTATGGCGTTATTTATTCAAGCCAATTCTAATACATGACCCGGCCCGGCCGAAGCTCGATTACAGGCACGGAAGCGGGCTTTGCCGGGGAAAAACAGGCCCAGTCGGCCCTGGACCCGGCCATGCTTGACATTGCCCCCGGCATTTTATATGATGCAGTGTATTCGAGCCACCCGGGCGGTTAACTCAGCGGTAGAGTGCCATCCTCACACGGTGGAAGCCACTGGTTCAAACCCAGTACCGCCCACCATCACTTGACGGACGCGCGACAGGCCGCGGGTATCTGCATTGACCGCGCCCGTTGTGATATAAAAACCTTCTCGACGTTGCAACGCAAGGGCCTTGACAGGGCCATGTATCAGGCGCGTTCCACTGCATCTTCTTACAGCGGGGTCAAAACCTCGCGCTACAAGCTTTAAGGAGGCCGCCTATGCACCTCTACCTCATCCAGCACGCGGAAACGAAGAACAAGACCGAAGACCCTGAAAGAGGCCTCTCAGAGGTCGGCCTCGGCGAGATACGCAGGGTGGCGACATACGCCTCGCGCCACGGCGTAAATATCGCCCAGATACTCCACAGCGACAAGAAGCGCGCCGTGCAGACAGCTCAATCCCTGGCAGACCAGATACGCCCGGCCCAGGGCTTGGCCGTAGCCCATGGACTGGCCCCGCTTGACGACCCTGCCATCATCGCCGAACAACTCAAGACCATGCAGACCGACACGGCCCTCGTCGGCCATCTGCCGCACCTGTCCAAACTCGCATCTCTTCTGCTCGCCAATGAGCCGTCCAGAGAGGTCATCTCCTTCAGGATGGCCGGCGTAGTATGCCTTGTCAGGCACGACGACGAACCCGCGGCCGAGACCGAAGGCGCGGCCTACGGCAAATGGGCCGTCAGATGGATGCTCGTGCCGGAGATAACGGGATAACATGCTGTTGTTTGGCAGTACGCCAAAGGCGAACCTTTAAATGGAAACTACCTTACCAACAAGAGCGTAGCTCTTCAAAAGCTCCATCTACTGCGTTATCTGACCCACGCCACTTGACGCGGGTGCCCCGGCTCGTCACTGCGGCATATGGATAAAATACGCCTCATTCCTCGCTCCTCGATGCCTTCGGGGCACCCATCCTTCGGATGGGTCGGGAGCTTTTTGCACAGCCTGAACAAACAGAGAGTGTTTTTCAACAACGGGATAAGACACCGGTCACACGCTACAGCCCCCCTCGCCTCTCCCCCGCATCCCTGAACCTTA
>JACRNO010000068.1 GCA_016234855.1 Deltaproteobacteria bacterium | reverse complement strand
GAGCCGATGTCAATAGAAGAGTCGTTTGAATGCAGTCCGCGCCTTCCCATGACGAGGAGCGCGGCTTTGGTTGATGCGCAGTAGCGTATTATCTCGTCCGTTGGCTTGCCTGCAAGGAGCGTCGGCGCCACCTCGACCCCTGCCTGGCCTCCGATATCAACGGCCGTGTCAAGGTGGTCTTGATAGAGTTTTGCAAGCCCTTTGTCAATGACCTCCTCGTGCATGCGTTCCTGCTCTTTGAAGCGAAAGAGCCTGCCAGCCTCTTCGCTCAAGACCCCGGCAAGGGAGCGAAACGCCCGGACGTGGTAAAGATGGTCGTATGCCGCGATTGCGTGGATGCGGCAGCCGAAGGCGCGGCCAAGCTCGATTGCGGCGCACAGCGCGGCAAAGGACTCCGGGCTGCCGTCTATGGCCGTTGCCAGTATTGCGCCCTTTGCAAAGGCCGGGCGCGCATCCTTTATTATCAGACAATCCACGCTCAGATTGCGGCTGAGCCGCTCGCATACGCTGCCGATGCGTCTTTGGTCGTTTGCACCGAGGCCGTAAGCGCCCATGACAACGAGGCCGCTGTTGGTCTCAGAAGTCTCTTTCAGGAGTTCCGCGTAGTTGCGACCCTCGCGCGAGACCCCGACCGCTTTAACTCCAGCGCCTTCGGCCATGGCAAGAAAGGCGCTCAGGTAAGAATCGGATATGACCTGCAACCCCTTGGTTATGAGGCTGTCATGGACCTGGCGCTGGCGGCTGAGTTCGTCTTCGTTTTGATATCGAGGGGGGAGGGACGGCTCCATGGAGCGGAAGCGGTCGTCATGGAGCCGGGCGGCATAGACGTGGCACCCGACGGTCTCGCCGTTGAATGCGGACGCGAGGGCTATCGCGGCGTTTGACGCCGCAACAGACCAGTCTGAATTATCAAGACATACAAGGGTCTTTTTGAACATATTCAGCCGTATGGTGTAAGCCGCGGGAAAGGGCGCGCCGGGCATGGCGCGCCGTTCAAAGACGGTCGAAGGTTATGATATATAACTCAAATGCACGTTGGTTACAGGAGAGACCCCTGTACCGGTCTTGCCGGATGCGGGGCTTCGGTCCGTCCGTATATGTTTATCTTGCCGAACTCTCCGTCAAAGCCAGGGACGATACTTATATTGCCATTGCGCGCGCGTAAAATGCCCTCGGCAATCCGCTTGCCCGCAAGGCTGCTCAGCTCGTCGTCCGTCTTCCACAGGAGTATATCGAATTCGCTGCCGCCTTCGGCAATGAGCCGCTCGTATTCGTGCTTAACCTTTTTGGTGTTGACCCCGCATTCAAACGCCTGCGCCAGTATCTCCTCGAGTGGCACGAGGTGCACGGTCGGCGGGGCATCGGGCGCGATGTAGTTTTCCGGCCTGTCGGCAAGCGCCTC
Organism: Deltaproteobacteria bacterium; assembly: GCA_016234855.1. GTDB lineage: Bacteria > Desulfobacterota > GWC2-55-46 > GWC2-55-46 > GWC2-55-46 > JACRNO01. The sequence goes on along the minus strand of JACRNO010000068.1, from coordinate 19,808 downwards.
GACCCTTGAGAGGACGCCGACGGTCACGCCCCTGCCGCATACCGGGCATACGCCCTTGGCCCTCTTCGTCTCCTGCGGGGTAAAAAGCACCCCGCATTCCCTGTGCCCGTCGCAGTGGTACTTGCCCTCTTCAGGATAGAACTCGATGGTATACGGGAAATGTTTGGTGTCCCTTTCCTTCATTATCCGCCTAATCTCATAATAGTCAAGATTTGCGTCGAAGACGTTTGCCTCGCGTCCGAGCTTGGCCGGGGAGTGCGCGTCAGAGTTGGAAATCAGCGTTATGCGGTCGAGGCTGGATAGGCGCCTGTTCATGGCCGGGTTGGACGAAAGCCCGGTCTCTATGGCAAAGATGTGACGGCTCAGGTCGCCGAAACATTCTTCAATGGAGTCGAAACCTGACTTGCTGCCGAAGATGGAAAACCACGGAGTCCACGCGTGCGCCGGCACGACCATGGCCTCGGCAGAGGCGTCGAAGACAATTCCGGCAAGCTCATAGGCTGAAAGGCCGAGTATCGGGCGGCCGTCCGAAGCGATATTACCGATGCTCGCAAGGGTTTTGTTGATCCGCTCGACCGTCTTCATGTCAGGGGCGAAGACGAGGGTGTGGACCTTCCTTGTCCTGCCGCCTTGCGTCCAGATGCTGCTCACCTCGGCGGTGAGCATGAAGTGGACCGGTCTGGCGTCTTTCGCCTCTTTGCGAAGCCTGAATAGTCCGGGCGCGGATGGCTCGAGCAGCTCCTTGATGGACGCGAAGTGCGCCGGATGGGTGAAGTCTCCGGTGCCGACGACGTCTATGCCCTTGAGCCGCGCCCATCGGGCGATGGTCGGCAGGTTCATCTCCTTGCTCGTTGCCCGCGAATAGCCGGAATGTATGTGAAGGTCTGCGATAAGGCGCATGGAAGAGGATGTCCCCTTGCTATTGATAAAGATAAAAGGTTAACTGGTGAAAAAGGTGAAAAGAAAAGGAGCCTGCCGAGGGTCTCTCGATAACGTGCCGCGCGTACGGATAGCGTCCGCCTGCTATATGCCCATGATGTTATATCCGGCGTCAACGTGGACGGACTCGCCGGTCACGCCGCTCGAGAGATCGCTCAGGAGGTAGAGCGCGGTCTTTGCTATGTCTTCCTGCGTGACGTTACGGCGCAGAGGCGACTTCGTCTCCACCATGTCGAGGATGCCCTTGAACCCGCTTATGCCCATTGCCGCGAGCGTCTTCACCGGCCCGGCCGAGATGGTGTTTATCCTGACGCCCTTCGGCCCGAGGTCCGCGGCAAGGTATTGTACCGAGGTCTCGAGGGCGGCCTTTGCAACGCCCATGACGTTGTAGTTGGAGATGACCTTTTCCGCGCCGTAGTAGCTCATGGTGACGATGGCGCCGCCCCTTGACTCCATGAGAGGGAGCGCGGCTTTGGTAAGGGCCACGAGCGAGAAGGCGCTTACGTCGAGCGCCAGACGGAAACCCTCGCGAGTGGTGTTGTAGTATTCGCCTTTAAGCTCTTCTTTCTTTGCAAAGGCGAGCGAATGCACGAGCCCGTCGAGCCCGCCCCATTCCTTCTGAAGGGTCTCGAATACAGCCTGTATCTGGCCGTAGTCGGTCACGTCGCAAGGCACTATGATCTTGACGCCGAGGGATTCGGCAAGAGGTCTTACCCTGGATTCAAGCGCCGCACCCGCGTAGGTGAAGGCGAGTTCCATACCTTCCTTATGCAGTGCCTGCGCCACGGCCCAGGCGATGCTCCTCTCATTGGCGACGCCGAAGATGACGCCTTTTTTCCCGTCAAGTATGCCCATGTAATCCCCCCTCTCAGCGCATATCGGCGTTAGAACGGCACGACGACCATATTATTTCGGTATAGGATTTTCTACCACTTATCCGGCCCGGTTTCAACAGTTGTTTTTACGGCTAAAAAAAGGACGACCGGCGCAATCCGCAAAGACGGAGGAAGGCCGATAGTCCCATTGATAAAAATGACGCCGGAGGATGCCGTAAGCCGGATTCTGTTCCCCGTGAGGGGCAACGGCCATTCATCTGGGACCGGCGTTGCCGCCGGCCTCGAGCAGCCAACCCGCGCCGACATCCCTCCGCGAGGAGGAAGTAAGGACGGGCCGTCCTTGAATCGGCGCCTATTTGGCCTTGCACCGGGAGGGGGTTGCCTAGCAGCGCCGGTCACCCGGCGCCCTGGTGGGCTCTTACCCCGCCATTTCACCCTTGCCCAGCGCCACTTCCCAACACAAAGGCTCGCGTCTGCGAAAATCTTGGTGTCGGAAAGTGGCGCTGGGCGGTCTCGTTTTCTGTGGCCCTGTCCCTGGGGTCGCCCCCGGCCGCTGTTAGCGGCCTCCCTGCCCTGTGGTGTCCGGACTTTCCTCCAACGGTTTTAAAGCCGTCAGCGGCCGCCCTGCATCCTCCGGCGTCTTTATCATTATCACATCCGCAGGGTGCTTAGGTCAACAGGGTTGTTTTAATGGCGAAGTATTTGTGTATCAGGATGGGTTATGGCTGCGTGTGCTGACAGAGGCGAGCACGGTTGGCGGAGCGAAAGCACAGGATGCCCAAGCGCAACATAATGGGCATCCTGTGCTTATAGGGTCTTATGCGGTTTTTTTTCTTATCTCTATCTCGTAGCCTATCTTTGCCAGTATCTTCTCGAGGTTCTCTATTGAGAAGCTCTTCTTTTTGTTCAGGACATTGGAGAGAAATGCTTCGTCTATCCCGACCTCTTTACAGAATTGATACCTCGATGAATAATTTTTATAGATTATCATGGCGAGTATGTCTCTGTAGTCGCTCTGCCTGATATATCCCTGTTCGATTCCAAGCCTTGAGTCCATGTCCTGGCATATCTTGTAGATGGCGGTCTGTATGATTTCGGCTCTTGTGAGTTTTTTCGCAAGAGTTCCCGTTATCTTTGTCAGCCAGAAATTCTGGAAGTCAACCCATGACGGCTTCTGTCTGTAGTATTCGGATACCTCAAGGAAAAGCGTCTTGTGCGCCTTTGGCAAGAGTTCTATGTCTACGGTCTCGTGCCGTAATGTCGTGTATTTGATCATTTTATTGGCCGCGCTTCTTCTTGGGAGGCTACGGCATTATCTTGATCATGTCCAGGTTGCTTTCTATAAACTCCACTTCACCCTTTACTACCGTATAGATCATTTTTTGTCTGAAGAGGGGGCCGACAAATTCCTTTAAAAATTTGCGTAATTTTCCAATCTCTTTTGAGGAGACGGCTACTCGAAATTCAAATGACTCGTCCGTGACTTCTTTTTTCGCGTTAGGGTCGGTATATGCGCCGCTGTATAAGCCGGGTGAAATCGTATAGCCGCCGAACTCGCTGTAGAGTTTTTCTTTATGCAATTGCCATCGTAAGTCGTGGTGCTTCTTTCCAGTCCCTAAAAATCTGTCTTCGGTTATCGGTATTAAATAAGAGACCTGAATGATGCTTGTTCTTGGGGGACGTGAGGGCATACCTGTACTCCTTTAATATGTTTTTCTCGCTCCCCCGTAAAAATATAATAACCTCTACTTGCCCATAAGTCAAGTAATTTTAAATAGCATGTCTCGGTTAATGTTACTTGTGATTTTGGGCGAGATGGTCTGCTCAGTTATTATGCCTTGTCTCGCGGGTGTCTATCGCCTCGTTGGCCATTGCGTCGGCAAGGGAGTTTTCCTCGCGCATGATGTGGCTGAGTTTGACTGACGGCAGGCGTTTGATGAGGAGCATGGCCTTGTCGTACAGGGGCTTGAGGTCAACGCTTTTCACCTTATATACGCCGTTTATCTGCTTGACCATCAGTTCCGAGTCCGCGTAGATGCGCACGTCCGTAAGTCCGAGGTGCGTTGCCGCCTCGAGGGCCATGATAAGGGCCTGGTACTCTGCCACGTTATTCGTGACCGAGCCGAGGAACTTTTTCAATTTCTTTACCACCGTGCCGTCACGGTCTCTTATGACCGCCCCGGCGCCTGCCAGTCCGGGGTTGCCGCGCGAGGCGCCGTCCACGTTAATGGTATGGCCCGGCGCGTGAGCGCGCCTTTGGCCGTCCGGTTTTTTCTGTGCGGAGGTCTCTTTGAATAACGGGGTCTGCCCGGCTGGTTTGGCCGGGATAAGGGTCTTCAGCATGGCGCGCGCATGCGTCTTTGAAATGCCGAGTTGGCCGCAGGTCTCGTCCATGTTGAGGGTCTCGGCAAGGTGTGTAATGAAGCGAAGCGTCTCAGCGTCTGTCATTGGGGTTATGGGGGTTGGCTGAATCCGGGCGATGCCCTGTTTCCGGTTCAGGCGCCCGGCTGTGAATTCGTGCCCGGGGCCGGGTCCGCTTCGGTGTAGAGTATCCGGTGGCAATGCGGACAGGTCATAAGCTCGCTTACGCCCCTTTTGAGCATGATGTATACTTGCGGCGGGATATGAATGAAGCAGCCGTGACAGGTCTCGTTTACGACCTTTGCAAGGCCGATGCCGCCTCTTTTGGATCTGATGGACTCGTACTTTTTAAATATTTGCGGGCTTATGCGGGACTTTTCGGTCTCTTTAAGCGCGGCGTCCTTTTGTCTTATCTCTTCCCATGCGGGTTTTTTGGAGGCCATCTCGCCGCTCAGACGTTCGCTGAGCCCCGTTGCGTCGCCGAGGGCGGCGACTGCCGCGTCGTGCGCCGTCTTCTTTTCAGCGAGTCTGGCAACCACCCGCTCCTTTTCTTCCTCGTGCTGTTTGACGGCCTTGTTGGCCGTTGTCATCTCTTTATTGAGCGCCTTGAGCTCGCGGTCGTTCTTGATCTCTCCGAGGCGTTTTTCGTCCTTTTGGACGCGCTCGCCGCATTTGCGTATCTCTTCGTCGATATCCCTGATGCGCGTGTTGATATCTCCCATCTCGGCGGAGGCCTTGTCACGCGTCCCGGCAAGCGCGGCTGCCCGTGCGTCGGCAATCTCGATATCCAGTAGATACCTTTTCTCTTCCTCTTCTGTTGCTGCGATCTCCAGGTCTAACCGTTGTATCTCTTCGAGAACGCGGATGGTCTCTAACAAAACTGCCTCCATGTGTGAAGCCGGTATGACAGGCAACGGGTTATATAGAATTATTGACAGGCCGGCGCGGGCTGCGTTGATAAATATGGTGGGCCCACCTGGGCTCGAACCAGGGACAGACCGGTTATGAGCCGGTGGCTCTTCCAACTGAGCTATGGGCCCTCCAGCGTTGAGGCGCGTATATCAAATGCTACGGGCGCTGACCATAAGAAGTATATTCTATGAAATAGACGGAGCCTTTGTCAAGGCGAAATACGCTGTACCGTTCCGGGGAGGGAAAGTTTCTTCATCATAAGAACCTTGACAGGCCGTTAAATCCTTCATAATATATCATATTGTCTTGAGACGGACGGGCCGTATGAGCGCAAGCGCGCCTGCCGCCGCCAAGGGTGCGGGTCAGGGTAGTTGACGTATAAATCAAGGTTTGAGAGGGCCAAATGGCGCAGGAATACAGGCCGGTTTACATAGAAGACGAGATGAAGAAGTCGTACATCGACTATGCCATGTCGGTCATAGTCGGCAGGGCGCTGCCCGACGTGCGCGACGGCTTGAAGCCCGTCCACCGCCGCATACTCTTCGGCATGCACGAGATGGGCGTGGAGTGGAACAAGCCCTACAAGAAGTCTGCGCGCGTCGTCGGCGACGTCATGGGTAAATACCATCCGCACGGCGACTCCGCCATATACGACGCGATAACGAGGATGGTGCAGGACTTTTCGCTCCGGTATCCGCTTGTCGACGGCCAGGGCAACTTCGGCTCCATAGACGGGGACGCGCCGGCCGCCATGAGGTACACCGAGGTCAGGCTCGCGCGCCTTGCCGGCGAACTCCTTGCCGACATCGGGAAGGAGACGGTGGACTTTCAGCCGAACTACGACGAGTCATCGGTTGAGCCCGTCGTCCTTCCCGCGGCCTTTCCGAACCTTCTCGTAAACGGCTCTTCGGGCATCGCCGTGGGCATGGCCACGAACATGCCGCCGCATAACCTCTCCGAGGTCATAGAAGCAATCCTCTACCTTATCAAAAAACCCGCGGCCGCGCCGAAGGAGCTGATGCGCCTGGTGCAGGGGCCGGATTTTCCGACCGGCGGTTTCATACACGGCAGAAAGGGCATCCGCGACGCATACGAGACGGGCAGGGGCGTCATCCAGCTTCGCGCCAAGGCCGGCATCGAGAAGAACCCGCGCACCGGGCGCCAGTCCATCATCATCACCGAGATACCCTACATGGTCAACAAGACCCGGCTCATCGAGGCCATAGCCGCGCTTGCGCGTGATAAAAAGGTCGAGGGCATCTCGGACGTGAGGGACGAATCCGACCGCGACGGCATGCGCATCGTCGTCGACCTTAAAAGGGACGAGGTGGCCGAGGTTATACTCAATAACCTCTACCTGCACACCCAGATGAAGACCTCGTTCGGCATCATTAACCTGGCCATCGTCAACGGCCAGCCGAAGGTGCTGACGCTCGCCGGGCTTATGAACGAGTTCGTCAAGTTCAGGAAAGAGGTCACGACGCGGCGGGTCATCTACGACCTCAAGCGCGCGCGGGAGAGGGCGCATATATTGGAGGGGTTGAAGATCGCCCTGGATAATCTCGATGCCGTCATAAAGGCCATACGCGCCTCCAAGAGCCCGGTCGAGGCCAGAAGCGCCCTCATGAAGAACTGGAAGCTCTCGGAGATTCAGTCTCAGGCGATACTCGACATGAGGCTGCAGAGGCTCACGGCCCTTGAGCGCGACAAGATAATCGAAGAGTACAAGGCGGTCTTGAAGCTGATAGCGTCCCTTGAAGAGATACTGGCGAGCGAGCCCCTGTTGATGGAGGTAATCGTCGGCGAGCTGAAGGAACTAAAGGAACGCTTCGGCGACGAGCGCAGGACCGCCATCGTCGAGGAGTCCGGCGAGATAACCATAGAGGATATCGTCGCCGACGAGGACATGGTGGTCAACATAACCAGCGGCGGGTATATAAAGAGGAACCCCACGTCCCTCTTCAAGATACAAAAACGCGGCGGTAAGGGCAAGATGGGCATGACTACGAAGGACGAGGATTTTGTCTGCGCCCTCTTTGTCGCCTCCACCCATTCGCATATACTCTTTTTTACCGATAAGGGCAGGGCTTATGCACTTAAAGTATACGACATACCGCAGGCCGGAAGGGCGGCCAGGGGCAAGGCGATAGTAAACATCCTCAACCTTGCGCAGGACGAGAAGATAACGGCCTTCCTGCCAGTCAAGGAGTTCGTGGAGGACAGATACATCGTCATGGCCACGGCCCACGGCGTGATAAAGAAGTCCGACCTCATGAGCTTTTCCAGTATCCGTTCAGGCGGGCTTATCGCCGTCAACCTTGACGAGGGCGACTCACTCATCTCCGCGCGCCTTACCGACGGCAAGATGGACCTCTTCCTCGGCACGAGGGACGGTCAGTCCATCCGGTTCAGCGAGACGGAGGTAAGGGAGATGGGGCGCCAGGCAAGGGGCGTAAAGGCCATAAAACTTGCGGGAGAAGACCGTGTCGTTTCCATGGATACGGTTGAGGACGCCACGGTGCTGACCATCACCGAGCACGGTTTCGGCAAGCGGACGGAGTTTTCCGAGTACCGCGCCCAGGCCAGGGGCGGACAGGGTATCATCAATATCAAGGTGACCGAGAGGAACGGTCCCGTCGCCTGTATCGCCAAGGTGAGGGATACGGACGAGCTAATGATATCGACCTCGACCGGCAAGATAATACGCATCGCCATGAAAGACGTGACGGTGATAGGCAGGAACACGCAGGGCGTAAAGATTATGGACATAGAAAAGGATGAGCGCATAACCGGCATAGCGCCGATAGCCGAGTCGGATGCGGATACGGACGACGACGAGGCCGAGGGGTAGCGGATGGGGCTGTTCCATGCTGTAATAAAGGCTGTCCCGCTCAGACCCGGCGCTTACGGACGGGCGGCAGGGTTTTTGCCGCGCCTTGTGCATGGCCGTTTGATTGCAGGCGCCGGGCGCGCCATCATGGTCATCTTCCTGTGCGCGTTCATGCTCTCGGCCTGCACGACCGACCCGGGGCGCGCGGTATTTGACAAGGCCGAGACGACGTTTTCCAACGGGGATATCGAGACCGCTCTCAGCCAGTATCAGTACGTGGTGGACAAGCACCCGGAGTCCTCCTTCGCGCCGAAGAGCCAGTACAGGATTGCGCAGATATATAACAGATATATAGGCGACAAGAAGAGGGCGATGGAGGCCTATTCCACCCTCTACTTCATGTATCCCAACGCGCCCGAGACGATTGACGCGCGAGAAGACCTTGCGGCCATCTATGCCGCCAACGGGGACCACGTCCTGGCCATAGAGCAGTACCAGAGGTTCATTACGGACAGGCCGTCCGAGTACACGAGGATACAGTACATGATAGCCATGGAGTATATAATGCTCAACGACTTCAGGCAGGCGCGCGTGGAGTTTACCGAGTTGCTCAACCGCGCATCAGGCGAGCGTTTGCCGGAGATACAGTACCAGATTGCAAATACCTACTATATAGAAGGCAGCCTTGACGACGCCCTGGCCGGGTACGGGAAGGTGATTGAGTGCTATCCCCAGACCTCCTTTGCCGTCGACGCCAAGCTGGGGATTGCAAAATCGCTCAGCGAGTCCGGCAGGCTTGACGAGGCGCTTGCGCTCCTGAAGGGGCTCAAGGATAAATACCCGAACAGGGCCGCGATAGACGTTCTTATGGAGGCCGTTCAATTGCGCATAGACGAAGGCGTCGGCTCGGAGAAGTATACGAAGATAAAGGAAAAGTCGCCGTCGTACGATTGACGCCGGGTGCGGCGTCCGCGACGATAACGTTCACGCTATCGGAAAGAAGAGGCTGAGTAATGGAACGCATAACGGTCATGGGCGGCGGAAGCTGGGGCACGACTCTTGCGAATCTGCTTGCGGACAAGGGTTTCGAGGTGCGTCTGTGGGTGCGCGAGGAGGAGGCCTTCCGCGCAATCGCTTCCACGCGGGAGAACGTCCTCTTTCTCCCCGGCGTAAGGCTCTCCGGTAATCTGACCCCTTATACCGATGTTACCGCCGCGCTCGCCGGTTCCACCGTTGTGCTTAACGCCGTGCCGTCACACGGCGTGCGGGATATCTTTGCCGCGGCCAGGCCGCATATCTCGAAAGACGCCGTCATCGTCAGCGCGACAAAGGGCATAGAGGACAGGACGCTGCTTACGCCCTCCGGGGTCTTGAAGGACGTGCTCAGGGATACGCCGTATCGCGCAATAGCCGTCATATCGGGTCCGACCTTTGCAAGCGAGGTCAGCGCGCGGCTGCCAGCGGCGGCCGTTGCCGCCTCTGACAATCCGCAGGCCGCCGAGCGCGTGCAAAAGCTTTTTTCCACCGCGTACTTCCGCGTCTATGCCGGCGCCGACGTAATCGGCGTAGAGCTCGGCGGCGCGTTCAAGAACGTCATCGCCATAGCCTCGGGTATCTGCGACGGCATAGGCCTCGGCGCAAACGCAAGGGCCGCGCTTATCACGCGAGGGCTTGCGGAGATATCGAGGCTCGGTGTCAAGCTCGGCGCGAACCCCCTTACCTTCTCCGGTCTTTCAGGTCTCGGAGACCTTGTCCTGACGTGCACCGGGCCTCTGAGCCGGAATTATACGACCGGCCTGAGCATAGGACGGGGCAAGACCGTGGCAGAGGCGGTAGACGGCCGCCTTAGCGTTGCCGAGGGTGTAAAGACCTCCAAAGGGGCGTATGCGCTGGCCTGCAAGGCAGGCGTGGAGATGCCTGTAACGGCCGAGGTCTACAGGGTCATATACGAGTCCAAGCCGCCAAAGGAGGCGGCCATGGAGCTTATGACGCGCGACCTGCGAGTCGAGATGGAGGGCCTGGTCTGAACCGGCGCGTGTTATTCTTTTAGGGTCTGATACACCGCAGCTTGCCGCGAGGCAGTTTATTCTCCAGTCCTCTGCCAACCGCTTTCCAGCCTTAAATATATCGTCATGCCTCTCCAACGCAGCAGGGGCAAGCAGTAGACCGGTCGCATCCCGGGTCTGCCCCGGTTTGCGCCGCATTTAAATCGCTCAATAAAATTGGAAGAACAGCCGATAAAATTATAAGGGGATAATGAGCCGGTCTTGTCCCCCGTAGTAATTGGTTTGGCCTCCTGATTTTTTGCGTGCGTGGCGCAACGGGCCGTTTGCGAGGCTATTGTTAGCTCGCGCATGCGGCTGAGATTCCGTGTTGTTCTCTTCAAGGGGATAAATGTTTCGCAACGGCATACACTTTAAGATAGTCAGTCTTGTTGTAATCCTTACCGCCCTTGGCGCGGGCGTTGCCATATATTTCGGCGTGAAGATGAAGGAGGCCGACCTTCTCGACGAGAAGCTCCAGGCCTCAAGGCTCGTGGCCGAGCCGGTGTTGACGGCCATATACGAAGACATGATAGAAGAGCGGGCCGACCTCGTCCGGTACATGCTCCGCGACCTGGGCACGGCCCATGGGCTCGGCAGCATCTCCATCGTCAGAAGTAACGGCGTTGAAGAGGCCTTCCGCGACATGAAGACCATCAACGAGGTAATCAAGGTTCGCGGCACGGCCAGGCCGGAATGGCTGGCCGGCCACGTCAACGAGGCGCGTAACGTCGCCGCGGGCGTATACTCCCCGGAGTTCAAGGCCGCGCTTGAGAGATACCGGCGGGATTGGGGCGCCGGGCCCGTGAATTATATCGAGAGGGCCGACGGCACGCCATACTTCGTATATCTCCAGCCCATAGAGACGCGTTTTAAGTGCAAGGCCTGCCACGCGGGCGACGGCGCAAGGGGCGTGCTTGTCATACGCATGCCGCTTGAGCAGATGTATGCCTCGCTTGCGAAGGAAAGCGCCAGATGGATTTTCGCGGGCATCATGGGCACCTTTATCAGCGGCGTCTTTCTTTCGGTTGTTATGAGGAAGACGGTTACGGGGCCGATAGACAGGAACCTGAAGGCGATAAAGGCGACCGTCGTAGGCGGGCCCGGCGGACGCCTTGAGACCGGCTCGGGCGATGATATAGGAGGGATGTTCGCGGCGTTCAATGAGATGCTCGATACCGTCAATAGGCGCGGCGATGAGAAGATGCGCCTTCTTGAGACGGCCGCCAGCGACCGGGAGACCCTTCAGTGGGCCTTTGACGCCATGCAGGAGATGATTTCCATTCACGATATGGATGGGAAGGCGTTCAAGGTCAACAAGGCCCTCGCCGCCCGTCTTAAGACCACGCCTGAAGCCCTTGCAGGGAAGTCCTGTCATGAGATATTTTTCGACCGCAAGGGGCCGCACGCGGGATGTCCGCATGAAAAGACGGTCTTGACGGCAGCCGCGGCCTCCGGTGAATTTACCGATATGGCCCTTGACGGGGCGTATCAGGTCACGACCCTGCCCGTCTTGAACGCATCCGGCGCGATGATAGCGGTTATTCACGTGGCGCGCAATCTGACGGCGGACAAGCTCCTGCGCGACCAGCTTATCCAGGCGGCAAAACTCTCTTGCGTCGGCAGGCTCGCGGGCGGGATAGCCCACGAGCTGAACAATCCGCTCATGGGCATAATGGGCTTTGCCCAGCTCGTCATTGACAAGCCGGGGGACGCTCCGGTGTCCGAGGTCCGGGACAAGATACTGAAGATATACAGCGAGTCGCAGAAGGCCTCCAGGATAGTCCAAAATCTCCTTGCCTTTGCCAGCACCAAGAGGAGCGAGCGCGAATTACAGGAGATTAACGAGATTGTAAGGCAGGCGGCGAATCTGCGGGAGTATGCGATGAAGGCGAATAATATCGCGGTCGCGCTGGATTTCGAGCCGGGCATCCCCGCCACCATGCTGGACAGGTACCAGATTCAGCAGGCCGTCCTTAATATCCTCGGCAACGCCGAGGACGCCATCGTATCGACGAATAGGAGCGGGAAGATAGAGATAAGGACGCGATACAGGCGCGGTAACGTAGAAATCTCCGTCAGGGATGACGGACCGGGTATCCCGAACGAGCTTATCATGAAGGTCTTCGACCCCTTCTTTACCACCAAGGACGTTGGTAAAGGCACGGGGCTTGGCCTGTCCACCGCGTACGGGATTGTCGCGGAGCACGGGGGCGTCATCAACATATTCAACCGCGACGAGGGCGGCGCCGTTGTGGAGATGGTCTTGCCGGTAATAAACGCCCTGCAGTGGAGCGAGATACAGAAGGCGGTTGACGAGGCGGAGGTGCATCTGCGCAGTCTCAAGAGGAGGCGCGCTATCATAATTGACGGTGGCGCGACATCGGCGGCGCTTGGTGATATACTTGTCAAGGAAGGGTTCTCATGCGTGAGCATCTCCGGGGCGCCTGCCGCGCTCGACGCGCTCAAGGACGGCAGTTACGCGCTGGTGCTGATAGACCTGGCGATGGCGGCGCGCGATAACAGACGGCTCTATGATATCATCGTCGCGAGGCACGAGTATCTCAAGGACAGGATTATAGCCGTTACCGACGGCCAGGGCTCAATCGAGGCGCGGCTATTCCTTGAGGCCACGGGCTGTCCGCATATCTCAAGGCCGGTTGACCCGAAGGAGTTGGCCGCTCTTGTAAGGGTCTTGCTGGTATAGTCGGGGTTGATAAGGGCCCCGGACCGGCGCAGAGGTGCCGTAAGGTACGGGCTAAAGTACCCGGCACGATTTTACTCATACGTCATTCCCGCGCGTCTTTAGCGGGAATCCAGTATTGAGCCGTAATCCATTTTAATGTCAGTCTCGGTTCTTTAATTCCGATTCAAGCGGCCAATGGAGATTTCCGTAATAATCCCGTCGCTCAACGAAGCCGCTCACATAGAGGCGGCCATAAGCTCGGCAAAAGGGGCTTATGAGGTGATAGTCGTTGATGCGGGTTCAGGCGATGGAACGTCTGACATCGCCCGGCGCAGCGGGGCGCGCGTTATCAATGCCTTGCCGGGACGCGGGGGGCAGATGGATGCGGGCGCGGCTTCGGCCTCCGGCGGCGTCCTGCTCTTTCTCCATGCGGACGCGCTCCTGCCGCGAACGTGGCTTTCGTCCGTCCGTGCCGCGCTGGAAGACGGCGTCGTTGGAGGCGCGTTCAGGCTCTCCATCAGGCCTGGCAGGCCCTCGTTGCGCCTCATCGAGCTGGCGGCGGGCGTCAGGGCGCGGTTATTCGGCATCGTCTATGGCGACCAGGCCCTCTTCGTCAGGAAGGACGCCTTCATGCGCATCGGCGGTTTCCGTAAACTCCCCTTGATGGAAGACGTTGATTGTGTTAAGAGATTAAAGGCCTGCGGCAGCTTCCGTCTCCTTAAAGACAGGGTTACGGTCTCGTCACGGCGTTGGGACGCCCACGGCGCGTTCAAGACCACCTTCAGGAATATCGTCATCCTATCCATGTATCTCGCGGGTTGGCCGTGCGCAAGGCTCTATGCCGTCTATCATGGAGGCGGCGCAAGGCCCCGTTCCGGCGTCTTGTTTGAAGGAGGGGAAGGCAAGGGGAATCCGCCGTCGTGAGAAGGCGGGCTAATGGAATATATCAACCGGAGAACGGCCCTGTGCCGTCTTGAAATTATTTTAACGAGGGGGAGATTATGGTATTCACTTCCGTTGGCGCTTTGCATGATTCACTCAAAGGCATTATCAAGATTGACGCAGGCCCCGTCAAGGTCGTTGACCCTGGCGCGCTTCGCGCCACAGGCATTGATTCCCTTATCTACAACGCGGCCTTCAACGCGGATGCAACCGTAAGGGAAGAGGCCAGACGTCTGATAAAGGCCGCGGCCGGAGCGCTCGGCGTGAGGTCCGCCTCCATTCAGGGGCTTTACGAGGCGATGGGCCGGGGCGAGTGCGCCGGATTTACCGTGCCCGCCATCAACATCAGAGGCCTTACTTATGATACGGCGCGCGCTGTATTTCGCGCCGCAAAGAAACATAACTCGGGCGCGTTTATCTTCGAGATAGCCAAGAGCGAGATAGACTACACCGGCCAGAGGCCGTCCGAGTACGCGGCGCACTGCATCGCCGCCGCCGTAAAGGAAGGCTACACAGGCCCGGTCTTTATACAGGGAGACCACTTCCAGGTAAACGCAAAGCGCTACGCCCAGGACAAGACCGTTGAGATAGAAGGCCTCAGGAAGCTGATAAAAGAGGCGCTGGACGCGGATTTCTACAATATCGACATAGACGCATCGACCGTCGTCGACCTTACGAAGACGGACGTGACCGAAGAGCAGAGGCCGAACTTCGAAATCACCGCCTTGCTCACCGAATACATCCGCTCGCGCGAGCCGAAGGGAGTTACCGTCTCGGTCGGCGGCGAGATAGGCGAGGTCGGCGGCAAGAACTCCACGGAGCCGGAACTGCGCGCGTTCATGGACGGTTTTAACGCGGCGCTGCCCAAGGGCAGGAAGGGCATCAGCAAGATAAGCATCCAGACCGGCACGTCGCACGGCGGCGTGCCGCTGCCGGACGGCACGGTGGCCAAGGTCAAGGTGGACTTCGATACCATAGAGAGGCTTACGAAGGTGGCCAGGGGCTACGGGCTTTCCGGCGTTGTCCAGCACGGCGCATCCACCCTGCCGGACGACGCCTTCGATATCTTTCCGAAGCGCGGGACCGCGGAGGTGCATTTGGCCACGGGTTTTCAGAACATGATATACGACAGCGCCGCCTTCCCGCCGGAGCTCAAAAAAGAGATATACGCGCACCTCCTTTCAAAGCACGCCGACGAGAGGAAGCCCTCTGACACGGAAGAGCAGTTCATCTACAAGACCCGCAAGAAGGGCTTTGGCCCGTTCAAGGAGCGCATCTGGAATATCGACGCGGGCCGCAAGGCGGCCATAGGCGCGGAACTCGAAGATAGGTTCGAGATGCTCTTCGGGAAACTCAACGCCGTCGATACCGTGGGAGCGGTTCGCAAGTGGGTGAAATAAAATGAGGTGAAAAACCTCCGGCGAAATGTTAATATATAAAGGTTTGCATGACATGCGAATATGGAGGCGGGCCAACAACCCGTCTCCATTGTATGAGCGGGCGGACGAGGTCCGTCCGCCGAGGCCGTGATATCCCGTATGGTTTCATAAAAGGAGCGCATAGTCCGATGATTTCCGCAACTCAACTCAGAGTAGGCATGAGCATACTCTTCAATAACGAGCCCTTCAGGGTAATGACCGTCCAGCACATTACGCCGGGCAACTGGCGCGGGATGGTGCATACGAAGCTTCGCAACCTGAAGAACGGCTCAACCGTCGAGAACAGGTTCCGGTCCGAGGACAAGGTCGAGCGGGCGAGCCTCGAGCAGCACGAGATGGAGTACCTCTATAATGACGGCGCCGATTACTACTTCATGAACGCCGAGACGTTCGAGCAGACCACGCTCAGCCTTGAGACCCTCGGGGATAACGTCAACTATCTCATACCGAATATCAAACTCATGGTCGAGTATTATGACGGCCGTCCCGTTGGCGTAGAGCCTCCGGGGGTGGTGGAGCTGAAGGTCGTGGATACCGTCCCGAACATGCGCGGGGCGACCGTCACCGCCTCGCAGAAACCGGCTACCCTTGAGACCGGTCTCGTCGTACAGGTGCCTCCTTTTATCGAGATAGGCGAGGTCATCAGGGTGGATACGTCCGAGGGCAAGTATCTGGAGAGGGCCAAGGCATAGCCTGCGCCGGCTCAAGATGCCATGTAATCTTGCGGGCAAAGGGCATAAGCCCTTTGCCCGTTTCTGTCTTTAACGCACCCGGCGCGCAATAAAAGGTTTCTATGGACATGGAGGCAAAACTCAAAACCCTGCCGCAATCCCCCGGCGTTTACATAATGAAGGGGCGCGGCGGCGTTGTCCTTTATATCGGCAAGGCGAAGAACCTCCGCTCGCGGGCGTCGTCGTATTTCCGGCCTTCGCCTTCGAGCGATACGAGGTACGCCGTCCGGTTTCTCTCGTCGAAGACCGAGGATATCGACTGGATCGTCACGGCAAACGAGACCGAGGCCCTGCTGCTCGAGGATACGCTCCTCAAGCGCCACAAGCCCAAGTATAATATACAGCTTAAAGACTCGAAGACCTACGTCAGCATCAGGATAACGACGCAGGAGCGGTTCCCGCGCATCATGGCCACGCGCCAGATAAAAAAGGACGGGGCGCGTTACTTCGGCCCCTATGTCTCTGCAACTGCCGTGCGCGAGACGATAAGGTTCATCAGGAGGATATTCCCGCTGTGCACGTGCTCGCCGGCGGTCTTTAATAACCGTTCGAGGCCGTGCCTCGATTATCAACTCGGCATCTGCGCGGCCCCGGCAGTCGGACTTGTAAGCGAGGAGGCGTATCGCGAGCTTGTACACGGCGCCATCCTCTTTCTCGAAGGCAAGAACCGCGAGTTGCTCCGTCTGCTCAAGGCGCGGATGAGCGAGGCCGCGGCCGGACAGAGGTTTGAAGAGGCGGCGCGCCTCCGCGACCGCATCTCGTCCATCGTTGATATGCTTGAGGAGCAGAAGGTCGTAAGCCACAGGGGCGTTGACCGCGACGTCCTTGCCGTTGCGCGCGGGGGCGGGGTCATGGTGGTGCAGGCCCTTATCGTGCGCGGCGGCAGACTCTGTGGCGGCGAGGCCTATCCGTTCGACGAGGCCGGGCTGCCGGACGAAGAGGTCGTCTCGTCGTTCATAACCCAGTTCTACAAGGCCGAGCGCTATGTCCCGCAGGAGGTGGTCTCCCCGGTCAGGCTTGACGACGCGGGCGTTATAACCGATTGGTTGAGCGCGAAGGCAGGTAGGCGCGTCGCGCTCGTCACGCCGGTCAGGGGCGAGAGGCTCAAACTCCTTCGCATGGCCGAGGCGAACGCGGCCGAGGGTTTGAGAAAGCGCATCGAGACGAGGGGCGCGAAGGAAGACGTCCTTGCGGCGCTCAAGGCGAGGCTCAGGCTGCGAAACACCCCGACGCGTATAGAGGCGTTCGATATATCGAATACCGGCGGCGAGCTTGCGGTCGGCGCGATGGCCGTCTTCAGGCACGGTCAGCCGGACAAGGCCGCTTACAGACGCTACAGGATACGTGATACGGCCGGGCCGGACGACTACGCGATGATATTCGAGGTTCTCTCGCGCAGGTACAGGGACGGCGGAGGCGAGGCCGGGCTGCCCGGCCTGATACTCATTGACGGCGGCAAGGGGCAGTTGAATATCGCTCGTAAGGCGCTGGCCGGACTCGGCGTCACGGGTGTGGATACGGCCGCCCTCGCAAAAGATAAGGACGCGAAGCGCGCGCGTTTTGTCCGGTCGGGCCGGCCTTCAAAAGGCGAGCGAGTCTTCCTGCCCGGTGTTAAAGACCCGGTTGCCCTGCGCGAAGGCTCGGCAGAAGACCTGCTGCTGCGCCGTATAAGGGACGAGGTGCACAGGTTCGCTATCGGTTATCACAGACAGCTTCGCTCGAAAGGCGTTGCTTCGGCGCTGGATGCGGTGCCGGGGGTGGGCCCGAAGAGGACTCTCGCGCTCCTCAAGAGGTTCGGCGGCCTTGCCGGAGTCATGGCGGCCACAGAGGCCGAACTCTGCTCGGTGCCGGGTATCACGCCTGCTGTCGCGCGGGCGATAAAGGCGGTAAAGGGCGCTTGACAGGGCGTTTGTCAGCGTTGCGATACGGCGCCATTGCCGTATAACGCGCTTTACAATCATTTGAAACTCGGCAATAATCTATCAGGGAGACATTCGCGATGAACGTCGACCGCAATGATAACGTGGCCCAACAGGAAGACGACGCCGTTCAGGCATACGCGCCAAAGTCTTTTCTTCGCCTGACAGAGAGGCATTCGCCGGGCTACCTTCTCGCCGTTATCGTCGGCTCGATAATCGCGGTGGACCTTTTCGTGCTGACCATTCTGCATGCCTTTAACGGACTTTCGGCTACTGCCGAGATATTAACCGGGACCTTTGTAACCGCATTGGTGCTCACCCCGCTGCTTTACCTGCTTGCGTTCTATCCGCTCGCCAACGAGATACGCGCAAGAAGGCGGATGGAAGAAGAGCTCAAGAAGCTCGCGACGACCGACAACCTTACCAAGCTGAGCAACAGGGCGAAGTTCTACGAGGTTATCGACCGCGAGGTGGAGAGGTTCAAACGCCACAACCAGCCGCTCTCGCTGCTTCTCTTCGACATAGACGACTTTAAAACAATAAACGACACGCACGGGCACAACGTCGGGGACGAGGTCTTGAAGTCGCTGACCAGGCTCGTAGCCGCGCAACTGCGCGAGATAGATTATTTCGTGCGCTGGGGCGGAGACGAGTTCATCATCGTGGCGCCGGATACCGGCATCGACAAGGCCGCCGCTCTTGCCGAAAGGGCGAGAAAGGTGGTGGAGGCGCATACATTCCAGACGGCGGGTAGATTCACGCTCTCCTTCTCCGTTACGCAGTTCAAGGCCGGGGATACGGTGGACAGTTTCCTGAAGCGCGCCGACCGCGGTCTTTACAGGGCCAAAGAGGCCGGAAAGAACCGGGTCGAGGAGTGCAGATGACGGATAGCTCCGGAGCCGCGTTCATCTGTGATTATCGTATAGCAGGCTGTTAAAAACACTCTGTTCGTTCAGGCTGTTCTCTGGCCGCTCGCCCAGCACCACTTTCCGGTAATAACCTTTGTTGCCTTACAAACAGATAAGGCGGAAAGTGGTGCTGGGCAAGCCGGGGCACCCACGCCAAGTGGCGTGGGTCGGATAACGCAGTAGATGGACTTTTTGAACAGTCTGATAGGGTAAATGGATAACGAGATTACCTACGTAATAGGGCACAAAAACCCGGACACCGATTCCGTGGCGTCGGCCATCGGGCTTGCCGCGCTCAGGCGCGCCCAGGGGCATGCGGGCGTCGTTGCGGCAAGGGCCGGGGATATAAACCGCCAGACCGCGTTCGTCCTCGATTACCTGAAGCTGGCCCCGCCGGTCTATCTCTCGAACGTATTCCCGAAGGCGAAGGACGTCATGTCCCCGGACGTCGTCTCCGTCGACGGGGAGACGCCGTTATCCGAGGTCATGGAGATGATGCGCGCCCAGAGGATAAGGTATGTGCCTGTGCTCGGCGCCGGGCGCAGGCCCGTCGGCGCCCTGACCCTTATGGACCTTGCGAAGAGATATGTGGAGATGGGCGCGGCCGTCGGTGGGCGTGAGGTGCGCACGACGCTGCCGAACCTCGTCCGCACGCTCAAGGCCGACAGCGTCCTTGATTTTCTCGGCAACGCTGACGTGACCTTCGCGCTCTACGTCGCGGCCATGTCAGTCGATAGCTTCGAGGATATACTCGCAGGGCGCAGGCCGCAGGCCGCGGCGATTGTGGTGGGCGACAGGCAGAATATCCAACTCGCCGCTATAAGGCGCGGCGTCGGGTTGATTATCGTCAGCGGCGGCTTTCGCGTCTCCGACGAGGTCAAGGATGCGGCCAGGGCGGCCCGCACATCCATCGTGGTCACGGCCTTTGACTCGGCAACGGCGGCGAACCTCGCCGGATTGAGCACCCCGGCCCGGCTTGTCTGCCCTGACGGTTACATCAGCGCGGCGCCGGACGACCTGTGCGACGATATCAGGCACAGGCTCGTGGACGCGGACGGGCTTGTCGTGGTGGACGGCGACGGCGTCATGCAGGGCGTCGTAACCAAGACGAGCCTTATCAAGGAGTCCCGCACGAGCCTCATCCTCGTCGACCACAATGAGCTTGGCCAGGCCGTCGACGGCGCAGACAAGGTAAATATACGCGAGATAATAGACCACCACAGGCTCGGCAGCCTGCAGACCGCGCAGCCGATAACCTTCCTG
>JACRNO010000067.1 GCA_016234855.1 Deltaproteobacteria bacterium | reverse complement strand
TGCGCGAGGGGCTGACCGCGGTCATAAGCGTAAAACTCCCCAACCCGCAGTTCGAGGGGCAGACCAAGACCAAGCTCGGCAACAGCGAGGTCGAGGGCTACGTCAAGTCCATCGTCAACGAGAACCTCGCCCAGTTCCTCGAAGAGAACCCGGCAGTCGCAAAGAAGATAGTCCAGAAGGCCGTGGACGGAGCGCGCGCGCGGGAGGCCGCCCGCAAGGCGAAAGACCTCATCCGGCGCAAGGGCGCGCTCGACTCGGCCTCCTTGCCGGGCAAGCTCGCGGACTGTCAGGAGACCAACCCGGAGTTCTGCGAAATCTTCATAGTCGAAGGCGACTCCGCCGGAGGCTCGGCCAAGCAGGGGCGCGACAGGAAGTTCCAGGCGATACTGCCCCTCAAAGGAAAGATACTCAACGTGGAGCGGGCGCGGTTCGACAAGATACTCTCGAACGAGGAGATACGCACCATCATCATGGCGCTGGGCTGCGGCGTTGGCGAGGGCGAGTTCAACAAGGCGAAACTGCGCTACAACCGCATCATCATCATGACCGACGCGGACGTGGACGGCAGCCATATACGGACGCTCCTGCTGACCTTCTTCTACCGCCAGATGCGCGAGCTGGCCGTAAACGGGCACCTCTACATCGCGCAGCCGCCGCTCTTCAAGGTCAAGAAGGGCAAGGAAGAGCGCTATCTCAAGGACGACACCATGCTCGAGGACTTCATCTTCGAGATGGCCACTGACGGCGCTTCGGTCTCGGCAGGCGGCAAGGACGGCAAGAAGACGGCCCTTACCGGCAAGCCGCTCATAGCCATGCTCAAGAAGATATCCAGGTACGACCGCAAGCTCCAACGGCTGGACAGGCACGGCAAAGACCCGGTCATCGTGAACGCGCTGGCCTGCCTTGCCCTTGACAACCGCTTCAACCTTGACACGCTCAAGACGGAAGCCGGGACAGGCAAGCTCGTGGCCGCTATTAAGAAGGCGGTTGACGACGACCAGCCGGGCGCGGTCGAGGGGACATACACAGCGGCCCGGGACGCGGAACACGAGTCCCTTGCCATAACATGCGTCACGAAAAAAGACGGGGTGCATTACGAGACCGTCATCGACCGCGAGCTGCCCGGGGCGGCCGATTTCGTGGAATTGAAGTCCATCATACAATCGCTCAGGGAGACGCTCGCCCCGCCATTCGCGCTCAAGGACGGCGAGATAGAGCTTGTCATACCGGACTACAAGGGGCTCGTCGACTACATCATGGAAAGCGGCAAGAAGGGGCTCAACATCCAGCGGTACAAGGTCTCGGAGAGATGAACCCTGAACAGCTCTGGGAGACTACCATGGACCCTGAAAAGCGCGTCCTGCTTCAGGTAAAGGTCGAGGACGCCGTTGCCGCGGACGAGATATTCACGAAGCTCATGGGAGACGTGGTCGAACCGAGGCGCGAGTTCATCGAGCGCCACGCCCTCGAGGTCTCGAACCTCGACATATAAAGGCTCCGGCAGGCGCGGCTTGACGAGGCGGCCCGGACGGACGGGAAAAATTTGTGAAAATAGGCATCATCATTTCAAGCAATGACGCGGAGACGTGCTGGAACGCGCTCCGGTTCGCGAACCGCTGCCTCGGACAGAAAGACGAGGTTCGGATATTCCTCATAGGCAAAGGCGTCGAGTACGTCAATAACGGCTCCGATAAGTTCAACACGCTCGAGCAGGCCGACAAGTTCCTGAAGTCAGGCGGCGGGATATTCGCCTGTGGAACGTGCATCAGGGCCAGAGGGCAGGAAGGCACCGAGATGTGCCCGATATCAACGATGAACGACATGTACGCTATCGTCAGGGATAGCGACCGGGTGCTTACTTTTTAGCGCGCCTCTGATTTATTACATACTGCTGTCATTCTGAAGGCGTCCAACGCCTGAAGAATCTCGCAACTAATTGGCTTAGCAAGAGACGAGATTCTTCGCTACGCTCAGAATGACAGCCTCAGTGGAATAAATCAGAGTTTCCCTAAATTATTTTCGCGCTACCCGGCTGTAACACATATAGGGCTACGGCGGGTTCAGGTTTGCAACCTGAACCTGTTATTACGTAACTGCAAAGAACGCGCCGTTTTACACCGCACAGACTCAGGGGTTCAAGTTGCAAACTTGAACCCGCAATAGATGACAATTCCATTTAATTGATCCGTGCTTCTCTCACAACAAGTCTTGCCGCATATTTTTTAAAAAAATGGAGATACCATGACAAAACAGAAGTCAACGAGGGTCGGCGTATATATCGACGTTGCCAACATCACGCGTAACGGCGGGTACGGGATGCGGTTCGACGTGCTGCGCGACTTCGCGTGCCGCGACTACGGGGAGCCGGTCAGGCTGAACGCATACGTGGCCTACGACGAGCAGCGCGCAAAGGAAGACGCCGAATACCGCGACAAGACCTACAACTTCTACTCGACTCTGCGCGACTTCGGATACAAGGTCATCGAGAAGGTCGTCATGTGGTACGTGGACGAGGCAGGCACCCGCTTCGGCAAGGCCAACGCGGACCTCGACATGGCCGTTGACGCGCTCCTTCAGTCCGAGAACCTCGAAAAGGTGCTCATGGCCACCGGAGACGGGGACTTCATACAGGTCGTGCGCGCCCTTCAGAACAAAGGCTGCCGCGTCGAGGCCGTCGCGTTCCAGAACGTATCGTCGAACCTCAAGCGCGAGGTAGACCTCTTCATGTCAGGCTACCTCATTCCCAACCTCCTGCCCCTGCCCGCTCCGAAAGAGGCCGAACCCTCCGGCGTCGAGCGCAAGCACTGGGCCGAGGAAGGCTCGCGCGTCAGGGGCATCTGCTACACCTACAACCACGTCAAGAACTACGGCTTCATGCGCTACCTGAAGCGCATCGGCCCGGGCATGTGGGTCACGGACACGCGTAACCCGGAGTCGCCATACGGCACGGCATTCGTGCACGAGACCGCCTTCGAGGCCAAGGTCGACAAGTCGCAACTGCCGAGCCGCGACATGATATTCGAGTTCGACCTCGTAAAAAGCGACCGCGGACTCCAGGCATCGAACGTGGTAAGGGTGTACCCGTAAGGGCAATAGATACTGTTAGACTTAATTTGTCATTCCCGATGTCCTAATCGGGAATCCATGGTGTAAAAGACTGGATTCCCGCTAAAGCGTGCCCTCGAATGTTTCTGTCAAGGGGCATGCGGGAATGACGTGTAGGCATTGTTTATCATTCCCACACTAACAGGGTAACGATAGACAAAAAAACATATGGAAAAAGATGAACTCATTGACAAAGAGCTTATTTACTCAATGGCATCGTTAGGCTTTAATCTATGCCTGATATCTGGATTATTCGAGATTGGCATTGGTCTTATCGCATTCATACTGAAGGGTAATTTACAGCTATTTATCAAAACCTTAATCTTCTCTGGCAGTTGGATATTATTAGCGCTTGCTGGAAAATTTTATTTTAAAAGAGCGAGAAAGAGGATATTAACCGCATACAATTATCTGCTATTATACGTTACTACCGCAATTAATCTTCTCCTTTGGCTTAAATTCCCCACAAATATTATCTTGATGACATTGACTCTTATCATGACCATTTATTCATTTATCTTTACGCGAAGAAAATATGCACAGAAGTCGCGTGAAGAGGTCTGAGCATATCTCTTTTATCGTTCCCATGCTCCGGCATGCGGAACGCGCCCATGGACGCTCCCTTCTATCTCCAACTTTGAAAAAGGGGATAGAGAAGAACACCCCCTTTAGAAAGGGGGGTCGCCTCGCGCCCGAAGGCGCGAGGCGGGGGGATTTGAGAATGACGCGGGCGGCTTAAAGGCATTCGTAAAAGACCAATCTGAAAATCCCCCTCAGTCCCCCTTTTACAAGGGGGGATGTTTTTTATTCTCCTCCCCTTATTTAAGGGGAGGCCGGGAGGGGTTAGTCTTTACGCTTACGCGTTGCATCGCGCCCGCTCCAGCATAACTCCCCCCAGCCCCCTCTTGTGCGCTAACGTTATGTCTTTGGCGCCTTTTTCAAAGAGGGGAAGTTTCGCGCTCAAGAAAAGAAGCACACGGTGCGCGTAGCGCAGGGCTTTAGCCCTGCTATTCGTTAGCGAACGGTGCGACAAAGACGCAGGCCTGAAGGCCTGCGCTACATAAGTCTGACTTATGCAAAGGTCTCCTTTGGAAAAGGGGGATGTTCTCACGCCCCGACCCTCTGCCTCCATGGGTCGAGCACAACGGCTGCTGCGGCCTCAAGCCTCGCAACAAGCGCGGCTGCGCCTGTTGCGTCGTCCACCACCGCCTTCTGTATCTCGTTGATGCCCCTGCGCCTGACCCATTTGAACGTCCGCTCGCCGTACGCGGCGTCCTCGCGGTAATGCTGGATGAACGCGCTCGCAACCTTCATCACATCTTCAGGCGTCTTTACGGTGGCGAGCTTCTGTCCGGCCTTAAGCTCTATGCCGCCGCAGCCGCCGACGTATATCTCGAAGCCGCCTGAGACACCGACTACCCCTATGTCCTTTATCCCGGACTCCGCACAGTTGCGCGGACAGCCGCTCACCGAGAGCTTCACCTTCGCGGGCATCCACAACCCGGCCAGCCTCTTCTCGAGGGCAATACCGAGGTTGAGCGAGTCCTGCGTGCCGAACCTGCAATGGAGCGCGCCAACGCAGGTCTTGACAGTACGCAGGGCCTTGCCGTAGGCATAGCCTGAGTCCATGTCGAGTTCTTTCCAGACAACGGGCAGGTCGTCTTTTTTAACGCCGATAAGGTCTATGCGGCCGCCTCCGGTGAGTTTCACGAGCTTTACCTCGTGCCTTTGCGCGCACTCGGCAATCCTGCCGAGTTCAGCCGGCGTTATCGCGCCGCCGTATATGCGCGGGACGACCGAGAACGTCCCGTCGTTCTGGATGTTCGCGTGCGCGCGCTCGTTCACGAGCCTCGACGTGGCGTCGTCAACCGCCTCCAGAGGCCATACCATCGAGACATAATAGTTGAGCGCAGGTCGGCACGTATCGCACCCGACCGTCTCCCATCCAAGGGCCTCCATCACGGCCATGACCGAGGTCAACCGCCGCTCTTTAATATTTTTGATTACGTCCTCGCGCGAGTACTTGGTGCAGGCACAGATGTTCGCGGGCGCAACGCCTCCCTGAAAGTCCGCGCCGAGCGTGGCCTCGAGTATCCGGTCTATCAGAGGGGCGCAGCCGCCGCACGAGGTGGACGCCCGCGTCTCACGTGCCACGTCCGCCCTCGTGAAAAGCCCCTTCTTCTCTATCGCCTCGACCAGCATCCCCTTTGTGACGCCGTTGCAGCCGCAGACGATAAGGTCGTCCGGCATGTCCGCCACCGAGGACGCGCCCTTTACCGCGGCAGCTTCGCCGAAGAGGAGCGCGTGGCGCCTGTGCCCGACGTCTTCGTTTTCAAGCAGGGACGAGAAGAGGCGCGGGCCTTGCGCCGAATCGCCGTACATGACAAGCCCGGTCAAACGCCCGTCCTTAAGGAGCGCCCTCTTATAGACCCGCGCGCCGCGGTCGAAATACTCGATGGACTCGGCGTCGTTGTCTGAAATGTCTCCTGCGCTGTAGAGGTCGATGCCCTGCACCTTAAGCCTGGTCGAGGCCGGGCGGTTCTTAAAGACGAGCCTTGCGTCGGCCGCAAGGTGGTTCGCAAGTACCCTTGCCTGCTCAAAGACCGCGCCGACAAGGCCGAAGGTAGCGCCCCTGTGCTGGACGCACTCTCCAACCGCGTATATCGCGGGGTCGTAGGTCTGCATGGTGTCGCTTACGACGACGCCCCTTTCGCAGTAGATGCCGCTTCGCGCGGCAAGGCCGATATTCGGCCTTATGCCGATTGAGACGATGACCGCGTCGGCAGCGACCTCCTGCCCGTCCTTGAACCTCACGCCGCCGACGCTGTTACCGCTGCCGGTTATCTCGATTGCCTCCTTGCCCAGGAGCACGCGTATGCCCATGCGCTCAAGGTCATCGGTAAGGAGGGCGGCGGATGCCGCGTCGCATTGCCTCTCCATCAGCCTGCCCATCAGGTGCGCGACCGTGACCTCGGCCCCGAGCTTGTGCGCGGCGTGCGCGGCCTCGAGCCCAAGGAGCCCGCCGCCGATTACAACGACGCGCCCGCCCCTGCCAATGCGGCCGCGTATGCGCTCGCAGTCGGCAACGTTTCTGAAGGTGAATACCCCGTCCCTGTCAGCGCCGGGTATCCGCGGGATTATCGGCAGCGATCCGGTGGCGAGGATGAGCTTGTCATAAGCGGCCAGCGTTTCATTGTTTGCAATGACGCTTCGGCTTGCGCGCCGGATATCGCTCACCTCGACGCCGGTTATGAGGCGCACGCCATTTTGCTCGTACCATTCCCGGCCGTGCGTAGTAATCTCGCTTACGCTCTTTTCACCGGTAAGCACGTATGCGAGAAGCACCCTGTTGTAGTTCGGATGCGGCTCCCGGCCTATGACGGTTATATCGAACCTTTCACGCCCGGCCTTGATGACCTCTTCGACGCAGGCCGTGCCGGCCATCCCGTTGCCCACAACCACGAGGCGCGTCTTTTTATTCTCTTTCATAGCAATCGCCCTCCGTTAAGTTGTGTATGCCTGTCAAAAAAAAGGCGCCTGCCGAAGGCAGGCGCCTTTGCCCACACAACCGGGAGAATATTACAGGTTATAACCGCTCTCGCTATGCTGCGACAGGTCCAGTCCCTCCATCTCTTCTTCCTTCGTAACGCGCAGCCCCATCACCGCGTCTATCACCTTGAGCATGATGAAGGAAAGAATGAACGAATAGGCCGCGCTCGCCAGTATGGCAATGACCTGCTTGCCAAGGAGCGCGCCCGAGCCGAAGAAGAGACCGTCGGCCCCGGCCGGGTTCACCGCGACCGAGGCGAAGAGTCCGGTTGCGAGCGCGCCGAAGATGCCGCCTACGCCGTGCACGCCGAATGCGTCAAGCGAGTCGTCGTACCCGAGCCTCGGTTTTACAATCGCGACCGACGTATAACAGATCAGCCCTGCCGCAAGCCCTATGATGAGCGCGGATACCGGCCCGACAAAACCGGACGCGGGCGTTATGGCCACAAGCCCGGCCACTATGCCGGAGACCAGACCGAGTATCGTGGGCTTGCCCCTGTGCGCCCACTCCACGAACAGCCATGCAAGCCCGGCTGCGGCTGCAGCGCTATTGGTTGCGAGAAAGGCCGAGGCCGCAAGCCCGTTTGCGCCCAGGGCGCTGCCCGCGTTGAACCCGAACCATCCGAACCACAAAAGCCCCGCGCCCATGACCGTCATAGGCAGATTATGCGGGGCCATGACCTCGGTCATGTAGCCCTTTCTCTTGCCCATGACAAGTGCGGCGGCAAGGGCCGAAACTCCCGCGCTTATGTGAACGACCGTGCCCCCTGCAAAGTCAAGCGCGCCAAGCTCGCGGAGCCACCCTCCGGTGCCCCAGACCCAGTGCGCCAGCGGGTCGTATACGACAATCGACCAGACGACCGAGAAGACGATGAACGCCGAGAACTTCATCCGCTCGGCAAATGCACCGGCTATGAGCGCGGGGGTTATCACGGCAAACATCATCTGAAAGAGCATGAAGGCCTGATGCGGTATGGTGGCGGCATAGTCGGCGTTCGGCGCGGCGCTCACGCCCGCAAGCCCGACCCAGTCAAGCCCGCCAACAAAGCCCCATTTGTCCGGCCCGAAGGCGAGCGAGTAGCCGAAGAGCACCCACTGCACGCTGAATATGCACAGCAGGACGAAGCTCTGCATGAGCGTGCCGAGGATATTTTTCTTCCTTACCATCCCGCCGTAGAATAGGGCGAGCCCGGGCGCCGTCATAAGGAGCACCAACGCCGTCGAGACAAGCACCCACGCGGTATCGCCGGTATCTATCTTTGCGGCTGCCGCCTCTTCGGCGGACGCAATGACCGGCATCATAAGCAGACATAGACACGATAAAACGAACAAAAACCTCGGCGCATGCGCCTTTAACATCTTTGACATCTTTGTCATCCTCCTTTTCTTCGAGACGTCTCAGTCCCGTTCTTTTGAAAGCAGCGCCGCCTCCCGGGGCGAGAGCGGGTCAAAAAAACCGCCTCGCCCCATATCCTCCCCTGCATTACCCATGCAAATACCGGTTGCTACAGCGCCTCCTTGCCCTTCTCGCCAGTCCTTATCCTCACCGTCTCCTCTATGGCCATGACGAATATCTTGCCGTCGCCTATCTTGCCGCTCTTTGCCGCCCCGCAGATGGCCTCGACGGCCTTCGGGGCCATCTCCTCGGTCGTCACTATCTCTATCTTTATCTTAGGGAGGAAATCGACCGTGTATTCCGCCCCCCTGTAGAACTCCGAGTGTCCCTTCTGCCTGCCGAAGCCCTTGACCTCGGTTATGGTCATGCCCTCGATATTGATATCGTTGAGCGCCTTTTTGACCTCGTCGAGCTTGAACGGCTTTATTATCGCCTCTATCTTCTTCATCACGCCTCCTTGCGTTAGTCGTTCATGCCGGTTTATTTGGTGGGCGGCATATGGATGGATTTACCCGTCGAAAAGTCGGGGTAGGCCGTAACGCCGACCTCGTGCTGGTCAAGCCCGTCTATCTCCTGCTCCTTGGGGACGCGCAGCGGGATTATCCTGTCGAGCACACGGAAGAATACGTACATGATTATGAACACGAAGACTATATTCGCAACCGCGCCGACGAGCTGCGCCGCGAGCTGCGATGCGTCCCCGTAGAAAAGCCCCCTGACCGTCCCGCTTACGCCGTTGAAACCGTCGCCGTAAGTGCCGTCGGCCAGGAGCCCGAGCGCGACCACGCCCCACAGCCCGTTGACGCCGTGAACCGATATCGCGCCGACCGGGTCGTCCACCTTAAGCCTCCTCTCGACGAAGAATACGCTCAAGCAGACGAGTATGCCGGCAATCAGCCCTATGATGACCGCGCTGACCGAGTTCACGAAGGCGCACGGCGCCGTGATCGCCACAAGCCCGGCGAGCATGCCGTTGGCGGCCATGGATATGTCGGGCTTTCCGTAGAACGCCCACATGAATATCAATGATGAAAACGCGGCCGCGCTTCCGGCAAGCATCGTGTTCACCGCTATGACGCCTATCCTCAGGTCGCCGCCCGCGAGCGTCGAGCCCGCGTTAAAGCCGAACCAGCCGAAGGCCAGGATGAAGCACCCTATCACTGCCATGGGTATATGATGCCCCGGTATCGCGTTCGGCGTGCCGTCGGCCCTGAACTTGCCGAGCCTCGGCCCAAGCACCAGCGCGCCCGCAAGCGCGGCCACGCCGCCCGTCATGTGGACTACGGAAGAACCGGCAAAATCGAGATGCCCGTGCCCAAGGCCGAAGTTCTTGCCGAGCTGCGAGAGCCAGCCGCCTCCCCATACCCAGTTCGCGTAAAGCGGATAGACTATCGCCGAGATGAAAAAACCGTAGACCACGAACGACTTGAACGTCCATCTCTCGGCCATGGCGCCGGTGGGTATCGTGGCGGTCGTGTCCATGAAGACCATCTGAAATAGGAATATCGAGAAGATGACCGCGTCGTAAGTCATGCCGGAGAGGAAAAACCCCGTTGTGCCGAAGAGCCCGAACGCATGCCCGAAGAGGTTTATCGTAAACTCGGAGTCAAGCGCCGCGCCTCCGCCCAAAGACGCCACCGCGCCCACGCCGCCCATTTGCAGGGCGAACCCGCAGACCCAGTACCCGAGCATGCCGAGCACGTATATCATAAAATTCATGGCCATTGTGTGCCCGGCGTTCTTTGCCTGGGTAAAACCGGTCTCGGCCATGGCAAACCCGGCCTGCATGAACATCACGAGAAAACCGCAGACGAGCAGCCAGACCATGTTTATGGCAATCCTGTTGTGTCCCACCGTGTCCGCCAGCTTTGCCGCGAGCGGCTCGTTAGCCGCGAGGTTCTTGAGGTCATCCGCCGTAGGCGAGTTTGCCGACGCGCCTACGACATCCGAGGCCGCTCCAATGGACGCCCCGGACGGATCAGAGGCAACGGCGCTCCCGCCGAACACAGGCAGTACCGTTAATAGCGCTATTATCAATAAGATGACGCTGAATGCGCGTCTCTTTCCTGCCGATATCTTCTTCATGGTCCCTCCTTTTATCCGGCGCTACCAAAAAAAACGCCTTTCAAAGAGACGCGGAAAAACCGTCCCTTCAAAAGGCGTCATTGCCCGTTATTCTGAGCCGCACAGCCCTGTGCGGAATAAGTTGTAAGACCATACTTCAGGCTACTCAGAAAGTTACAGATGTTAGGCGTCGAGTTGTGAGGACTGAGGCGTACTCTGTATGTACGCCGCAGGGACGAACAACGAAGACAACGACGCAGATGGGACTTTCTGAGCAGCCTGCTACAGGTTGTAGCCCCTCTCCTCATGCTGCGACAGGTCGAGCCCCTCGACCTCCTGCTCGTTGGTAACGCGCAGCCCCACAAGCGCATCAACTATCTTGAGTATAACGAAGGTCAGCACGGCGCAGAATACTATCGTCGCCCCTGCGCCAATCGCCTGTATGCCAAGCTGCCCGGGGTTGCCATAGAAGAGCCCTTTTGCCCCGACCGAGGCGAAGAGCCCGGTTGCCAGGGTGCCCCACGTGCCGGCTATGCCGTGGATCCCGAAGACGTCGAGCGTGTCGTCATAGGCGAACCGCGCCTTCAGGAAACTCACCGCAAAGTAGCACAGGGCCGCCGCCACGACGCCTATGACAATAGCAGGAAGCGGGGTCACGAACCCGGCAGCCGGGGTAATGGAGCCGAGGCCCGCCACCGAGCCGGACATGGCGCCGAGCATCGTGGGCTTGCCTCTGTGCCGCCACTCGATGAAAGTCCATACGAGCGTGCCCGCGCAGGCCGCCGTGTTCGTCGTTACAAAGGCCATCACCGCGCTGGCGTCGCTGGCAAGGGCGCTACCCGCGTTAAAACCGAACCAGCCGAACCAGAGTATCCCCATGCCCGCAAAGGTCAGCGTCAGGTTGTGCGGGGGCATCAACTCCCTTGGATACCCGCGTCTTTTTCCGACCACAAGCGCGGCCACGAGCGCCGAGATGCCGCAGCTTATATGGACGACTATCCCGCCGGCGAAATCCAACACGCCGAGTTGCTGCATCCACCCGTTGCCCCAGACCCAATGACAGAGCGGGTCATAAACAACGGCCGCCCAGAGCAGACCGAATAAAACAACTGCAGAAAACTTAATCCGTTCAGCGAACGCGCCGGTTATAAGGGCGACGGTTATGGCCGCGAACATCCCCTGAAAGCACATGAATAGCAGGTGCGGTATCGTTCCCCTCGCCTCTACGCCTACGCCGGAAAGGCCCAGAAAATCAAATCTGCCGATTATCCCGCCCATGTCCGGGGCGAACGAGAGGCTGTAGCCCCAGACAATCCATTGGATGGTTATAAGCGCAAGGATAAAATACGAATGCATCATGGTGCCGAGGACGTTTTTCTTCCTCGTCATGCCGCCGTAGAAAAGCGCCAACCCCGGTGTCATGAAGAGCACCATTGCCGCTGATACCAGGAGCCAGGCCGTATCCGCCTTGTCTATCCCCGCGCCATCGGCAGCCCCGGCGCCTGAGGCAAAAACGACCGTCAACAACAATGCAAACAAGCCCGTCAAAAACCCTTTGCGCCGCATCGCGCCGGACAAAGACCCGCACAAGTATCCCATATCCCGACAGCCTCCTTAATTATGGTCGACGTCGACCCTCGAAGGACACGGCAGCCGGGATGACCTCCGGCCGCAGGCGGCGTCGCCTGTGCGCCCTTCCGTAATTCTCTATATGCTAAAAATGGTATATCGCGTTAAAGCCCACGGTATCCTGGCTCTTTGCCGTTGCCGGGTCTTTCTTGTCGAATACCCGCTGGTCGCTCCTGTCGTGGCGGTATTCGGCGCGCACGACCATGTTGTCGCTTACCGTATACTCCGGCGTAACGGTCGCTTCGTAGAGCTTCTGTTTCACGCCCGTGCGCGCGCCGTCACTGTCTTTAAAAAACTCGGCGCGCAGATTGAGCGCCAGCTTGCCGGAGAACGGGTACCTGATGACGCCCGCGATCCCGGTCCAGTTGGCGTTGCCTATGCCAGGCACGCCCTTCTCAGCGCCGTACACGTAATCACCCTTCAGGACGAGTTTGTTAGCCAGGGTCGTCGTCGCGTTTATATCCACGACGTGGCGCAGGTTCGAGTTGTTGTCAGTCTGCTCCGGCCCGACGCAATACTTGACGTTAAACATCGTATCCTTCGTGGGCATATACATCACGTGTCCGCCGAGGGTCTTGCCTCCGTTGTTATCGGTGACGTTATCCCAGCCGTTGGCTATCATGCCGACGAAGGTAAGCTTGTCGGTAAACGCGTATGTGCCGCGAAGCCCGGTATGGGTATACGGTATCGTGTTATAAAAGAGGAGCGAACGCGAGTAGTTGGCGCCCCAGTCCTCATAGCCCTCGATTACCTCAAGCCCCATCTCTGTTACGAACTTTCCGGCATCCAGCTTCAAGCCTCCGCCCACCGGCGCAACGTATGTGACATACGCCTGACGGATATCGAAGTCCCCGCTCGGCGTATAACCGGTCGAGTGTATTGCCGCCGGGACGCTATAGCCGAAGTTCAGGTCCAGCTTAAAACCTGTCGACTCAACGTCCGAGGCGTCCTTGTGAAAGACGAGTTGCGCGAGCTCGAGCCCGAAAGAGTCGGACTTGGCGTTAAACGGCCTGTAGTTGACGGCGCGCGAGTGCGGCTCGTTGAAGTTATACGTATAACCGGTCGAGACAAAGCCATTGACCTTGGTCTCTTTAAGCGCGTCCGCAACGGTAAGGTCGTTGGCAGCGGTCTCGGCGGCCGCGCTGCCTGCGGCAATAAAAACAAGGCCCATGACAACGAAGGCCGCCACCGGCCTTAGATACGCAAGGACGCTTTTCTTGAAACTGCCTGCAAGACAGTCCCCGAAGCCCCCAAAGACACGCGCCGGTCTTCTCCCTGCAATAAACCTATCTCTGAAACTCATATCGCCTCCATCTCCATTTTTTTTGCGTGCATACTCGAAGACAAGGCGGCGTTGCCCGTGTATAGATAGACGGCCTTCTGTAGTCGATGTGCGGGCTACAACCCTGTAGCCCGGCAAGCTAATCGAGCCGTCCAATCATGTTTTTGTAAATGCAACTCTCATGCCACTTCATTGCAGGCGAAAATACGGGAAAATTGAGACCCTTGAAAAAGGGGTATCTTCTGTCATTCTGAGCGTAGCGAAGAATCTCGTCCTTAGGCAATTCAACAAGTTACAAGATGTAAATTATCCGCAAGAACGACGGATAATTTATAAGTAATGATAAAGCCGTTTATATTCGCTTGTTTTAACCCGCAAGAAGACGCGGGCTTAAACAAGCTGTGCTTAACTTCGTCGCTTGTGCGCTAACGTTGTGTCTTTGGCGCCAAAAGCGCTCCTCAGAATGACAAATAAAAGAGGTTTTTCATAGGGCTCCAATCGTGTCATCCTGGCCGGGTAGTGCCGCTTTTACGGGCAGCGCGTGATTAAATTAAGGTCAGCCGCAGGAACCTTGCAATCATGGCGCGGCCAAGGGCGTGGATGGAGGGGATATTAAACGGGGTCTGCTTCAATATGATTGCCGGGTCAGCCGACTTGACGGCCGCGACCTCGGCGGCGTTTATCTTCAGCCACTCGCCCACCATCGGCTCGGTCACCTCAAGGTGAAACTGTATGCCATAGGCCGCAGGGCCGACCTTTATGAACTGATTGGCGAAAAGATCGGAAGAGGCGAGGTTGACCGCGTTGGCCGGGACGTCAAAGGTATCCCCGTGCCACTGAAATACCGTATACTCATCGGGAAAACCTGCAAGGAGCTGGGCGCGCCTGCCTGCCTCCGTGAGCCTTACCCTGAACCAGCCTATCTCCTTTGCGCCGCCCTTGTAGACCTTTGCGCCGGCGGCCCTCGCAAGGAGTTGCGCGCCGAGGCAGATGCCGAGCATCGGCCTGTGCGCCTTCAGGGCCGACTCGATAAGCGCAATCTCGGCGCCTATGAACGGATAGGCATCCTCTTCGTATACGCCCATCGGCCCGCCAAGGCAGATAAGGCCTCTATAGCCTTCAACGCTCCGCGGCAGGGGGTCTTGCTTAAAGACCCTCCTTATATCGGCCTCAAGCCCGGCCTCGCGCAGCATGCCGGAGATGATGCCGAGCCCTTCGCTCTCGACATGTTGAATTACAAGTATATCCGACATCGATCAATCTCCTGAACAGTTATCGGTTTACGGTTATCAGTAAAAACAAAGATACATTAAGGAAGCTCTGTTTAATTCCGTTATTTGTCATTCCGAGGAACGCTTTTGGCGCTAAAAACATAACGTTGGCGCACAAGGCGCTAAAGACATAACGTTAGCGCACAAGCGAGTATAAATGGTTTCTTCATTGCTTATAAATTATCCGCCGTTTTTGCGGATAATTTACATCTTGTAACTTGCCGAATTATCTGCGGAACAAGATTTCTCGCTACGCTCGAAATGACAATTTGGTTGAATTAATCAGAGCTTCCCTAACGGATAACCGGTCACTTGCCGCCGCCTTCAAGGGCCATGATAATAACGTCGGCCACCTCGGCCATGCCCTTGCGCTTATCCATGCTTATCTTGCGTATGCGGACGAAGGCCTCGTTCTCGCTCAGCCCCTCGCGCTCCATGAGGAGTCCCTTGGCCTTCTCGACCTTCTTACGGGTCTGGATGGCCGCCTTCATCTCGTTGTTTTCCTTACGGAGCAGCTTGAACTCGTTAAACCGCGCCACGGCAAGCTCGATTGCGGCAAGCAGCTCCGCGCCCCTTACGGGCTTTACAAGGTAGGCCATCGCCCCGGCCTCGACGCTGCGGCGTATCGTTGCCTCGTCCTCGCTCGCCGTCAGGAGGATGCAGGCGGTAGGGCAGACGCCGTTTATCTCGCGTATGGCCTCTATCCCGTCCATCCCCGGCATCCTGACGTCGAGTATCATCAGGTCTGGCGCGTTGGCGCGGCATATATCGACGGCCCTGGCGCCGTCGGCCGCCTCCGCCGCCACGACATGCCCGGCGTCCTCGATAAACCCGCGGAGCACGAGACGCTCGCTCGCGTCGTCATCTATTATGGCAATCTTCCACATGACCGGCATTAAGTGCAAAAAGGATGCCAGCAAAGAATCCATGCAAGTATACGCGGCCGCACACGCGGATTATACGCCGTCTAACGTCAAAGGGTGCGCGGGTTGGCGTTAATAACACATAGGAATGGAACGCCCTGTCCCCATATCAGGAAAGGCGGATATGGACATATTTAAGGCGGCGGTGATTAACTTTTAGGCGCTCTTGACGACGCGGCGGATACGGCGAGTTCATAGATATCCATATACTTCTTTGCGGACCTCTCCCACGAGAAGTCCTCCCTCATGGCGTTCCTCTGCAGGGCAGCCCACGCCTGCCTGTCCTTATATACCCCAAGGGCCTCTTTTATCTTCTCGACGAACGCCCCTGGCGCATATTCCTTGAACTTGAAGCCGGTCCCGCCGCCGTCGCTGTAACGGGTGACCGTATCTTCGAGCCCGCCAGTGGCCCTGACAACGGGTATGGCGCCGTATTTAAGGCTGTATATCTGATTGAGACCGCATGGCTCGTACTTGGACGGCATGAGAAAGAGGTCGCAGCCCGCCTCGACAAGGTGCGCAAGACGGTTATCAAAGGCAATCTTCACGGCAATCTTCTTCGGGTATCTGCTTGCGAGGGCCAACGCCTGGTCCTGATACTTCGCGTCGCCTGAGCCCAATATCACAAGTCCCATATTAAGGCGCGCAATATCGGAGGCGGCCTCGGTCAGGAGGTCGAAGCCCTTCTGCTCCACGAGACGGGATATCATCCCGGCTACGGGCACGGAAGGACCAAGCTTTAGCCCGAACTCCTTTAAGAGGGCCTTCTTGCAGAACGCCTTGCCTCCGATATCGTCAACCGAGTAATTGGCGGGGATTAAAGTGTCCTTGGCCGGGTTCCATTCGTCGTAATCAACGCCGTTGATAACGCCGTGCAGGACGCCGCGCCTGGCCTTCAGCAGTCCTTCAAGACCGCACCCGAACTCAGGGGTCTGAATCTCGCGGCTGTAGGTATCGCTGACCGTCGTTATGATATCGGAGTAGACGAGCCCCGCCTTCATGAGGTTTATATCGCCCCAGAATTCCACGCCGTTGGGATTGAATAGCTCTGGGCCGAGGCCGGTATGGCTGTAAAGCTCAGGGCCAAAGACCCCCTGATAGGCGATATTATGGACGGTAAAGACCGTCGCGGTATTTGCAAAATACAGGTCGTGCCTGTAAACGTCTTTCAGATAGGCCGGGATCAGCGCGGTCTGCCAGTCGTTGCAATGGATGACGTCAGGCTCGAACCCCCGCGCCTTTAACGCCTCCAGCACGCCCCTGCAAAAAAAGGCGTAGCGCTCAAGGTTGTCGAAGTAATCGCCTTCAGGGGTGCCGTAAAGGTGCTTCCTGTCGTAGTACTCATCGCGCTTGAGGAAGTAGACCGGCACGCCGTCATGCGTGGCGCGCAGCAACTGCGAGACCACAAACCTTCCCGCCGTCGGCACGGCCACGCTGAGTCCCGTGGCCTCGACGTCGGGGAATCTCTCGGCGGTAGTCCTGTAGAACGGCAGGAAGAGGCTGACGCGGCAGCCGAGCTTCCTTAACGCCACCGGCAGGTTGCCGGCCACGTCGCCCAACCCGCCCGTCTTTGAGAAGGGCGCGGCCTCGGAAGATACGATAATGACGTTAGGACGCATAGATGAAGGCTAACAGAAAAGGGCTGCCGTTTCAAGCCGGAAACCAAACAGGACAAAATGGTTTGATTTATATGGCAATAAAAACGCCGGATATGGTAAAATAACAATAATTTTCCTTTTGACGCAATCAGTTGCTTCACCTCAACGCCCCAATGGCGCCATGGACCTACAGACAAGAAAGATTTTCATTATCGACGACGAAGAACCCCTGCGCAAAGTCCTCAACACGCATCTGACAAAGGAAGGCTACGGCGTAACCGGGTCCGCCGGCGGCGCCGAGGTCTTTGATATCATGCGATCGGGCTCATTCGACCTTGTGATATGCGACATAAAGATGCCGGAGGTCGACGGCGCCCGCATCCTTGAATTCGTCAGGACCAATCACGAGACCACCCCCATAGTCATGCTCACCGGCTTCACGGATATCGGCGTGGCCATAGAGATAATGAAAAAAGGCGCCTTCGATTACCTGATGAAACCCGTCAGGAAAGACGACCTGATGACGACCATCAGGCGCGCGCTCGTTCACAGGGACCTGCTGGTAAGGAACAAGGAACTTGAACTGGAAAACCGCGAATACCAGCTCTTCCTCGAACAAAAGGTCCACGAGCGGACGAAAGAACTGAACGCCAAGGCCATAGAGCTTGAACGCACGTACGGCCTCCTGAAGGACACTAACATACAATTCATAAACGCGCTTGCGGAAACGATAGAGGCAAAAGACCCTTACACGCGCGGACACTGCAACCGCATGCGCGTGCTCTCCGTGGAGCTCGGACGCGCGGCCGGCCTGAACGCCGAGGAACTGGACATCCTTGAATACGCCGCGCTCCTGCACGACCTCGGCAAGATAAGCGTCAACGAGGGCGTGCTTAACAAACAGGGCGCGCTCAACGACGATGAATCGCGGCACATGATGAGACACGCCGAGGTGGGAGAAAAGATCCTTCTGGACGGCATGCCCGGCATGGAGACCGTAGCCAGGATAGTCGGCGCGCACCATGAGAACTTCGACGGCACCGGTTACCCGAAAAGCCTCAAGGGCGGCGAGATACCGGTAGGCGCGAGGATAATATCCGTGGTGGACATCTTTGACGCCATGACGAGCGACAGGCCGTACAGAAAAGGCATTCCGACAGCGGACGTAATCAAGGAGATGCGGCAAGTCTCCGGCACGCAACTCGACCCAGAGATGGTCAATCTTTTCATTGAACGCGAGCTCCACCGGCTGATCCATGACGCCGCCTGAGCACCCGGACGCATCCATATGGCAACCTCAATCACGACGGCCCCGGTAAAAAAGAAGATACTCGTCATAGACGACGAGCCGATTATCAGGCAGGTGCTCACGCTGCATCTGCGCTCGGCCGGCTACGACGTCGTCTGCGCCGAAAACGCCACCGATGGCATCGGTCTCGCCGGCTCCGGCTCCTTCAGCCTCGTCATAACCGACTACAACCTGCCCGACCTGAACGGACTCGACGTCATGACCGCGGTAAAGGCCGGCGAGCCGGGCCTGCCCGTCATGGTGATATCCGGCTTTCTCGATGCGGAGCTTGTATCGAAGGTCATCAAGGCCGGCGCCGTCCAGTATCTGAAAAAACCTTTTTTAAAGGCCGCCGTCCTCGCCACGGTTGCAAATATCCTGCGCGCGGGGGAAGACGCTTAGATGTTCAGGATACGCTCATCCATGCTAAGCTGGCTCGTCATGGGAATCATGGTCTTCATGATAGCCATGATGGCGGTCTTCATCTATTCGTCCCTGCACGTAAAAGACAGGATAATCTTCCGCATCGTCCAGCAGACGGACCTGGCCTCGGAACTTATCACGCGCTCCGTACTGGACATAATGAGCGACGGCCGTCATAACAACGCCGAGTATCAGATGATACAGGCATACGGCAACCTCGTTGGCGTTGATGAAGTGGCCATATTCAAACCAGACGGCACGGAGACGCCGGGCATGGCAGCAAGCGCCGAAGACGGACAGCCGGCACGGCTCGCGCCCGACGAGGTTGCGCATTTCAACAAGACGCTTGAGACCCTTCAGAGCAGGGGTCTATTTCAGGACGACGACAAGATATACACCAAATACGTGCCCCTTCCGGCGCAGGACGCATGCGCGTCATGCCACAAAAAAGAAGGCGCCGTAGGCGTGCTGCGCATCCGCCTTGCGACAGAGAACGACTTTCAACTGCTCGCTTACGTTAAAAAGCTCATCTGGACGCTCGCCTTCATCGTCGCCCTGCCCGTCGGCGCCCTGCTCGTGGCGGGGGCTATCATAAGGGAGAAGAACAGGCTATTCGGGCGCCTGCGGGACAGCAGCGAGAATCTGACAAAGACCTTTGACGAGCTTAACAAGACGCGCACCAATCTGCAGTTGATACTCGACAACTCAAGGGTCCTCATCATCACCACGAACACGAACGGACAGATAGTGGAGTTCAACCGCGAGGCCGAGACCCTGCTCGAATATACGAAAGACGAGATAGTGGGCAGGGACGTCATGATGCTCTACGAAGACCCCATGCAGCGCTCGGAACTCGTGGGAGAGGCCATGAGCACAGAGAACGGCATCTGGGAGGTGCGTAACCGCACGGTAAAACTCAGGAGCAAGTCGGGCAAGTCGCTGCATATCTCCCTGACGCTCTCGACCATGGTCGACGAGAACGGCGACATAATAGGCACGGTCGGCATCGGCAAGGATATCTCCGAGCAGATAATGCTCCAGTTCAAACTCCTTCAATCGGAAAAACTCGCCGGCATAGGCACGCTGGCGTCCGGCATAGCCCATGAGATCAACAACCCCCTGGCGGGCGTGCTCGGCATGGCCGAGGCCATACGCGACGAAGACGACATGACGCTCATAAAGCAATACGTGGACGACATCATCAAATACGCGATAAACGCGGGCTCCATCGTCAAGGAACTGTCCGCCTACTCGCGCTCGGCGCACAACGAAGGATCGTCGACGGTGGACGTATCGCTGGTCATCGAAAACTCGCTCAAGATGGCCCGGCACTCGGCCTCATTCACATCCATCGCACTGTCCACGGAACTTGAGAAGGGCTGCCATATAATCGCCAACGGCGGAGAGATACAACAGGTCTTCGTAAACCTCATAATAAACGCGATACACGCCATGGACGGCGCAGGCTCGCTCACGCTGAAAAGCCGCATAGCCGGCAGCTTCGTCGAGGCCTCGGTCTGCGACACCGGCCAGGGCATACCGGAAAAACACCTGAGTCAGATATACGACCCGTTCTTCACGACAAAACCGGCCGGCAAGGGCACCGGACTCGGCCTGTATGTCGTCTACAAGATAGTAACGCGGTACAAAGGCTCTATAGACGTGGAGAGCCGCGCAGACAAGGGGACGACGTTCACGCTCCGGTTCCCGACGCACAGCGGCGCGCCAAGACTGAGCTGAGCGCCGCTACGCGTCGCTCATGACGGCTAAAGTAATCTCTGGTTATTGACTTCTGCATAAGTAATGCAAGTCCATAAAACCGTCATTCCCGCGCGTCTTAAGCGGGAATCCAGTGTCTTTATCTTTATTATAGCCCACGCTAAAGACGCTGGATGCCCGACAGAGGCATTCGGGCATGACGAATACTCATTTTCGTTTAAGCATAAGCGCCGTCATTGCATTACTTTTACAGATATCAATAATTCGTTTTGGGTCATGACAACTTGAGGCACTTTAAAATGTGCTAACCTATTGTCATGACTGTAAAAAACAGCTATGTAAAATGTTCGCGCATTTCTGAGCGTAAATTCAGGCAAATTGTCAGGCTCTTTGCGGTCGATTTGGAGGCTACACAGATCGCCAAAATCACCGGTCTGAGTCGCAACACGATCAACCATTATCTAAGGGCCGTCCGTATCAGACTGGCTCAGTATTGCAAAACCGAATCGCCATTTAGCGGCGAAGTAGAGGTTGATGAATCATACTTCGGAGCACGACGTATCAAAGGCAAACGTGGACGCGGCGCTTATGGCAAAACTATCGTCTTCGGTGTTTTTAAACGCAACGGCAAGGTCTACACCGAAATCGTTCCTGACTGCTCAAAAGCCACGCTACAAGCCGTTATTCGAGGCAAGGTATCCTCGGACAGCGTTGTATACTCGGACGGCTGGCGCGGCTATAACGGCTTGGTCGATGTCGGTTACGGCAAGCACTTTCGTGTCGACCACGGTAAC
>JACRNO010000072.1 GCA_016234855.1 Deltaproteobacteria bacterium | reverse complement strand
GGCGAGTTCAAGGCCATCGCCTATACCAACGACATAGACCATCACGAGCATCTCGCCCTTGTAAAGGGAGAGATAGACCCGGACAAGCCCGTGCTCGTGCGCGTGCACTCGGAGTGCCTGACCGGCGACGTGCTCGGCTCCATGCGTTGCGACTGCGGGGAGCAGCTTCGCGGCGCCATGAAGATGATAGACAAGGCCGGGGGCGGCGTAATCCTATATATGCATCAAGAGGGCAGGGGGATCGGGCTTGTCAACAAGCTCAAGGCATACGCCCTGCAGGACGCGGGGCTTGATACCGTCGAGGCCAACGAGCGACTGGGCTTCAAAGCCGACTTGCGAGATTATGGTATCGGCGCGCAGATACTCCTCGACCTCGGCATACGCAAGATGCGCATCATCACCAATAACCCGAAGAAGATTGTCGGTCTCGAGGGCTACGGCCTTGACGTGGTCGACCGCGTGCCCATAGAGTCGGTCCCGCACAGCCGTAACGTCAAGTATCTGCGGGTCAAGAAGGACAAGATGGGCCATCTCCTGACCAATCTCGATGACTTCAAGGACGAC
The DNA here is from genome assembly GCA_016234855.1 of Deltaproteobacteria bacterium. GTDB lineage: Bacteria > Desulfobacterota > GWC2-55-46 > GWC2-55-46 > GWC2-55-46 > JACRNO01. The sequence continues at coordinate 3,273 of JACRNO010000072.1, read as the reverse complement.
GTAAGTGAGAAGAAGTAGATACTGTCCTGGCTGTCAAACTGAATTTTGTGCATTGAAGCTGTGGCGCAGATCTTTAGCAGGTTGCTGAAAAACTCTCAACGCGTCATTCCCGAGGTCTTTGTCGGGAATCAAGTCTCTGTAAAATGAACCTCCCCGCAGCAAGCTGCGGGGTATCCTAAGAACATCTGTTCTAAATAGTCGTAGCAAGCTACGGGGTATTGACCCTAAGAGAGAATAAATGAGTTATGGATTCCCGCTTTCGCGGGAATGACTGCATAAAGCGGCAATACTGAGTTTTTCAGCGACCTGTTAGGTCTGCATCCTTGATGCTGTTTGTCGCAGATGTGCATTGTAATACAGCAGGGCTGAAGCCCTGCGCTACGTTTTTGTTTCTCACGGCCTGTAAGGATTATCTACCAACGCGTCTTCGGATGTGCTAGTCTTATTGACTGTCAGGGGCCGTCTTAGTGAGCGGCGGCGCAAAAACTTAGCAGACTGCTAAAAAAACCTAACTCTGGACAGGCTGCTCAAAAAGTTCCATATGCAAGGCGTCGAGGAGTGAGGAATGAGACGCACTTTGTTGTGCGTCGCAGTGACGAACGACGAAGACAACGCCGCAGATGGAACTTTTTCGGCAGCCTGTAATAAAAACCATTGGAGGCTTATATGCCAAGGATTATCGAAGGTAATCTTTCCGCGAAAGGGTTGAGGTTCGCGCTCGTGGTGAGCAGGTTCAACGACTTCATAGGCGACAGGCTCCTTGCCGGCGCGCTTGATACGCTCGTCAGGAGCGGGGCGGCTGACGATGCCCTTGACGTCGTAAAGGTGCCCGGCGCCTTTGAGATGCCGGTCATAGCCAAGTCGCTTGCAAAGACCGGCTCATACGACGCCATCATCTGCCTCGGCTGCGTCATACGTGGCTCGACCCCGCATTTCGACTACGTGGCGGGCGAGGCGGCAAAGGGCGTGGCAAAGGTCTCCTTTGAGTATGACTGCCCTGTGGCATTCGGCGTCATTACCTCTGATAACATCGAGCAGGCGATAGAGCGCGCCGGCACCAAGTCCGGCAACAAGGGCAGGGACGCCGCGCTTAACGCCATAGAGATGGCAAACCTGCTTAAGTCGATAGGCAAGAAGAAGTAGGCCGGTGCTACGGGCCTGGCTTAAAGTGAGACCCCTGAAAAACCACTGAGACCGCTCAAAAAGCTCCGCAGACCCACGCTTCTCGCGTGGGTTCCCCGAGGCGGCGAGGAGCGAGAAACGAGGCGTATTCCGTGCATACGCCGCAGTGACGAGCGACGAGACAACGAAGCAGACGGACTTTTTCAGCGGTCTCAAAGTAGAGATGACGAGTTACCATGAACAGCAGGCATAAAGCCAGGGAGACGGCGCTCCAGATACTCTATAACGTCGATATCTCACAATGCCCCCCGGCCGAGGCGTTGGGCGCGCAGCTTGACGCCATGCGCGGCGCTGGCGCCGCGCGCAGGTATTGCGAGGCGCTGGTCAACGGCGTTCTTGCCGAGCGCCGCGCCATCGACGCAGTCATCAACGAATCCTCGGACAACTGGACAATCGACAGGATGCCGCTCGTTGACAGGAATATCCTCCGCATCGCGGTCTACGAATTCATGCATCTGACCGACGTCCCCTTCAAAGTGGTCATTGACGAGGCAGTGGAGCTTGCCAAGCGTTACGGCTCGGAAGAGTCAGGCGCGTTCGTCAACGGCATACTCGACAAGGCGCGTAAATGCTCGCACCCGGGAGGCGCAGCAGCGCACGGCGCATAGCAAGGTGGAATACGCGCAAGCCGTACGGGTTTTATGAAGTCCCAACACGAGAAAGGAAAGGAGCAGCCTCTTGAAAGTCCAACTCTTGGATCTGTCCGGCCAGTACAGGAAGATACGCAGTGAATTGCTTGCTGAAGTGAAGAAGGTATGCGACTCCGGTCATTTTATCCTCGGAAAGAACGTTTCAGGCCTTGAGGCAGAGGTTGCGGCCTATTGCGGCGCAAAATACGGCATTGGGGTCGCATCGGGCACGGATGCGCTCCTGCTTGCGCTCATGGCCGCGGACGTCAAAAGCGGGGACAAGGTTGTGACCACGCCGTTTACATTTTTCGCCACGGCCGGCTCCATCGCGCGCCTCGGCGCGGTGCCTGTATTTGTTGACATAGACCCGGCCACGTTCAACCTCGACCCGGACGCATTGGACGCCCTTCTCAAAAAGTCGGGCAGGGGCGTAAAGGCCGTCATACCGATACACCTCTACGGCCAATGCGCGGATATGGCCCGGATAAACAGGACGGCGAAAAAATACGGCATAAAGGTCATAGAGGACGCGGCCCAGTCGATAGGCGCCGAATATAACGGCGTACGCGCCGGTTCGCTCGGTCAGACGGCGTGCCTGTCGTTCTATCCGACCAAGAACCTGGGCGGCATCGGTGACGGCGGCATGATAACCACCGACAACGAAAAGGTGGCGGAGCGTCTGCGCATGTTGCGCGTCCACGGCAGCCGCGTAAGGTATTATCACGACGAGGTCGGCGTCAATTCGAGGCTCGACGAGATTCAGGCGGCGGCGCTGCGCGTCAAACTTAAATATCTCGATGCATGGGCAGCGGGCAGGGTCAAGAACGCGGCACGCTACGACGCGCTCTTTGCAAAGGCGGGGGCTGGGCGTTTTGTCACGCCGCCGTTCATTGCGCCGGGCTGTTGCTCGGTGTATAATCAGTATGTGATACGCGCAAAAGACAGGGATGCGCTCCGCGCACACCTGTCGAGCGTGGGCGTGGGAAGCGAGATATATTACCCCGTGCCGCTTCATCTGCAAAAATGCTTCAAGTACCTCGGATATAAGAAAGGCGCCTTCCCGGCGTCCGAGAAGGCCGCAAAAGAAGTCCTTGCGCTGCCGATATATCCGGAGCTAAAACCGGCGGAGCAGAAATACGTCGTTGACAGCATCGCGGGGTTTTACGCCAGGTAAGACCCGGCACTATCCCGCATCTTCTGTCCATTATCAATACAATACAGTGGTCAGGACGATAAAGACCAACGTCATGCGCGCGCTAAATATGCTCGGCCTTGCTAAGCGAGTGCGCGAAACAGGCCTTCGGTCGCGCCAGGAGGCGAAAGGTAACGTCAAGAATTTTGTGTCAGTGAGAAAAGGGTAGCGGTTCCTTGTTTCTTGTTTTCGTAAGTAAATACCGCGAATAGTATTCTTTCGATGCTGGTTTTGTCGCTGAAGACTCCCATAGGTCTGGTTCGTCGTCTT
>JACRNO010000071.1 GCA_016234855.1 Deltaproteobacteria bacterium | reverse complement strand
GGTCTGTTCATGTCAGACGCGGCGAATCGAAACGAGGCCGGTAAACTCGTCCGGGCGCGCCTCATCATCACCGGCAGGGTACAGGGCGTCTACTTCCGCGCCAATACCGTGGACGTGGCAACCGCGCACAACGTGAGCGGCTGGGTCAAGAACAGGCCGGACGGCTCGGTCGAGGCGGTAATCGAAGGCCGTTGGGAGGCCGTCTCAAAGGTCATCGAGTGGTGCCGCGTCGGCCCGCCAAAGGCGCGCGTGGACGACGTGGAACTGATATGGGAAGTCTACGCCGACGAGTTCGACAGCTTCACCGCCCTTACGCGGCATAACGATTACTGACGCCTGCGACACATAGTACACGACATCCGCAAACGCCGCACCGCCGTCTTCAGGCGGATAAACGCTCAAAGAGGCCCTGACCCATGACAAACACTCTTAAACGCTCCTTAGGCCTCATCGCGCTGCTGATAAGCCTGTGGGGGTGCGCTTCGACCCCGGACCCGCCGGTCTTCCTCGTGCCGGCCAACGACGGGCCGGAAGGCTACACGCTCAAAGACGAGCAATGGACGTTCGAGACCAAGCTCATCCGTCTTACGGCCGCGCCCATGCGCCCGGCCGACCTTGCTGGCGAGCCTGACGCGATTGGCATTCTCTCCGGCAAGGACTACATCATCATCCGCATGGAGATAGAGAACAAATCCGACCGCAAGTTGTTATTCAACCCGGCCTACGCCGCCATGCTGACCGACACCAGCGACTACTATAAACCGCTCGACTACACGGACATCTATACCATTCTGTCCGAGGCGGACGAGGTCGGCGCGCCGGTGCGCGGGCTGCGCGGCCGCATCTACGACCTTACGGTAACGCTTGAGCCGGGCGCTAAGACAACGAGGCTTATGCTCTTCCCTCCGGTCGACAAAGACTCCGACAGCGCGCAGTTGTTCATCAAGAATATCTACATTGGAAAGGCGGATATAAGCGTGACCATACCGCTGACAAAAGACAAAACAAAACCAGAGGAGAAGGGGAAGAAAACGGGCGGGTCGTAGCTTGTAAGACCGCGACCAAGGCTATCTCTTGCAGCTCAGGGCTTCAGCCCTTATAACTGATAACGGCAGGCCTGAAGGCCTGCGCTACGGCGGCTCAACAACGGAAAAGCGGCAAGAGCTACTTCACGTATTGCCCGACCTTTTCCTTCGTCTTCTCAATCGTCTTGCCCGCGGCCTTCTCAGCCCCCTGCGTCGACTCCTTCAGGCGTTTCTCATAGACCTCAAGATGCGCCCCGGCCCTCTCGGTGGTGCTCCCGAACTCGCGCAGCCACGTGCCGCCCCCCAGATAGAGGAACGCCAGCATCACGGCCACGCCGATACAAAAACCCATGAACATCTTTATCATGCTGCCTCCTTCTTTACGTCAAGGAATTACCAAGACCCGGCCCGCCGTCCATGCAAACGCATAAACCTGTGCCCAAGGGAAAACCAAGAACATTTAAGAAAACTGGATTAAGGAAGCTCTGATTAATTCGTCTAAGGCGTCATTGCGAGCCGCCAAAGGCGGCGTGGCAATCTCTAAGTTGTTGATTTCCTTGAAGACGAGATTCTTCGCTTCGCTCAGAATGACATAGCAAAGGGCTCAGAATGACATTTTGATAAAATTAATCAGCGCTTCCTTATTATAATAACAGAGCCGGAACTACTTTACCACCCCTCGCCCCCCGGCCTCCAGCCGCTCCTTCACCTGGAGCGCGGCCCTGTAGACCTCGCGCCTGGGCATATCCAACTCCAAGGCAATCGCGCCCACGGCGTCTCTGAACGAGAAACCGGCCTTCATCAGCCTTTCAAGCTCATCCGGCGCGGATACGACGGGCTTGACCGCGGCATGTGTGCGCAAGACGAGCGTTATCTCGCCGCGAGGCTCGGACTGAGAGAGGCGTTCGAGCAATTGCGAGGCCGGCCCGCGCGCGACCTCCTCGTGGAGTTTCGTCATCTCGCGCCCCATGACCGTATCGACGTTGCCGAGGATTTCGATGATATCCTTCAGCGTCTCTTTAATCCTGCGCGCCGACTCGTAAAGCACGAAGGTATCCTCGCGGCCCGCGAGCCCCAGCAGAAACCGCCTCCTGGCCGTTGCCGTCGACGGAGCGAAACCCAGATACGTAAACCTGTCAAGAGGAAGGCCTGATACACACAGCGCTGCCACGACGGCCGACGGCCCGGGTATGGCCACGACGCGTATGCCAGCGTCAATGGCCGCTTTTATAATCCTGTAACCCGGGTCCGATATACCGGGCGTGCCGGCATCCGATACAACGGCAATGCTCTCGCCTGCAATGAGGCTGCGAACAAACCCAGCCGCCTTTGCCTCCTCGTTATGCTCGAAGCAACTCGTAAGGGGCGTCGGGATGCCGTAGTGCGCAAGGAGCTTCTTCGTATGCCTCGTATCCTCGGCCGCTATGAGCGAGACCTCTTTAAGGACGCGCAGCGCGCGAAGCGTAATGTCTTCGAGATTACCGAGCGGCGTAGCCACGACATACAGGATGCCCGTCTCCGTCTTCTCCATGGCCTACTTCCTCCGCTCGAATACGGCCGCGCACAAAAAGACAAAAACGCACGAGAAGACCACAAGAAATGCGACGTCGAGGGCAATGGGCAGTTCGGCCGCGAGCCTGCCTGCCCGCGCGGACAGGAGCACGTGCTTGAAGGAATCAACGCCGTAGCAGAGCGGGTTTATATAGCTCACAGCGCGCAGCGGCGCGGGCAGCACGTCAACCGGATAGAGCGCCCCGCTCAGGAAAAACATCGGCAGCACTATGAAGTTCATGATGACGTTAAAACCCTCAAGCGAGCTGAGAAACGACGCCACGAAGAGCCCGAACGCGGTGATGGCCAGCGAGACCACGGTCATCAGGGCGAGCATGGCCGCCACGCCGCCCACGGTAAGGTCTATGCCGAGAAACGGCGCCACCACAAGCAGGGCCGCGCCCTGAAAAAGCGCCATGAGCGTGCCGCTTATGAGCTTGCCGAAGACAATGGTGACGCGGGAGACCGGCGCGACGAGCATCTCGCGCAGGAAACCGAACTCCCTGTCCCAGACGATGGAGATGGACGAGAATATCGACGAGAATAGTATCGTCATGCCGACTATTCCGGGCAATATGAACTGCATGTAGCTCGTGCCGTCCTGCGAGCCGACGAGCCTGCCAAACCCGGAGCCGACTATGAAGAGCCAGATGAGCGGGCGCGCAAGCGTCACCACGAGCCTGCCCTTCTGGCGGAAGAACCGCTTGAACTCGCGCAGGACTATCACGTATACCGCCCTGAATGAAAAGACGCCGTGCATTCTAAGACCTACCCCCGGTGGTTCATGCGCGGCTGCGGCCGCTCGTCGCGTATCTCCCTGCCGGTCAGGTGTATGAAGACGTCCTCAAGGGACGGCCTCTTTATGTTGACGGAGAGTATGCCCGTGGCAAGCCCGTCAAAGAGGCGCGGTATGAATTTTTCTCCGGCCTCGACGTTAAGGACAAGGCCCGCGTCCGTCTTCGCGGGGCTGAGATTGAACCGGGCCTTAATCTCGGAGGCGGCCGTTGCGTCGTCCAGCGTCCTGATGATGACGGTATCTCCCTTCAATTCACCCTTCAGCTCCGACGGGGTGGCGCAGGCGATTATCCTGCCGTTGTCGATGATTGCGATGCGGTCGCAGACCTCGGCCTCATCCATATAGTGCGTAGTCATGAATATCGTCGCGCCGGAGGCCTTCTTCGTCTCCTCTATGAAACCCCAGACGCCTTTACGGGTCTGCGGATCGAGCCCGAGCGTCGGCTCGTCGAGGAACAAGACCTTGGGACGGTGAAGAAGTCCGCGCGCTATCTCAAGACGGCGCTTCATGCCGCCGGAGAAGTGCCTGACCAGCTCGCCGCGCCTGCCGCCAAGCCCGACGACTTCGAGTATCTCGTCGATGCGCCGCTCGGCGAGCCTGCCGTCCATGTTATACATGAAGCAGTGGAACTTGAGGTTCTCGTACGCCGTAAGGTCGTTGTCGAGCGTCACCTCCTGAAAGACAAGACCGATGGACGCGCGCACCTTGTGAGGCTCGCGCCGGCAGTCGTACCCATTGACGAGCGCGGTGCCGGAATCGAAGTTCAGGAGGGTACAGAGGATATTGATAGTGGTGGTCTTGCCCGCGCCGTTCGGCCCGAGAAAACCGAATATCTCCCCCTCCCGCACCTCAAATGAAGCCCCAGCCACGGCCATCTGGCCGTTATAGCTCTTTGCGAGGTCTATGGCCTCTATTACAGGCATATTTGTCGTGCGCGACTGTTGGATTAACGGCCAAATTCTTGAGATTATAACATAAAGGGAAAGGAAAGGGAGAATCTATTGCAGTCGATATGGTTGGTATAGCCCGCCGAAATGATGTCCGTCATTCCCGAGGTCTTAATCCATCCCTGAATGTTTAAGTCGGGGACGAATCCAGTCGTTTGCTACGTCATGGATTCCCGCCGCAGCCTGCCCTCGTGAAAACTGGGGCGGGAATGACAATCTCTCGCTGTTTTTGTCTGTCATTCCCGATGCTTTAGTCGGGAATCCAGTCTTTAAGGAAGTTATGCTAAGGTCTCTTTGCAAAGGGGATAGTTACGCCGTTCGTTCCGAGCCGGGGGACCCACGCCAAGCGGCGTGGGTCGGCCTGCCCCCGCAGGTTTTAGACGGGGGACAACAAAGCAGATGGGGCTTTTGAAGAGCTACGCTCTTGTTGGTAAGGTAGTTTCCATTTAAAGGTTCGCCTTTGGCGAACTGCCAAACAGCAGCCGCCTTAGAAATGCGCCACGACCTGGGTTATCGGCATAAGCACATATACGGCCGATACCACGCCTATTGCCACGGCAAGGGCCACGATCGCATCGGCCACGTTATTCGCCACTGTAATCTTATTCATCTTATCTACCTCCTTTTGAGTTCGTTAAAAGGCGCTGCCGCCCCGTTACGCACACAGTATATAACGGTAGATATTAAAGGATTATTATAAAAAGACGGGGATTCGAGAAAGGCGAAAAGAGAGGCCAAGGTTAACGGGACCTCGTAAGGGCCGGATAAGTCACAAGATTACAGCTTAAAAACCCTTCTCAAAATCAAAGGCCTCGTCCTCCTGATGCTCCTCGAAGAGGCGATTGAAGTCGTCGCTGCACGCCCGGAAGGCGTCCAGGATATCGGGCGAGAAATTCTCCTTCTGCCCTTCTATGATCTCCAGCGCGGCCTTATGCGTGAACGGCTCCTTATAAGGACGCTTGCTGCGAAGGGCGTCGTATATATCGACTATGTGGACTATCCTTCCGGGTAACGGTATATCCTCGCCGGAAAGGCCCATGGGATAACCGGTGCCGGCCCACGTCTCGTGATGCGTAAGGGCTATCTCTTCCGCGACCTTAAGGATATCCGAGTCCGAGGCATGGAGGATGGACGCGCCTATCGTGGTGTGAGTCTTCATCACGCGGGCCTCCTCGATGGTGAACCGCCCGTTCTTGAGCAGGATGGCGTCGGATATGCCTATCTTGCCGATATCGTGCATGGGCGAGGCAAAGAAGATGGCCTCGGCATCGGCCTCGCTAAGGCCAATGTAGCGCGCAAGAAGCTGCGAGTACAGGGGTATCCTCTTGATATGTCCGCCCGTCTCCTTGTCGCGGTACTCGGCCGCGAGGGTAAGACGGTAGACCGTCTCGATATAGACGCTCCTTATCTTTGAGAAGGCCTTTTCAAGCTGCACGGTCTTGTTGGAGACCTCGCCCGCGAGCATCTTGCCGTGCTCAAGCAGGTACGCCTCGTAGCGCGCGACCTTGAGGAGGTTCTCGACCCTTATCCTGAACTCGGTCTCGTCTATGGGTTTTGAGAGGAGTTCGCTCGCCCCGCACTCAAGCCCCTTTACCTTCGACGCCCTGTCGGACAGAGACGTTACTATCAAGACCGGGATATACATGGTGAGCGGCTCGGCCTTGAGACGGCGGGTCAGCTCGAAACCGTCCATGCCCGGCATGAGGACGTCGCTGATTATAAGGCTCGGCATGTAGGAGCGCACCTTCTCAAGCGCCTCCAGGCCGTTTTCAACAACCAGGCAATCGTAGCCGAGTTCCCGGATAAGCTCCTCGAACATCATCCGGTAGAACTTATCGTCATCCGCCACCAGTATGCGCGGGCGCTCTTTATTCAGAGATATGATATCTGCCTGCAAGGTTTCCGTCTTCCAGTTTATTTTCCATCAGCTTATTACACGGGCCAACTCATGTCAACGATGAAAAACAGACGGCCCCTTTTTTCCGGCCTGCCTTGCCTGATATCGCCGGGGAAGAAGGAAATGGGCTTGAAACCAGACCGCCTTTGTGCTAACCTGACATAATAATCGACGCCGCACAAGGACGACATTGCATACCCCAACGACCGGATTAGCAAGCAAAAACCAGCCGCATGATACGCGCCGGATTGACGGACGAAGGCCGTCGCGCGCCTTCGCGTTCGCCTTCCTGTTCCTTATCGCGGCCGTATCTTTCACGTTCATGCTCAACGGTTGCACCTCGGCCAACGAGAACCTCGCCGGCATGCGCGACCCGAAAGAGCTCTACGACAAGGCCATGACCGCATACCTCGACGGAAAAAACGAGGACTCGGAAAAGGCATTCAAGACCCTTATGGAAGAACACCCGTTAAGCCCATACGCAACGGAGGCGCAGATAATGCTGGGCGACGTTTGTTACGCGCAGGAACACTATGACGACGCGGCCGCGTACTACACCGGCTTCGCGGCCATGCACCCGACGCACCAGCGCGCCGCCTACGCCGTCTTCCAGAAGGGCATGTCCCATTTCAAGGAAGTACTCTCCGTTGACAGAGACCAGGGCGCGACCAAGAAGGCCCTCTTCGCCTTTGAGGATCTGGCGGCATGGTACCCGTCGTCGCCATACGCGCCCAAGGCGCTGGAGATGACCGCGTTCCTCAAAAGACGCCTTGCCGAACGGGAATTGTACATCGCTGAATTCTACTTCAAAAACTCAAGATACAAAGGCGCCCTCAGCAGGCTGAGGGACATCCTCAAGACATACCCTGATACCGGGCTGTCCGACAAGACGCTCTACATGATAGGCGAATCGTACGACAAACTCGGCGAGAAATCCCTTGCGCTCGATGCGTTCAACAACCTTATAACGACCTATCCTTCGAGCCCGCTTGCAACGGACGCAAAGGACAGACTGAAAGAAGGCTAACGGCCGTTGCGCGCCTTGTTACGGCGCGCCGGCCGGAGACGGCTTGTGCCGCGTCATGCGAAGACTGCCGACGAAGGCGCGCGCCGATGATTCAACTCACCGCATTACGCTGCCCCAAGGAGACGATGATGGAAAAAGGATGGCAGTATTACTACGACCTTGGCAAGAAAGCGTACGAAGACAAGAAGATGGACAGCGCCATGGTCTATCTTGAAAACGTCATCAAGGAAAAACAGACCTTTGCGGACGTCTACAACATACTCGGACTGCTCTACTACGGCAAGTCCAGGTTCGACGACGCCATAAAATCATTCAAGAAGGCGCTCAAGATAAACCCGAACTACACGGAGGCCGGACTCAACCTGACCGTCGTATACAACGAGCTCGGCAGATATGACGAATCCGTGGACGTATACGAAAAGGCCAAGGAAGGACAGACCGGCGAAGAATATTACCTCGACCCTTACATCAGGGGCAAGATTGCCAACATGCACGCCGAACTGGGAAGGATTTACAAAGACCTCGGACATTACACGGACGCGGCGGATGAATATACAAAGGCGTTGAAGCTGCGCCCGGAGTTCGTCGATATACGCGTAAACCTCGGCGTGGTATACAGAAACAACAAGAACTTCGACGCCTCCCTGAGAGAACTTGGCGAGGCCGTAAGACTCAACCCCGAGTTCCCGGACGCCATTACTCAGCTCGGCCTTACCTATTACGTCATGGAGCAATACGACAAGGCCAAGCGGGAATGGCTCAAGGTCCTCAATATACGCCCCGGCGACAAGATGGCCAAGATGTATATGAACCTGCTCATGGGCGCCGCCAAAAAACAGTAAAGGCCCGAAACCCGGGCATCATTGCATCCGCAGGCCGCATACCGCGACGGACACGACCCTCTTCAACGCTCGGTACCACGCCAACCGCTCAAAAGACCATCCAGGGTCTCACAGCCGCCACACCTGCCCCGCTCTATCGCGCAAGCGTCGTTCAGCTCCTTTTTAAAAGACGGATCAAGCCCCTGTCGCGCATATAACGCGCGCTGGCCGGGGCGTTCGGGTTGTCAATAAGCTGCATCAGGTCGTCGGGCTCGTCAATATCATGCCAGCGCCTGAGGAGCGTGACGGCTATCGAATGCGACCTTGCAAGGTCAAGGGTGGCTTCAAGCACCGAGGCGGTGCTCCACGGGACACCGGTAAATGGCGCCGGCGTAAAACCGTTCATGCCTACGAGATAATATCCGCCGTCGCGCGCCGGACCTATCACAATCCTCTGCCCCGCGCCGCAGAGCTCGGCAAAGGCGTCTTCGACATAAGCGGCAGGGATGTCGGGGCTGTCCGAGCCTATGACGACGACCCTCGGATGCCCAGAGTCAAATAGCCTCTCAAAAACATTGCTGAGCCTTGCGCCAAGGTCGTCCCCATCCTGGCGCATGAGACGGACATCAGGCGGTATCAGGCCTTTGATATCCGCCTCGGCATTGGCAGGGGTAAAGGCCGCGTAAACGTCGGTTGCGCCGATGCCGGCGATGCGCATAAACGTATCCTCGATAAAGCATCGGTAAAGCCCGGCCGCATCCTCAAACGGTATGGGCGGCGTAAGGCGGGTCTTTACGGCCCCGGCCTCCGGCGACTTCAGCATAACCACTATGGCATTCTTCCCGGTCATTTCTCGCTCCCGGCGAGTCTCAGAGATGAGAGTCTTGAAAAAAACAACTAAGAAACCTCTGGTTGATTCTTTTTGCCTTTGCGAGGCTCACGCGCTCCGTTAGACTGTAGCTCAGGGCTTAAACTTCCCCCTTTTTCAAAGGGGGAAGTTTAAGCCCTGAGCTACACAAGACGACGTGCGTGTAGTCCAAACAGGCAGTCCGAGTCTTCGCAATGACGGGCCTGAAAGTCAATCAGACCTTCTCCCTGAACGATTGACGGCTTCTCCCGTCCATTAACCCGCCGGAACCCGGTCGTCAACCAGTTTCCCATCCACGATGGCACCGCGTCACTAACTGCTTGGCGCCGGGAACTCAGAGCGCGACATACTCCTGCCCCTCCTGC
>JACRNO010000065.1 GCA_016234855.1 Deltaproteobacteria bacterium | reverse complement strand
TGCGGTAAGATCAAGGGCAAAACAACGAACTATCGCCCTGAATTTGGCCTCTGTGATTCTTGAACGTTTGTAATACCTGTTTTTCCTTTGCATATCGGAAGCTTACCACATTTCTTAATATGGTTTGCTTCCTAAGACCCTAAAAAAAGGCTCAGGGAATATCCCTGAGCCTCTCTGATCAACCTGTTTTTTTTGGGTTAAGCGAATTTAGCCTGAAGCCTTGCGAATGGAGCAACCCGCGTTGCCGTCATGCGTTACTTGGCGATTGCGTTGACCTTTGTCGTAAGGCGCGAAATCTTGCGCGAGGCGTTATTCCTGTGGAGCACCCCGCCGGTTACGGCCTTGTCAAGGATGGTCACCGCGCCCTTGAGGAACTTTACCGCGTCCTCGCCCTTGCCTGCCGCGATGGCGTCCTGAACCTTCTTTACAGTGGAGCGTATCCCGGACTTTACAGCGGCGTTACGAAGCCTGCCCTTCTCGCTCTGTCTGTGTCTCTTGAGTGCTGATGCGTGGTTAGCCAAACTTGTACCCTCCGTATTGTGTGTCCGCTCGTTAAAGCGTCACATGAATCGATTATATTAACTACAACCCTGCAATGAATTATGCTAAAGTTAGCTATCGCGCAACGGCGCGGGACAATGAAACGCGGCCATTGCGCATGGCGCATAACTCATAACCATAAAATAATATTCTTTTTCAATATAATTGTCAAGGGTTTTAAACAATCCCGATGCCAACCGACGAACATCACAAGAAAAAGATAACCGGCGCGGCTTCTATCATAGGCTCGGCAACGGTCTTGAGCCGCATCGCCGGGTTCGTGCGCGACGCGGCCATAGCGTACATCTTCGGGGCCGGGATGTATGCGGACGCCTTCTTCATGGCGTTTCGGATAGCGAACCTCCTGCGCCGCCTCGTTGGCGAAGGCGCGCTCACATCGTCTTTCATACCCATCTTTACCGAAGAACTCCACCTGCGCACGCAAGAAGGCGCCAGAGAACTGCTGTCGAAGATATTCACCCTCTTGTTTATCGTCCTTATCGTCCTTTCGGCCCTCGGCATGATATTTTCAAGGGAGATAGTCTATATCATGTCCCCGGGATTCGCGGCGGACCCGGTCAAGTTCGATATCACGGTCAAGCTCACGCGCATCATGTTCCCTTACATGATATTCGTCGGGCTCATGGCGATCGCCATGGGCGCGCTCAATTCCGTCAAGCACTTCGGCGCGCCGGCCATATCCCCTGTCTTCTTCAACCTGACCATAATCGCGGCCATATTCTCGCTCGTGCCGTTATTTTCAACTCCTGTATACGCACTCGGGGCCGCGGTGCTCGCGGGCGGGTTTATCCAATGCGCCATACAGTTCCCATATCTTAAAAAATTCGCCATGATGCCGCACCCGAACTTCAGTTTCAAGGACCCGGCCATAAGGAAGATTCTCCTCCTCATGGGCCCGGCAGCGTTCGGGGTCGGGATATATCAGCTCAATATCTTCGTAACCCTCTGGTTCTCCTCGCAACTGCCAGAGGGCGCGGTCTCGTATCTCTACTACGCGGGCCGGCTCATGGAGGTGCCGCTCGGTATATTCGGCGTCGCAATTGCGACCGCGGCCCTGCCCTCGCTCTCGGAACACGCGGCAAAGCATGAATGGGACCAGTTCCGCTCTTCCCTCTCTTTTGCGCTGCGCATTGTCAACTTCGTATGCATCCCAGCCACCATAGGCCTCTTCGTCCTCTCATATCCGATTATAGACGTTCTCTTCAGACGCGGCGAGTTCGGGACCACGGCAACCGCAGGCACCGCCGTCGCGCTATACTACTATGCCCTCGGACTCGTGCCGATATCCGTTGCAAGGATACTATCGAGCGTATTCTACTCGTTAAAGGACACAGCCACCCCGGTATACGCGGCAATAGCCGCCTTCTTCGTGAATGCCGTCCTGTGCTACGCCCTTATAAAACCGCTCGGACACGGCGGGCTCGCCCTGGCAACGTCAATCTCGGCGGCAATCAACGCCGCCATACTGCTCATCATACTCAAAAAGAAGTTCGGCCGGTTCGACGGAAGGCAGATACTCGCCTCTGCGTCCAAGTCCGGCGCGGCCGCCGTCATCATGGGCGCCATCATCTACCTGCTCGTCTCATTTGCCGGAGATATGGGGAGGGTTGCGCTCGCCGCCTCCATCGCCATCGGTTGCGGCGGAGGCATTATCATCTACATAATACTGGCAAAGTTCTTCGGCACGCCTGAGGTCGTGTTTTTAAAGGATATTTTCCGCAGACAGGCTAAAAAGAGGCCGTATTGATAATGAGGTCAAAACGGGCATAACTCTTTAATTTAAAAGGTAAATTTAGTGGTTAAAAAATAGGCAGAATGCGGAAAGGTCAGTCGTTACGTGACATGCCAATTTTGCACCTTACTGGTTTCCAACAAGTTATCAACAGCTACTGGGGAAAGAACGGTAAGGGGCTGGATTTGCTGATTTTTGCTTTTTTACAGATAGCGGAAGGCGATACACCAAGAACGATGCTTGGACAAACGGCGGGAAGATAATCAGACACAACTGTCACGTTGCAAGAAGTACAGACGCGTCAAAGCGTTACATCCTGCCGCTTCAGACACGGCATCAGACTTCGAGCCGCATTCTACGCCTTACTCTCCTTCTTAGCATCCTGCCATAGCCGCTCCATCTCATCCATGGAGGCATCCGCTATATCGCGTCCCTGACCGATGATGGAGGCTTCGACATGGTGAAAACGGGTGATGAACTTGCCTATCGTCTTTCGGAGGGCGTCCTCAGGGTTTACCTGCATGAAGCGGGAGACGTTAACGAGCGTGAATAGTATATCGCCAAGCTCTTCCTCGACATTGGCCGCATCCTGCGCAGAGACTGCCGCATGGAATTCCAAAACCTCTTCGTCAAGCTTTTCAAGGACATGCGAGATATCCTTCCAGTCAAACCCGACCTTCGACGCCTTTTGCGAGACCTTATGCGCGCGCAAAAGCGCGGGCATGGACTCTGGCACGCCGGCGAGCGCCCCGCCCGAAGGCTTCCCCCTCTTCTCGGTCTTTTTTATCTCAGCCCAATGCCGCAAGACATCTTCGGATGTCTCGGCCTTTGCCTCGCCAAAGACATGCGGGTGGCGCCTGACCATTTTATCATAACTGTGGTCTATCACGTCGACCATAGCGAACCTGCCTGTTTCCTCGGCAATGCGGCAGGCGAAGATTATCTGAAAGAGGAGGTCGCCAAGCTCGTCCTTGAGCGCCTCGTCAGGACCTTCGTCTATTGCCGCTATGACCTCGTAAGCCTCCTCGATGATAAACGGCACGAGGCTGGCAAGGGTCTGCTCCCTGTCCCAGGGACACCCGCCCGGCGAACGCAGCCTTGCCATAAGCGAGACAAGCTTTTCAATATCAGCTTTCATATCAAAGGGTTACGCCCCTTTCTTTAATGACGGCCTCAAGCTCTTCCCGTGTATTCACGTTTGTTATCGAAGTCTTGATATCGAGTTTGCTGAACGCGTCCTCTGTAAGCTGGCGCGTGCGCACCTTATCAAACAGGTCAGTAATACGGAGGTTCCCCTCCTGAATCATCGCCTCGATATGCTTCATGCAGCGCCTTGAATAGAGGGTGTGCATTGGATGCGGCCTGCCGGAGATAAAAGGCGTCACAGCGTCGAATTTGCCCTGCGTCTTGATGACCCGCCTTATGCAGGCGGCGTCGAGGAACGGCATATCGCAGGCCGCGACGAAAACCTTGTCGGCATTCGCATGGAAGAGCGCGGTATAGACCCCGCCGAGGCTACCTGCGTCCTTGATTACGTCGGATACCACGGCCACGTCCAGGTCTGCATATACAAGGACGTCTCCGGCGGCTATGAAGACCTCGTCAAAGACGTCCCTGAAGACCCAGATAGCGCGCTCGATAATCGTCGAGCCGTCTATTTCTATGAAGGCCTTGTTAAAGCCCATGCGGCGGGACTGCCCGCCTGCGAGGATTACGCCTGTCATGCAAGCCACCGAGCTACACTTCGCCCCCTCTTTTTAAAGAGGGGGCTGGGGGGAGTTATTGCTTTGCCACAAGACTTAACCCCACATTATAAAGGAGAAGAGCCTACTTGCGCTTGCGAGGGGCGGACCGCCTCACCTTTATTTCCACATCCCTTGCCTTCTCGCAACCCTTGAGGCTCCTTGTCATGCCGATAACGGCCTCGCGCAGCAGGACTTCTATAAACGGTTTTAACGGCACGTGCTCACCGTCCACTATAAGCGAGACAGTGGACGGTTTTGCCTTCCTCAAGACCTCTTTCTCGATAAAACGCGTAACGCCGTTATAATCGTCAAGCCCGAAGACGGGCACGCCACCCTTTAACGCGACGTCCGTGACATAAGCGAGCAGGAGCGGGTCTTTGCCGCAGACGGGCTTCTTTGAGTGGGCGGCGCGCACGACCTCTATCTTGGGGAAAGGGCCTTTTTTAAAACCTTCGGTAATGACGATATCGGCATCCGTCAGGTATGACGCTATGATGCGCTCAGGCGGCCATTCAACGGCGGTGTCTCTGATAACCGCGAACTTATCCGGCGACGAGAGCGCTACGGTCTTTGCCCCAGCCTTCTTGTGCCGCCACGAGTCCTTGCCTTCGCGGTCTATCTCAAAGCCGTGGGCGTCGTGCTTCAATATCGCCACGCGCCAGCCTCGCCGCTTGAGCCGGGCAATGACCTGCTCAAGGAGCGTGGTCTTGCCGCTGCCCGAGGTGCCGATTATGGAGACGACCGGGACCATCACTGCTTGTCCATCTCCTTCAACTGGCGCTCCTTCTCGGCTGTATTGGCGTCAGCCGCCTTTTTCACGGCCTCGGCGCTGTGCTTGGCCCCGGCAAGCGTGTCGGTGTACTGCTTCATCACCTCGCCCGTTGACTGAGGCTGCTCTTTCACGCCCACATCAGCCTTCTTCTGCTCGGAACAGGACGCCAGGGCAAAGAACGGTATCGCCATCAACGCAATCAATATAATTTTACGCATGGTTCGCCTCCATGGCCTAATATACTATGCGGCAAGCGGTTATGCAAATATTTTACAAAGCCGGTTGACCGGCATTTTAAAGACGTGTTAAAGTAGGCAGATGCGGAAGGATATTTTACGGACAATCCCGTCGATAGACGAACTCGTGCGCGGCCCCGGGCTTAAAGACGCCTGCCGCGCCTTCTCGCGCGCCCTTGTAACGGAGGCCGCAACCGTTGTCATAGATGCCGTCAGAGCGGATATGCTATCTGGCAGGCGCGAGGCGTTGTCTGAAGGCGAGCTTGCTGCAATGATCATTGACAGGCTCGGCTCGCTCACAAGCCCGGCCATGCGCCGCGTAATCAACGCCACAGGCACTGTCCTGCATACGAATATCGGCAGGGCCCTGCTTGCCGGAGAGGCTGTCGAGGCCGTCGCGCTTGCGGCACGCTCGTATGTAAACCTCGAAATCGATATAGCAACGGCTGAGCGCGGGGAGCGCGACAGCCTTGTCGAAGGCCTTTTGACGCGCCTTACCGGGGCTGAAGCAGCCTGCGTAGTCAACAACAACGCGGCAGCGGTGCTCCTTTGCCTCAACACCCTTGGCGAGGGCAAAGAGGTCATAGTCTCAAGGGGCGAGCTTATCGAGATCGGCGGCTCGTTCAGGCTGCCCGAAGTCATCAGAAAGAGCGGCTGCGTCATGCGCGAGGTCGGCACAACGAACAGGACTCACGCAAGCGACTATGCGAATGCCGTCACGCAGAATACCGGCGCGCTCTTCAAGGCACACACGAGCAACTATACGGTCGTGGGCTTTACAGCCGAGGTCGGGCTGAAGGAACTCGTTGATATCGGACGCGAACATAACCTGCCCGTTGTCGAAGACCTGGGCAGCGGCTCGCTCATAGACCTGACCCGCTACGGCCTGCCCGCCGAACCCGTGGTTTCCGATAGCATCAGGGCCGGGGCCGGGCTTGTCACCTTCAGCGGGGACAAGCTCTTGGGCGGGCCGCAAGCCGGTATAATCGTGGGAGAAAAGAGGCTTGTGGATATGGTCAGAAAAAATCCCCTCAAGCGCGCCCTCAGGGCCGACAAGCTCACCCTCGCCGCTCTCGAGGCGACGCTGCGCCTTTATCTGAATCAGGATTCGCTCGCAAACACCCTGCCGACGCTCAGGATGCTTGCCAGGCCGGCGGCGGGTCTCTGCCGGGACACGGCCTGGCCACAAAGGCCGTTGCAATTACGCATATTAAAAAAGGCGCGGACGAGATATCCCGCCTCTTTCTCGCAAACGACCCGCCCATCCTCGGCAGGATCAACAAAGACCGGTTCCTGCTCGATATGAGGACGGTGGAGAGTGTGGAGGATGTGGTATTGGTGAGCATCTAAACCGGCTGACGAAGCCGTACAAGGAATATCAATTAACGGAGAGAAGAATATGTCCATCAAAGAAGAAATCCTGAAGATAGCACAGGCGGCGCGCCAGGCCTCGTTCAGCCTCAGCCGCCTCGATACGACGGCAAAGAACAAGGCGCTTGAGCTTATGGCGAGCGGCCTTGAAAAAAATGCGGCTGCGCTCAAGGAGGCGAATAAAAAAGACCTTGACGCGGCAGGCGCAAAAGGGCTTTCAAAGGCCATGCTCGACAGGCTGACCCTCTCGGACAAGGTCATCGCGTCCATGGCAGCGGGGCTGCGCGAGGTGATAGCACTGCCCGACCCTGTGGGCGAGGTCACGCGCATGTGGAAGAGGCCCAACGGTCTGCAGGTCGGCAAGATGCGCATACCCATCGGCGTAATCGGCATCATCTACGAATCGCGGCCCAACGTCACGGCTGACGCCGCAGGCCTGTGTCTTAAATCCAGCAACGCGGTAATCCTTCGCGGCGGCAGCGAGTCCATACACTCGAACGCGGCGATTGCGAAGGTCTTGACCAAGGCCTGCGTAGCAGCGGGCGCGCCTGCTGCCGCCATACAGGTGATACCCGTAACCGAGCGCGAGGCCGTGCTTGAGATGCTGAAACTCGAAGAGTATATCGACCTTATCATCCCACGGGGCGGCGAAGGCCTTATCCGCTTTGTGGTGGAGAACTCGAAGATACCGGTAATAAAACACTACAAGGGCGTCTGCCACGTCTACATAGACGAGTTCGCAGACCTTGAGACCGCCGTATCCATCGCCTTCAACTCCAAGGTGCAACGGCCGGGCGTGTGCAACTCGATGGAGACGCTGCTTGTGCATAAGGAGGCCGCAGCCGCCTTCCTGCCGCTTGTAGCCACCGAGTACCGCAAAGCAGGCGTTGAGATGCGCGGGTGTCCGAGGACACGCGCGATTTTAAAAGACGCCAAGGCTGCGGCTGAAGAAGACTGGGGTACCGAGTATCTTGATCTGATACTGGCAATAAAGGTCGTGGACAGCATGGACGAGGCCATCGCTCACATCGAAAAGTACGGCTCGCTCCATACCGAATCCATCGTGACCAAGGACTATGCCAACAGCCATCGGTTTCTGCGCGAGGTCAACTCGTCCACGGTCGTGGTCAACGCGTCCACGCGCTTTTCCGACGGCTTCCAGCTCGGCCTCGGCGCGGAAATCGGCATCTCCACCACAAAGATACACGCCTTCGGCCCTATGGGGCTGGAAGAGCTGACCACGCAGAAGTTCATCATCTACGGCAACGGACAGATACGGGAGTAAGGCGGGATTTTCCCGGTTTCAGAACAATAATATTCTACCCCCTCTTTATAAAAGAGGGGGACAGGGGGAGTTACGGTTGGCGTATCCGAGACAAGGACTTGCGCTTGCCGTTTCAACCATAAAAGACTAACCCCACCCAACCTCCCCTTAAATAAGGGGAGGAGTAGAACCGCCAACCGTTTAAGACCTCCGCCCGGCTCGCTCCGGTTTGTCTACTGACACAAGACAATATATAATAACCGTTCAGAGCTTTTAGATTGACAAGGAACGGCCTTCTACGATAAACTTTTTGGGTTGTTCTTCGTGGTCCTATCGTCTAGAGGCCTAGGACGTGGCCCTCTCAAGGCTAAAACCCGGGTTCGAATCCCGGTAGGACCGCCAGATAAAATCAAGGGGTTTGACTCGCAGAGTCAAACCCCTTTTACTTTTTCCGATATAACAAATTAGAGAAGTTTGAGGAAATCGTCGACTGAAAGTCCGGAATTGCGGATTAGTGCGCGAAGCGTACCCACGGAAAGCTCCTTATGCAACGGCACAGAAAGATTTACACGAACGCCGGACTTGACAAGGACAACGTGGCTGCCGACCTGGCCGAGCCTGGCCCAACCAGCCTTTTGAAAGGCGCGCACCGCCTCAGCGCCGGATATGTTGCCGAGTTTGCCCAACCTATACCGCTACCATGACCTGCTGTTTACTCGACCCGGCGGCAACAGCCGCCTTTTGGTCTTCGGCCCAGAGCCACGCGGTAATCGCCTCTTTGACGTTCGTTAATGCCTCCTCTTCGTCCTTCCCCTGCGAGACACATCCGGGCAAAGCAGGACATTCGGCAACGAACCAACCGTCTTCAGAGCGCTCAAGCGTTACGTGAAATATCATATACTACCCCCTGTTGACAATATACCACAGCGATATTATTTGCGCCAGACCCATGAACGCTTTGCCCTACCTTATCAGCCTCTCCGGCGAAACAAGGTGCCGGGAAAGACCCAAATCGTCCGGGTTGAGACCGATGGCAAGGCCGACGAGTTGCGCAAGGTGGAAGACGGGCATGTCTATCTTCGTCTCAAGGCTCTTTTCCGCAAGCCCCTGATAGTTGTCAAGGTTGATATGGCAGAACGGGCACGGCGTGACAAAGCAATCCGCGCCGTTGGTCTTGCCGTCAAGCAGGCGCGTGCCGGTCATCCTGACCGCCGTCTCCTCGGTTACGAGGTCTACCTGAAAGCCGCAGCACTTGGTCTTGCCCTTATACTCGACGGCTTCGCCTCCGAGCGCCTTGATTACCGCCTCAAGCGACCACGGCTTTGCCGGGTCGTCAAAGCCGAGCGCGTCTGACGGACGCAGGCTGTGGCAGCCGTAAAAAGGCGCGACCTTCATATTAAGCGGCCTTGTGACCTTCTTCTTCAGGTTCTCAAGGCCGACGTTTTCCGCAAGCACCCACAGGAGCTGCTTTATCTGCACCTTGCCGCTGTAATGAAGCCCGGCCTTTGCGAGCACCTCGTTTGTCCTGTCAAGGAGCGCCGGGTTTGCACGCAGGTCTCTATTCGCGGTAGACATGACCATGAGACACGTCGAGCATATCGTCATGATATCCATGCCCATTGCCTCGGCCTCGGCAAAGATGCGGGCGTTCAGCGCGAGATAAAGGTTGTAATCGTACTCGGCAAGCAAGCCTGCCCCGCAGCAGTTGGCCTTGGGCATGTCGTGGAGCTCGATGCCGAGCTCAGCCGCGATAAGCCGCGTCGAGTCGTTGGCCTCTTTGGTTATAGCCTTGGAGGCGCAGCCCGGGTAGTATGCGTATTTTAAAACGGACATAAAGAGACCCTTTATTTACAGTATCGTTTCCACGCTCCGGCATCCCGTAAAAATCAGCCTTACATCCTTTCCACCGTTCGCTTCGCTCAGTGATGGGCTTCGCTGCGCTCAACCCATCCTACGCGCTCTTTTATTGTCATTTCTATAGCGCAAACTAACGAGAGACATTGTGTCATCCTAACAGGTTGCTGAAAAACTCTAAATGCGTCATTCCCGAGGTTTTAGTCGGGAATCCACTCTCTGTAAAATCAACAAGTTATGGATTCCCGCCTTCGCGGGAATGACGACATGAAGCGATGCTACTGTGTTTTTCAGCAGCCTGCTAATTGTTCAAAAACAAGATTTCTCGCTTCGCTCGAAATGACAATACCATCGGTCCTTACCGCAACGGCAGTTTGCTCAAGGCGCTCGTAAGAAACTTTTTGAAGTTGTCGTTCTCAGGATTGTCCGATTTTGTCATGGTATCCTTCCAGACTATCCTGCCCTCGGAGTCGACAAGATAGACCTTCAATTGAATCGTATCTTTGGCAAACTCCATGCCGCCGAGACTGCCGCTGCCGCCTCCTACGGCCATGCCGATTATCGCTACGCTATATAGCGCGCCCTTTGCCACGTTCAACGCCTCGTCGCCCTTGCTAATGAACCTTCCGCCCGCCTCCACCACAAGGTAACAATCCGGACTTACCTTACTTGTCACGCGAGTTGCGTCAGTCTGCTCGTTGGGCATGAGCAACGCAGACGCAGACCTGTGATAAACGACCTCGTCTGGCAAACCCGCAAGCTCTTTGTGCATGGCCAACACGGCCGGGGCGTCCGCATCTTGCGGCTCTATTGCATAAGGCGCCTCAGGCGCACCCGGAGACCCCGTTGTGATAGCCGTGCCATCCCCGGCAATAATCGTATACTGCTTTTTTGCGCTTAAAGGAGACCGGGCCTCGTTGTCATTCAAGACCGCGCCAACGGTCTTGAGCCTTGACGGGCTTACCTGAAAACCTTTCTGCGCGAGTATATCGGCGGCAGCCTCGCCAAGCCTTCCGGCAATCTCCATGTTCAGACCAAGCGGCACCTCATCAGGTGACAGACTCTTTCCAAACGTAACCGAGCTGTCCACCGCTATGACGACGGATGAGAACCCCTTAAGGTCTTCTTTTGTTATCTGCCGCCCGGTAGAGGCGCAGCCGTACGTAAATATGAAAATAAAGAGCGCTACAAAAAGATGCCACTGTCTTTTTACGGTTATCATCGAAGCAGACCTCCTCTTGGTCGACTAAAGTCCCCCTGATAAGGGGGATTTTATCGTTCCCACGCTCCAGCGTGGGAACGCACACATGGGACGCTCCGGCGCCCGGTAACAACCCACCCCTCACCCCAACCCTCTTGTGCGCTAACGTTGTGTCGTGTGCGCTAACGTTATGTTGTTGGCGCCTTTAGCGCCTCCCACAAGGGGAGAGGGGGGCTTTCTCCTCCCCTTATTGAAGGGGAGGCCGGGAGGGGTTAATCTTTGCAGCCACAATGCTTGCTTGTTGCTTCGTGCATGCCCAACTTAACTCCCCCTTGTATAATGCTTGAGAAGTATCTTACGTTAATAGATACTGATAATCATGCGCAACAGGAGGTGACAGCCCGATTCCCCCTTGGTCGCACGAGGCCGCGGGTTAGCGATGGGCGT
>JACRNO010000042.1 GCA_016234855.1 Deltaproteobacteria bacterium | reverse complement strand
GGAATAATAACCCGCAAAGGGCATCACAAAGGCCATGTTAAAGGCGTTGGCCCCTATGGCCGTGACCCCGCCGTCGCCGAAGAGAAAGGCCTGGAGCGCGACCGTAAGCGTCATAGCCACCACCCCTGCCCACGGCCCGAGCACGACCGCGACGATTACGCCGCCGGTCATGTGCCCGGTAGAGCCGCCGGGCACCGGAATATTGAACATCATGATGACGAAGGTAAAGGCCGCGCCCAAGGCAAGGAGCGGCAGCCTTGCCGCTCCGACCGCCGTCTCGACCTTCTTTGACGCGAGATACCAGACCGGCGCCATAGCGGCATAAAAAAGGACGCAAGTCTTCGGGCTCAGGTATCCGTCAGGTATGTGCATGGGCGATTACAACCTCCATAAAACAAACCCCTCGGGTGCAATCAATAGTGTCAAATAAAAGCCGTCAGATTGTTCGATTTGGATGCACATCCGTCTTGCCCCTCTCCTCTATAAAGGATAGGCTGGAAGGGTTAATCTTGCGGCATCCAAAACATAACTCCCCCTACGCCCCCTCTTTTAAAAGAGGGGGAACCGGTGTGCTGGGTTCAAGGGCCATTATCGCAATGGCGTTGGCAATGGCAGCGGCAACGGTCGAGCCGCCCTTCCTGCCCTTTGTGGCGATATACTCGCACCCTGAACGCATAAGCTCATCCTTGGCCTCAACCGCGCCGACGAACCCCACGGGCACGCCTATAATCAACGCGGGGCGCGCAAGGCCTTCTCTGACAAGCCTCAGCAACTCGACAAGGGCCGTGGGCGCGTTGCCTATGACGGCTATGCCGCCTTCGAGATATGGCGCGGCCCTGCGGATGCCGGCGGCCGTCTTCGTAATGCCCTGGCGGCCGGCCAATGCTAAAACCTCGTCATCGCCGGAAAAACAAAAGACCTTTGTATTGAGGGGCCTGAGCCTATCGCGGGTTATGCCCGCCTCGACCATCTTCACGTCCGCGACGATATTGCACCCGGCCCTCATGGCGGCCAACCCGGCGGTTATGGCGTTATCGCTGAACGAGAGTATCCCTGCATAACCGAAGTCCGCCGTCGTATGAATAACCCTTTTTACGAGCGGCAGACGCTCGGCAGGTATCCCTGCCGCGTCAAGCTCTGTGTCTATGATGCGAAAACTCTCGGCCTCTATCGGATGCTGCGCATACGTCCCGCTCCTGGAAGGGAGGCTGTCTCCCCCCTTTCGGGGTACCTGCGCCAAGCGGCGCGGGTCGGGGAGGATTTGAACTCCCCCCTTTGAAAAAGGGGGGCTGGGGGGGATTTGCCCCCCCCTTTTTGACAAGGGGGGGCCAAGGGGGGGGTGCGTATCCGTGCCATTTATCCTGTCTACCGTTATATCGATGAGCCTCGCGTCAAAACCGAGATGACGCACGAGCGTCAGCTTGAGCCCGGGATGTTTTGCAACAGCGGCGTCCATCTCGCCGGGCAGGTCCTGAGTAACGTGCAGGCCCGGATAGAGGAAGTACGGCATGACGACGATATCCGTAAACCCCCTGGCGGTCATCGTCTCCACTGCCTCCTGAAAATCGGGGCGTTCCATCTGAAGGAACGCGGGCATCACATACCCGTACCCGCCTGCCGCCTGCACGGAGGCCGCAACCTTCCTGAGAGTCTCGTTCGCCTCATGCGCCTTGCTGCCGTGCCCGAGGAGCAGGACGGCCTTTTTGTCGTTTGTCATTATTATATCCCTTTTTAATGGCAAGACACGCACTCGCCGGTTAATGACACCATAGATTAAGTCAGACTGCAACTCAGGCCTTCAGGGCTAAAGCCCTGAGCTACGCAACTCAGTAACGGGGCTTAATAAAAAAACCCCTCTTCGCGCGGCTGAAGAGAGGTCATAGAGATAAATAAGGATATCCCGTAACCCCCACCTTCTTTACCGTCGAAGAATACGTGAGGCGCATCCGGGCAGGTCTCCTGACTCACGGCGTTGCAACCTACTTTGCGCGCCTTCCCGGCCGTAAGGCCAGTGGCTGTGATGCGCATTTCGTACCGTTTACAGTGGCGGGTCCGTTCCCGGTTCCGGCAAAAGGCCGTCACGGGATTCCCTTAAACTCCGCTAAAAAACAACGGAGTTACCTGGATACTTGCTGCTATTTAATTGTATGCGTCTTGCTGACAGGTAATCTTTACATCTTTTGCAACACATGTCAAGGCCGTATGGCAACGGCTCGACTTGAGAGTCATGACAGCGCTCTATAACGGCCTTTGCCCCTGACCGTCGCCGGATAACGGAGGCGCCGGGGCATCGGTTGCGCCATCCGCGGCCGGAACGGACGGGGCGACGGGCGCGTCAACCTGATCAACGGCCGCATCATCAGGACTGACAGCCGTGTCCTCGTACTCAGGCTCGACTATCCCGCGCCTGAGCATTATCGCATAGATAAACTCGGCGCGCCGTGTAACGTAGTCGGAGTCCCCGGCCGGGTTCATCCTCCTCGGACTCGGCAGCACGACGGCGAGACGGCACGCCTCCATCGGGGTAAGCTCTGACGCGGACTTGCCGAAGTAATGGCGGCTGGCGGCTTCTGCGCCGAAGACGCCGTCGCCCCACTCCGCGACGTTCAGGTATATCTCGATTATCCGCTTCTTCGTAAGCGTCTGCTCGAGCCTCCATGTGATTACCGCCTCTCTGAGCTTACGGAGCGCGCTCTTGTCAGGCGCGAGAAAGAGGTTCTTCGCAAGCTGCTGGCTGATGGTCGAGCCTCCGGCCTTGAACCTGCCAGCCTTTATGTCCTTCTCAACGGCGGCCTTCATGGCATCGAAGTCGAAGCCGTCGTGCTCGTAGAACTTGTCATCCTCCGAGATGACTACGGCCTTTACAAGATACGGCGAGATGGCGGCAAGAGGCGTCCAGACCTGCCAAACGCGCCTATGGCCGCCCTTCGCAGCCCACTGGGCCTCGCGTATCTCCATGAGCGCGGTCTTTTTCGGGTTCGTCTTCTTAAGGTAAGAGACCGACGGGACGGCTATCAGATAAAGCGCCGCAACGCAGACGAGAAGGGCGCAGATTACGTAGATGATTTTTTTCATGCGATAGCAACCCAATGACAGCCTGAGAAAAAAGGCCCGCGACCATGCAGGCGCGGGCCTCTTATTAGTTGAACAAAAACACGCTCAATCTATATCACAGACGCCTTCCTGAGCGTCGAAGAACTCCTCCATAAAGGCCGCGCAATCGTCCACCAGAACACCGGTCTCGGCCGCCGCGCGCTCGCAGAATGGCGCGCTGCCGCCGTGTCCGCTCCTACCGCCGCCGGTGCACATCGCAAACGGCACAGGGTCGGAGGTATGCGTCTTGAGGGCTATGGGGGTCGGGTGGTCGGTCAAGGCAAGGATGCGATACTCGGCGAACTTCTCCATCCCCTCAAGCACGCGGCCGACTATCTCCCTGTCAAAGTCCTCGATGGCCTTGAGCTTGTCCTTGAGGTTGCCGTTATGTCCGGCCTCGTCAGGCGCCTCGACGTGGACACAGACGAAGTCCTTTGTCTCAAGCGCGGCAAGCGCGTACTCGGCCTTGCCCTTATAGTTGGTGTCGATGTAGCCGGTCACGCCCGGCACCTTCAAGACCTCAAGACCCGCGTATATGCCGATGCCCTTCATAAGGTCGACCGCGGATACTATGGCGCCGTCAACGCCGAAGCGTTGTTTAAGGGTCGGCATACGCGGGGCCTTGCCCTGGCCCCATAGCCAGATTGAGGTCGCGGGCTTCTTCCCGGCGGCAACCCGCTTCCTGTTGACCGGATGGTCTTTCATTATCCGCTGAGAATCAGCCATAAGGCTCAGGAGCTTGTCCGCGCCATCGCCCTTTGGCAGGTCGTCGCCTATCTTCCTGTCGGATATATCGTGCGGCGGCCGGGTCTTGAGGTCAGCCTTGCCGTTAGCCCAGACCATAAGATGCCTGTAGGAGGTGCCGGTATAAAATCTCACGCCGTGGCCTCTCAGACCGGCGTCAAGGGATTTTATGATCGCGTCGGCCTCTTCAGTGGAGATATGGCCTGAGCTGTAATCGTCCATTATCGTTACGCCGTCTTTTTCAGCGAGCGTGACGAGGTTGCACCTGAAGGCCACGTCGTCCGGCCCGAGCTTTACGCCGATGGATGCGGCCTCAAGCGGCGAGCGTCCGGAATAATACTTTTCAGGCGAATACCCGAGTATACTGAGATTGGCCACGTCGCTGCCCGGCGGATACCCCTTGGGCACGCTTGCAAAAAGGCCGAACCTGCCGCTGCCCGCAAGAGAATCGAGGTTCGGGGTCGAGGCGAACTCAAGCGGGGTCTTCCCGCCGAGCGAGTCTATGGGGTTGTCGGCCATGCCGTCGCCGATAAGGATGATGTATTTCATATCCGTCCCTTTCTGAATTCTTCCTGTAGTTCCACGACCTTCGCCGGAGAGCTCCGCCGCAAAAGACTCCCCATATAAAGCCACTTGAGCCGGAGGACCAGCGGTTTTCTTCCGTACTCCTTTATGGCTTCCTTGCTTAGATAATAATCGAACCCGACGTCCTTAGGCCTTTTCATCGCCAATCCTCTTCAGATACCTGATATCCGCCTTGAACCTGTCCCTTATCTCTTTTGATAAAGCTGGCATAGCTAAGTAAAAAAACTTCATCTGCGCCTCAAGCCATGTGAATTTATCCTTAACAGGCATCGACGCATACGCCGCTATCTGCTCTCTTGTTCTAAAATACAATAACGGGTCACTTTTCATCTTTCCAATCCTTCAATATCTTACTAAGATAAAAGACGTCGGCAACGTCCTGAGGCCTATCAGCGGCCTTCTTCATATCGATAAGGTCGGGCAGGGATATCACGGGTATATTGACATTACCCGCCTTCATAACCTTACGAGCCTCATACGCCTTTTCAAAATCAAGCGGCTCCTTGATAAACACGTCAAGCAGGAAAAAAGGGGTCTTGGGGTCGAAGAGGCTGAAGACCATCATATTCTTCTCCCGCTCCCATGCGTCTCTTTTATCTTTATCCGCGAAGTCGTCAAGGGCTACTGGAACCTTAGGTTTCAAGCCGAGTTCCTTTGCGACGCTTATGAACTTTTTAAGGTTCTTCTCATCAAGCCCGACAAAGAGATCAATGTCCGCCGTTGCCCTTTCTATGCCATACAAATTTACCGCAATGCCGCCGGTTACGAGATAGCGCACTGCGCCTTTATTCAGCGCGGCAAAAAGAGATATAAAGTCAGTCAATTATCGCACCTTGTAGGGCAATGGTTAACTACGGCGTCTCTACAGCCCCATCAGCTTTAAAATCTTCTTCGTATCCGCGGCAATCTTCACCGGCTTTGCCGACGAATTGATGGCCGTATTCGGGTCTTTGAGCCCGTGTCCGGTAAGCGTGCAAACTATGGTGTCGCCGTCGTTAAGCACGCCTTCGTTCTTCATCTTTATCGCGCCCGCAATGGAGGCGGCTGAGGCAGGCTCGCAGAAGACACCTTCGCGCGAGGCCACGAGCTTATATGCCTCGATTATCTCGTCGTCCGTGACCGAGCCGATGAACCCGCCGCTCTCGTCGCGCGCGGCAAGCGCCCCTGCCCACGACGCCGGATTGCCTATCTTGATGGCCGTGGCAATGGTCTGCGGGTCTTCAACCGGATGTCCCAGGACTATGGGCGCGGCGCCCTCGGCCTGAAACCCCATCATCTTGGGAAGGTTCGATATCATCCCCTTTGCCTTATACTCCTTATAACCCTTCCAGTATGCGGTGATATTGCCGGCGTTGCCCACTGGCAGGAAGTGATAGGTCGGAGCATAACCAAGGTGCTCGACGACCTCGAAGGCCGCGGTCTTCTGCCCTTCAATCCTATAAGGGTTTACCGAGTTGACCAGGGTGACCGGCCGCTCTTCACTGATCTTTCTGACGATCTCAAGGGCCTCGTCGAAGTTGCCTTTTATCTGAAGGACAAGCGCGCCGTGCATCATGGCCTGCGAGAGCTTTCCGAGCGCTATCTGGCCGTCCGGCACCAGCACATAGGCCTTCATCCCGGCCCTTGCGGCATAGGCCGCTGCAGAGGCCGAGGTGTTGCCGGTGGATGCGCAGATTACCGCCTTTGCCCCCTCTTCGCGCGCCTTGGACACGGCGAATGTCATGCCGCGGTCTTTAAAGGAGCCGGTCGGGTTAAGCCCCTCGAACTTGAAAAGGACGCGTATCGCGCCGAAGATATCCCTGAGGTTGACCATCTCGATGAGCGGCGTGTTGCCCTCGTGAAGGGTCGTTATCGCGTCGTCGCTTATCTCGGGGAGATGCTCCCTGAATTCGTTTATCAGACCTGCCCAGAGGCCTTTTCTCGTCAACTGCACTTTTCGTTCTCCTACCAGGCTGCTCAAAAAGCTCCATCTGCGTCGTTGTCGTCGTCACTCGTCACTGCGGCGTAGAAAAAACTACGCCTCATTCCTCGCTCCTCGACGCCTAGCATCTGAAACTTTTTGAGCAGCCTGAACCTCTTTTAAATTTTACAGATTTTCCATGCTGATGAACTCTTAAACTTGCATTGCCTTACAACGCGCCAAGCGACTCTTCAATCCTTATGTAAACGACCTTGTCGCGCATTATATCCAGTTTTTCAATCTCATCTATAGCCATGCGCAGCTCGCGCTCAAGGGCGTGGTGCGTGACGATGACGAGCGGCACCGCGCCGCCGATCTTTCTGTCCTTTTGTATGACCGAGAGTATGCTGATATTGTGGGCCCCGAGGACGCCTGATATCTTCGAGAGAGCGCCCGGCTTGTCCAGCACCGAGAACCTGAGATAATAAGGTATCTCAAGGCTCTCCATATCCTTGATTTTTATATCCCTGACGCAATCGTCGGCGCATGAGAGCGGCGGCACGCGCCTGGTTATCCCCTTGTTGATATTACGGCAGATGTCCATGACGTCGGCCACGACCGCGCTCGCCGTGGGCATCATGCCCGCGCCGTAACCCTGCATGAAGACCGAACCAACGGCGTTGCCGTGCAGGACCACGGCGTTATATACGCCGTCCACCGACGCAAGCGGATGAGAGGCCGGTATCATGGTGGGATGCACGCGCGCCTCGCACCTGCCGTCCGCGTACTTGGCTATGGCGAGGAGCTTGATGCGGTAGCCGAACTCTTTTGCGAACTTTATATCGAGAGCGCTTATGTTGGTAATACCCTGCGTGTAGATGTCCGCAAGCCTGATATTGGCGCCGAAGGCAAGGTCTATAAGTATGGCGAGCTTGTGCGCGGTATCCGTGCCCTCTACGTCGTAGGCCGGGTTAGCCTCGGCATAGCCCTTGTCCTGGGCCTTACGCAGGACGTCCTCGAACTTGCCGCCGTCGTTGGTCATCTTGGACAGGATATAGTTGGCCGTGCCGTTGATGATGCCGTAGATGGACTCTATTCTGTTCGCGGCAAGCCCCTCCCTTAGCGCCTTTATGACCGGTATGCCGCCGCCCACGCTCGCCTCGAAATAAACGTCGAGGCCGCGCTCGGCAGCGCGTTTGAATATCCCGGCGCCGTGCTGAGACAGGAGCGCCTTGTTGGCCGTGACCACGTGCTTGCCCTTGTCCAACGCCGCGAGGATGAACTCCTTCGCAACCCCGGTGCCGCCGACGAGCTCAATTACGATTGAGATATCCGGGTCGTTGATGACCTCCCATGCGTCAGCCGTAAGGACGCCGTCCTCGACCTTGACCCCGCGGTCGCGGCTGACGTCGGTGTCGGCAATCCTCTTGATGACAAGCTCCACGCCGAGCCTTTCCCTGATAAGCTCCGCGTTCTCTTTTATCACCTTCACGACGCCGGTCCCGACCGTGCCGAAACCTATGAGCCCAGCGTTTATCCTCTTCATCCTTAACACCGTTCCTTTTTCTGTCAGGCTGTTGTCTGGCAGTCCGCCGAAGGCGGACCTTAAAATGAATACTTCCTTACCAGCAAGAGCGCAGCTCTTCAAAAGTCCCATCTGCGGCGTTGTCTTCGTCGTTCGTCACTGCGACGTAGAAAAGCTACGTCTCATTCCTCACTCCTAGACGCCTTGCATATGGAACTTTTTGAACAGCCTACGGTACCCGCCACAACCGTCAAACGTGGTCAAGCGCCTTCTTTATGCACTTGGCCGCCTGACGTATGCGGTGCTCGTTCTCGACGAGTGCAATCCTCACGTATCCGTCCCCGGACTCGCCGAAACCGATGCCCGGAGATACCGCGACCTTCGCCTCGTTAAGGAGCAGCTTTGAGAACTCCAAAGACCCCATCGCCCTGAGGCGCTCCGGTATCCGCGCCCACACGAACATGGTCGCCCTGGGTTTGTCTATCTCCCAGCCCGCCTTTGAAAAACTATCTATAAGGGCGTTACGCCTGGACTCGTACATGCCGCATATCTCCTTCACGCATTCCTGCGGCCCGTTGAGCGCGATGATGCCGGCGATCTGAATGGGCTGGAACATGCCGTAGTCGAGATAGCTTTTTATCCGCGTAAGCGCGCCGACCATCTTCTTGTTGCCGACCGCGAAGCCGACGCGCCAACCCGGCATGTTATAGCTCTTCGAAAGGGTGAAGAACTCCACGCCAACGTCCTTAGCCCCAGGCACCTCAAGGAACGACGGTGCCCTGTAGCCGTCAAAGACGATATCCGCGTAGGCGAGGTCGTGAACGACCATCAGGCCGTTCTCCTTCGCAAAATCCACGACCTTGACGAAGAACTCCCTGTCAACGCACTCGGTGGTCGGGTTGTGCGGGAAGTTCAATATGAGGAGCTTGGGCTTGGGCCACGTCTGCTTGACCGCCTTCTGCATCTCCTCGAAGAAGTCGACCCCGGGCAGCAGCGGCACGCTCCTGACGTCGCCTCCGGCGAGTATCACCGAATACTTGTGTATCGGGTAGGTCGGGTCAGGCACGATGGCCACGTCGCCCGGGCCTATTACCGCAAGCGCAAGATGGGAGATGCCCTCTTTCGAGCCTATGGTGGCAACGGCCTCGGTATCCGGGTCGATATCCACGTTATAGCGGCGGCCGTACCAGTCCGCTATGGCAAGCCTCAGCTTGTAGATGCCCTTGGAGGCCGAATACCTGTGATTGCGCGGGTTGGCCGTGGCCTCGATGAGCTTGTTGACGATATGCGGCGGGGTGGCGTGGTCGGGATTGCCCATGCCGAAGTCGATAATGTCCTCACCCTTGTGCCTTGCGGCCACCTTCAAATCGGTTACGATATT
The DNA here is from genome assembly GCA_016234855.1 of Deltaproteobacteria bacterium. GTDB lineage: Bacteria > Desulfobacterota > GWC2-55-46 > GWC2-55-46 > GWC2-55-46 > JACRNO01. Next base: position 17,262 of record JACRNO010000042.1, on the reverse strand, counting down.
GAATACGTACGGCGGCAGCCTCTTTATCCTGTGAAACTCCTCCATCACCTGGCCTCTTTTCTATTTGTATTCATGAATACCTCAGCGTTATACGAGCTGCGCACGAACGTCCCGGAATAGACGTGCGGGATGCCGATACCCGCGCCGTAGGCCTCGTACGCGGCGAAGACTTCCGGCAACACGTACTCCTTTACCGGCAGGTGTTTACGGGTCGGCTGCAGGTACTGGCCTATCGTTACGGCGGCGCAGCCTGCCTCGCGCAGGTCGTCGAGCGTAGACCTGACCTCGTCCGTCGTCTCGCCGAAACCGACCATGATGCCTGACTTCGTCACCAACCCCGCCATGCTAGCCGCCTTCAACACCACAAGAGACCTGCGATAGTCGGCCTGCGGCCTTACCACGGAATAGAGCGACGGCACGGTCTCAAGATTATGGTTGAAGATATCCGGGGCCGCCGCAAAGACGAGGCTCAACGCGGCCGGGTCCGCCTGAAAATCCGGGGTCAGCGCCTCGACCGAAATCGCGGAAATCGTATCTTTAATCGCCTTTATTGTCAAGGCAAATTGGCCCGCGCCGCCATCAGGAAGGTCGTCCCGCGTAACCGAGGTAATCACCGCGTGGCGAAGCCCAAGCTCCTTTGCGGCAAGCGCCACGTTGACCGGCTCATGCGGGTCAACGGCAAGCGGGGCGCGGCGTTTATCCACGGCGCAGAACCCGCACCCGCGCGTGCAGACGTCGCCGAGTATCATGAACGTGGCCGTGGGCTTGCTGAAGCACTCGCCGATGTTGGGACAGCGCGCCGACTCGCAAACCGTATGCAGGCCGCGAGCGCGCAAAGCGGCCTTCATCGCATGGATTCCTGCGGTCGAGCCGAGTTTCTTCTTTGCCCATTCGGGGAGGCGTTTTCTATCAATATCCATATATCTCAATTATCCGGGCGCGCCGCATGAAAAGTGGATGTGCGCCTCATTGCAAAATTTGCGTGCCGTCAGGAGGAAACTCCTGACGGCACCGGAATCGCAAACAGCAGGGGTAACCCCCTGCCGCCGCATCAAACGCCGCAATTTTATAATTTATCACATTCAGGTGAGATTTACAAATCGAGTCGCTGACAACCAAGGATATTTGTCATTCAGAGCGCAGCGAGGAATCTCAGGCCTTTGTATCTAAACAAGCTAAAGATTCTTCGTCGCTTGTGCGCTCTTGTGCGCTAACGTAATGCTTTTAGCGCAACGTTGTGTCGTGTGCGCTACGTTTGTCTTTAGCGCCTTTGGCGCCAACAGCGCGACTCAGAATGACAAAATAAAAGGCTATTTGTGTGCCACCAGCCTCGCAGGCGGCAGGAGGAAACTCCAGCCGCCACATGTGCAATCCCTGAGATTAAAACAAGAAAAGGATCTTCAATTTAGAACTTCATCCCGAAGAAGGACAACACCAAAAGGGCGTTAAGGAATATGCTAACCCCGGCGCAGAGATAAAGAAGGGTATTGTCGATGTGTCCGTTGGCGTAATCGCCCATGACCTTGCGGCTCCGGGTAAGAAGCACGAGCGGAATTACGGAGAGCGGCAGTTGAAGGGAGAGGAGCGCCTGGCTCCAGATAAGGGCCTTGTAGGTATCGGTTATGAAGACGGCTGCTATGACGGCCGGTATGGCAGTGACAAAGACCCCGGCCCGGAACCACCCGCTCCTGTGGTCCATCTCCTTGCCCAGAAAACCCGCGAAGACCGTGCCTCCGGCCAGGCACGCGGTCATGGACGATGATATGCCGGCGCACAGAAGGGCCACGGCAAAGAGCCCTGTGGCAAGCCCGCCCGCGAGCGGCGTCAGCGTTGCGCTCGCCTGGACGATATCGTCGACAACTATCCCTGCGCGGAAGAAGACCGCGGCCGCCACGACTATCATCGCCGAATTTATCAGCCAGCCCGCGCCCATGGCAAGCAAGGTGTCGAAGAACTCGAAGCGCAGGAGACGCTTCTTTCGTACCGGATCCACGGCTGACCAGTTCCTGCGCTGGATGACCTCGGAATGGAGATAAAGGTTATGCGGCATCACGACCGCACCGAGCATGCCCATGGCGATGAATATCATGCGCACGTCGAGCGCAGGCGTCACGCTCGCCTTTGCGGCAGCGGCCCAGTCAGGCCGCACAAGAAACAACTCTATCAGGTAACAGAAGCCGATTACCGAGACAAAGGAAATGATGATATGCTCGATTGAGTCATACTTCTGGATGCCGACAAGGAAGAGGACTACGCCGCCCGCGATGACGGCTGACGGCGCAAGCCCCATGCCTGTTATGAGACCTATGCCTATGGCCGCGCCGAGAAACTCGGCGAATGCCGTGGCAACGCAGGCGGCAAGGATTGAGCCGCCGAAGATGACGTTTGCCCAGGCAGGAAACCACCGCCTGCACGACTCTGCCAGACACTCGCCCGTGACAATCCCGAGGTGCGCGGACATATGCTGCAGGATGACGAGCATGACCGTGCCGAGCGTCACGACCCACAAAAGGGTGTAGTTGAACTCTGAGCCTGCGGCGATATTCGCGGCCCAGTTACCCGGGTCTATGAAGCCGACGGTGACGAGGAAACCCGGGCCCAGGTATCTCAGGAGCTCGACATTGAATGTAAAACGTTTGCGAAGAGAAGCCATCTTAAAAGAATAGCATAAAATAACGTCATTTGACGCCGCGACTGACCGCTGCCTGATAAAAACAGGGGAGTGGGCATGACTAAAGTCATGCCCACTCCCCTGTTTAACAATCCGCATATCAAAGATCTGAACCGGACGCGACTGCGGAAGGCGGCGAAACCCGGTTAAGCGCACACATATAGCCGGAGCCCGGCTACTTCGCCGGAATAACCACCGCGCCTTCCTCAAAGTCGCCCTGACTGCCGTGCGGATGACATGCCCCGCAGTTGGAACGGCTCTTGATGGACGGCCTCTTGAAGACCGGCTCCTTTATCTTCCTGTGCTCCTTTTTGATATAGGCCAGTTCGGTTATGCGGGTCGGCGTCTCGTTACCGAGGCGCTTGAGTATCTTGGCCGACCATTTGAAGCCGGACTTTTCAGCGGCGTTGGCCGTAAGGAACGCAAGAAGCTCCGTCTTGGCGGCCGCATCAAGGGCGAGGTCTTCGCCAAAGTGCTTGTCAGAGCCGTTGATGAGCGCCTCCCACGAGCGCGCCGGAAGAAAACCGGGCAGATAAAGGAAGTGACAGGAGCCGCACTCCTGAGAATATGCCGGAAGCTGCGGAACGGTATACTTATACCCGCTCCTTTCATTTCTCTCGCCCCTCTCGCGCCCCTCGCCGCGCTCGTCGTCATCCGCAAGCGCCCGCGGCCCGGCTACAAACCCCGCAATCAGCAGGCATACCGCCAAAAGCGTTAGTATAGTCTTTCTTCTCTTCATCTTTCCCCCCTCTACTTAGGGAAACTCTGATTAATTCAATCAAATTGTCATTTCGAGCCCTTCGCTATGTCATTCTGAGCGAAGCGAAGAATCTTGGTTTTTCGCTCAGGGCAGGCTCCGCGAGAAATCTTGTTCTATAGACTATTCAGCAAGTTACAAGATTCCTCGTCGCTTGTGCGCTCGTGTGCGCTGACGTTATGTCTTCGGCGCAACGTTGTGTCTTTGGCGCCAAAAGCGCTCCTCGGAATGACAAATAACAGAATTAATCAGAGCTTCCTTAGATTGACAGCATATACGTTATATAATTCCCTTTTTCCTTCGGTGTGCATTCGCGCTCAAGCACCCATGAGCAATTTCTCTTGAACCACTTCTCGACCTTCGCGGGGTCTGTAAAACGCTCCTTGTTGATTGACGGGGCCATCGGCTCTATGACCTTGCCGACGGTCGTCTTGCCCTTGTTCGCCGGGTTCGTCGTATGGCACGTCGTGCAGCCGCGCTCTTCCTTATTGGCTGAGTGCATGCGCTTGGCATTGAAAAACGCCTTGCCCTCCTCCGCGCTGAACCCCTTGAACCCCGGGTCGGCCTTCATTGCAGCCGCAAGATACGAGTCCATAAGCGCCTGCATCTCCTTATTGGGTTGGACGCCGGCATAGAGCACGCCGGCCGCAAAAAATACTGCTGCAACGGCTAAGACCATCACTGCGCCATATTTTATCAAGGAAACCTCCTTATATTAATTGACATGATGAATCTTATTATATACGCCCCGTCACTGCGGGATGCTGATATCCCTGTCCTCATACGACCCTGCCTCGGCCCACGGATGACAGGCCGAGCAGTTGCTCCTGCTTGACACGGATTCTCTCTTAAAGACATCTTCCCTGATATTGGAATGCTTATCCTTCCAATAAGGCACATCCGTTATGCGTATCGGCGCATCCGCCGCTCCGTCCAGAGAATAGAGGAGCTTCTTCGAGGCCTCAGTGGTGGAATGCTCTGCCGAGGCAGAGACGAGAAAGGTCTCTATTTCGCGTCTTTTTGACTCGTCCAGCGAGACGGTATCGCCAAAGTGGTCGCCGAGCACGGCCATTATCTTCTTCCACGAGGCCGCGGGAAGGAGCGTCGGATGGAAGGCGTCGTGGCAGTCAGCGCATTCGGCATGCCATGCGTTGTTTACGACAAGCCTTGTTGCAAAGCCCTTATCATCGACCACCCTCGGCTGGCGGATGCTCGCCGGGTCGCTCCTGCCCTCAGGCGGCAGATAAATGGCGGCAAAGGCGCCGAGCAGAACAACTATCAGATAAACCGCGAGCTTAGCCGCCGAATGCCCCTCTTCGGGCCTGAGGTGGTCTACCCTCTCGTGCCACGATTCATCATCTTCCTTTGCCCCGGTTATCATCGAAAGGATGATATTCTCCTTAAGGACAAAGTCATGTATAAGGGCGGCTGACACATGTCCGGCGACAACCGCGACTATACAATAGGTCAGCCATATATGCGCCGTCCTTGCGGCCATCCCCATGCCGAAGGGAAAAAGACCGGCGAAAACTCCCCTGTTCTCCTCGCCGCCATAAGTGACTATTCCGGTTACCGTGATTGCCGTTGTGATGCCAAGTATGACCAGCACCATCCAGCCCACAGCCGGGTTATGCCCTATGTAACGCGGGAGCCTGAGCCTCAGTAACCGCGAGAGGAAAGACCTTACCTCGCCAAACCCCTTTATAAAGGACGAGAACCTCGCATAACGATTTCCAACAAACCCCCACAGGGTACGGAATATCACACACCCTGCGATAAAATAACCGGCTAAGACATGGTATTCAAGGAAAGACTCGTTTCGAGAGGTAAAAAGGGCGGCTATATATGCGCCGACCAGAGACCAGTGAAACAACCGTGTCGGTAGATCCCAAACCTTTATCTTCATCAAATAGTACCCTTACCGCGCATAGGCGCTTTGTAACGAGGCCAACGATGTGGCTGGAATTTCAAGAAAGCCGGATGGTTAAGTAATCATACCGGCATAACCATGCAGGCGCCGGATCTGCCTTTATTACCCCGTAACTAAATTATATCGCGCCAAGATTAAAGTTTAATGAGAAAGACGGTTTAAAAAGCCCCGCCATCATGAGGAGTCGGCAAATCTTTGGCAGACTGAAAGGCGGGCGGCTCATGCGGCCGGGATAAGACGTCTCGAAACGCCTCTGGGCATGGCGGTTCAATCGTATCTATAAAACCCTTCCCCGGTCTTGCGTCCGAGCCTGCCTGCTTTGACAAGGGAGAGCAGGGTCGACGGCGGCGCGTACTTTTCATCGTTAAGATGTCCGTGCATGTACTCCATTATGCTCTTGCACACGTCAAGGCCGATAAAATCGGCCAGTTCAAGCGGCCCCATCGGGTGGTTCATCCCGAACTTCATAACCTTGTCGATATCCTCTTTGGAGGCAACGCCGCTCTCGTGCAGGCGTATCGCCTCCCCTATGAGGGCGAAAAGGAGCCTGTTCGAGACAAACCCCGGCGAGTCGTTTACCACGGCCGGCTCCTTGCCGATATCGCGCGCAAGCTCCACAGCGGCCCTCATCGTCCGTCCGGCGGTCTTCGTCCCCTTGACAAGCTCTATGAGCTTCATCACCTTGGGCGGATTCATGAAGTGCATACCGAGGAAGCGGCCCGGGTCTGAAATAAACCCGGCCAACTCGTCTATGGATATCGACGACGTATTCGACGCGATTATGGCCGAGGGCAGACAGATGCTTGACAGGGCCTTGAAGACCCCTTTTTTCACCTGAACGTCCTCGTACACGGCCTCAACCACGACGCTCGCGCCGGAGGCGGCCTCCATGCGCGTCGAGGGCGCGATACGCTCTGAGACGCCATGCCATTCGCCGCGGTCCGTGTGCGCCTCTATCCCCTCAAGGGCGGCCTTCAATACCCGCTCGTCCTTGTCGATAAGCGATACCTCGTAACCGTTGAGCGCAAAGACCTGGGCGATGCCTCTGCCCATTGTCCCGGCCCCGACAACGGCAATCCTGTCTATCCATTTAAGGGTCATACGCCGCTCCTTACCGCCATACTCATCGCGCCGCCGCCTCCGAGACACAGCGTCGCCAGCCCAAGCCTCTTCCTGCGCTGCCTGAGCGCATGCGCAAGCGTGACAAGTATGCGCGCGCCGCTTGCGCCGAGAGGATGGCCCAGCGCGATGGCCCCGCCGTGGACGTTCAACCTGTCCATCCTGATTGACAGCCCCTTTGCAACGGCAAGGGTCTGGGCGGCAAAGGCCTCGTTCTCTTCTATCAGGTCGAACTCTTCAAGGCGCATCCCTGTCTTTTTAAGGAGCGCCTTAACCGAGGCTATAGGCGCAATCGGATACCACTTCGGGTCGACGTGTGCCGTTGCAAAACCGATTATCGTTGCAAGGGGTTTCAGCTTAAGGCTTGCGGCGCGTCCGGCGGACATCAGAAGGAGCGCGCTAGCCCCGTCATTGAGCCCCGGGGAATTTCCGGCAGTTATCGTGCCGCCCTTTTTAAAGACCGGCCCCAGCGCGCCAAGCTGCCTCATGCCGGTACTGCGCCTTATCGTCTCGTCCTGCGAGACCGTCTTGCCGCCCGCCTCGACCGGGATAATCTCTGCCTTGAAAAGACCGTTATCAGCGGCAAAGGCCGCCTTCTTGTGGCTTGAAAGGGCAAAGGCGTCCTGGGCAGAGCGCGTTATCCCGTATTTTTTCACGGTAAGCTCGCACAGTCCGCCCATGTGCGCCTCGTTGTAGCAGTCCATAAGCCCGTCGCGCAGCATGGCGTCGATAAGGGCCGCATCACCGTATCTCTTGCCGCGCCGCATCTCGGTCGATATGAACGGCGCGTTGCTCATCGACTCCATCCCGCCCGCAATGACGCAATCCGCCTCCCCGAGCATTACAGCCTGGGCGCCGAGAGCGACCGCCTTCATGCCGGAGGCGCAGACCTTGTTTACTGTAAGGGCCGCGGTGGATACGGAAAGCCCGGCCAGGACGGCGGCCTGACGCGCCGGATTCTGGCCGAGCCCGGCGCTGACGACGTTACCGAGTATCACTTCATCCACGCTTGAGCGCAAAAGGCCCGCGTCGTTAACAAGGGCTTTTATAACCGCGGCCGCAAGTTCCGGCGCGCTCAGGTTTGATAGAGCGCCCATGAACCTGCCGCAGGGCGTGCGCCTTGCGCCGACTATCACGCACTCTTCAATAACGCGCATGTGGATGCCTCCCGCTCCTGCCAAATGGATAAAATGGAAGGCACAAGCCCCCCCACCCTCGCCCGGTCATCAGTATTCAAGAGCAGACAGACGCCGTGGATGAAGTGAATCTCCGCCGACAGGAGTCGGCGGTTTCTTACAGCACAAGCCTTCGGCTTGAGTAGTTCGGAAAGCCGCTTCATCACCAGACAAAAGTCTGGTGTTTTATGCGGCAAAATAAAAAAACGCGGCGCAGACCCGCGCCGCAACAAACAATATCATTTCTTTTTGAGAAATTCCTTCATTAAAACCTTCTGCTCGTCATAAGAGAACATCCGCGTAAAAACCTCTATCTCGCGCTCTAACGAGCCGTGGTCAACGAGCGATTTGACCGCCTCGACGCAGTGGACGGGCCTGTCGGCAATCGTCTGCGCCAACTCCATCACCTCGGCGTCGAGCCTGCCCTTTGAAACCACCTTGTTGACAAGGCCGATGGCCGCAGCCTCGCCCGCATAGACCCTTCTGCCGGTGAGGATTAGCTCTTTTGCGCGCATCGCGCCGACGCGGGCCGCAAGCCTCTGGGTGCCGCCAGCGCCTGGAATGATACCGAGGTCAAGTTCCGGCTGAGCAAAGACCGCGACGTCTGAGGCGACGGCCATGTCGCAGGCCAACACAAGCTCGCAGCCCCCGCCGAGGGCAAAACCGTTCACGCTCGCTATCACGGGACGCGGGAAGGCCTCGACGCCGTTCATGCACCTGTGAAAAAGCCGCGCATACCCGGCCGCCTCGGCTTGGCCGAAACCGGACATCTCCTTGATATCGGCCCCTGCCGCAAAGGTGCTGCCCTGCCCGGTTATGACGAGCGCCCTGACGGCCTTGTCATCGGCTATGACCTTCAACTCGTCGCAAAGGGCGGCAAGCACCGGCGTGGAAAGGACGTTTACACGCGGCTGATTAAAGGCGATAATCGTAATCACGTCCCTTTCAACGCTGAAACCCTTGTATCCGGCGGCCTGAGTCATACATCCCTCCTTTGCATGGAACCGGCGCGCTATCGGCTGCGCCGGACAGATATAAAGACGCTGGCGCCCCTGAACCCGCCGCGCTTCTTTTTATGACGAAGAATTCCAATCGCGTTATGATATAATTAAAGTCTTAAATCAAGGTTTGTCAACACGGACACAGGCATCAAGCCAACGGACACAAGGGTGCGGCATGGTCGATACGACAAGAAAGACGAAGATAATAGCGACGCTCGGGCCTGCTTCGGATACCGCCGTGAAGATTGAAGCCCTCATCAAGGCCGGTGCAAACGCCGTGCGCCTGAACCTCTCGCATGGCGACCTTGAGGGGCACAAACGTGTCTTCAAGGCCGTGCGCGAGGTCTCCGGCAGGCTCAACGCGCCGGTGGCCGTCATCGTCGATTTGCAAGGCCCCAAGATACGCGTGGGGAGGATCGCCGGAGGCAAGGCCGTAATAACGAAGGGAGAGACGCTGACCATAACAACCGGGGACGTCCCCGGCGACTCCACGCTCATATCAACTACTTACAAAGGCCTTCCCGCTGACGTGCGCCTTGGGGACAAACTCCTCTTTGACGACGGCCTGATGGAGGCGGTCGTAAAACGGGTGGACGGAGGCTCTGTCGTATGCGAGGTGATAACCGGCGGGAAGCTCCGCGAGCACAAAGGGATAAACCTTCCGGGCCGCACCATCAGCGCGCCGTCGCTTACTGAAAAAGATATCGAAGGCGTAAGGTTCGCGGCTGAGGCCGGCGCGGACTATATCGCCCTCTCATTCGTCAGAAAGGCCTCGGACGTAGCCGCTCTCAAAGAACGATTGGCCGCGCTCGGCTCCGACATCCCGGTTATCGCAAAGATAGAAAAGTCAGAGGCCGTGGAAAACCTCGACGAGATTATCCGGCAGGCCGACTGCATCATGATAGCGCGCGGAGACCTCGGGGTGGAGCTTACGCCTGAGGCCGTGCCCGTCCTCCAAAAACGCATAATCGCAAAGGCCAACGCCGCGGGCAAGACCGTCATAACCGCGACCCAGATGCTCGAATCCATGATAACGAACCCCCGGCCCACAAGGGCCGAGGCCTCGGACGTGTCAAACGCGGTCTATGACAATACCGACTGCCTGATGCTCTCCGGCGAGACCGCCGTTGGCAGATACCCGGTCGAGTCCGTCGAGATGATGGTCCGGATAGTCCGCGAGACCGAAGAGGCGCTGGACGACCACCCGCGCATCATAGCAAGGCCGATGGAAGGGCCGCGCGCATTCGCCCACGCCGTGACATACGCGGCGTTCGCGGCCTGCAAGGAGGTCTCGCCAAAGGCGCTCGTCGTCTTCACGCAGACCGGCTCCACGGCCGGGCTCCTCGCCCAACTGCGGCCTTCCACGGCCATCATCGCTTTTACAGCCGCGCCGTCCGCGTGGAGGCGGCTTGCGCTCGTATGGGGGGTTACGCCGTACATGACCGAGTTCGGGGCCTCGACCGACGAGATGATATGCCGGGGCGAGGCCGCGCTCCTTGACAACGGCGCGGCTGAGCTCGGCGACACAGTGGTCATCATATCCGGCACAAAGGTCGGCATGCGCGGGGCGACCAACATGATGAAGATAGACTGGATAGGCAGCGAGGAGTGCAAGCTATACAGGGGGAAGTAGAGCGGACTGAATCTCTTGCGCGTCAGGAGACAACTCCTGACGCCACTAAAATGTCTGTAGCTCAGGCCTTAAGGCCTGATACTACGCGTCCAGCGCCGTTTATTCAGGGCTAAAGCCCTGAGCTACACAAGACGACATCCGTTTAGTGCATATCGGCAGGTCTGAGTCTTCTGTTAGAACGTGGCGCATGACTCGCTCAAAGGCGTGCCGCGCCTCAGGACGAATCCGTCGAGATGGGATGGCGAAGACTGGCGGGCCTTTGTTGAAGAATTACTCTCAAAAGACGTTACGGTGCGTGAGGAAAAATGGGAGCGCTCCATATTCGTCACGGACGCGGGCGGGCTTGCCTTTGGCCTGCCCCACGGCGTTGTCCGGCCCTCATCGACCGGGGACGTCTCAAGGGTCTTGAAAGCGGCGCAGGCCCATCAGGTCCCGGTCATCACCAGGGGCGGCGGACTTTCATCGGAAGGTGAAGCCATTGCCTTCGGCGGACTCCTCCTTGACATGACATCCATGAGCCGGGTGCTCGGCGTCGATAAAACGAAGATGACCGTGCGCACCGAAGCAGGCATCTTCTGGCACCATCTGGCCGAGGTCCTGAGGCGCGACAATCTGGACTATCTGAGCGCGCCTCTGAACCTGACCTCGACCGTCGGCGGGGTGCTCGGGGTCGGCGGCATAGACATCAACTCGGGCCGCGCTCCATGGTCAGACGCTCGGTCTATCCTGAATACGACGAAGGGATTCCGTGGTTCATGGTCGGGCAGAAGTTTCAGCGCATCATCGAATGCCCTCTGGACGAAGAGTACTTCCACTTCTGGTTCCACCCGGAGCTCGGCCACTACACGTGGAGCCATGCCCGCGACGGCAGGCAGATAGTCGGGGTCGGCTTTCCGGCCGGGGGCGATATCGACGTCTACCATAAAAGGGTCGAGACCTATTTGCACGAGAAACACGGGGTGCGGCTGGAGCCTCCTGACGACCGCGAGGGCTGCGCCCACAACTTCGGCCCGTCCGTCATCAACCGCTATGTCTTTGGCAAGGGCAACGTGCTGATAACGGGTCAGGCCGCCGGGTTCTTCAACGTGCTGGCCGAGGGCATGAGCTGCGCCCTTCACTCAGGCGCCATTGCAGGCGAATCCGTAATCGACGCCATCCACAGGAACAGGCCGGTGCAGGAGGTCTACCGCAGGCACACCGTGTCAGAGGTAAACCGCTGCACCGACCAGTGGAATATCTTCAAGATAATCTTTGTCAACCCGCATGAGGCTGACTTCAAGGCAGCGCTTCGCAAACTCGGCATTGGCAAACAGGCCGCGGTCTTGAAGGACCTTGCCAAATTCCTTCCGATATACGGCAGGTTCAACTGGGGCAGACAAATCCTGTCTCAGTCTCTGCGCCGCGCTATTACAGGAAAATACTCGAAAGACAGATGGCTTTAAGACGCCCGGACAATCACCTTGATAACCCAACAGCTAAGATTGGACGACGTTTCCATCGACGTCGTGCGTAAGAGGGTCAAATACCTGCGCCTGTGCGTGTGCGCGTCAACCGGCAGGGTCAGACTTTCAGCTCCGCATCGGGTGGAAATGGAGGCCGTCAGGGATTTTGCCGCTTCAAAGCTCGATTGGATAAAGAAACATCTGGCGCGGTTTTCAAGTCAGGTGCGGGCAAAGCCCAGTGAGTACGTCAGCCTTGAAGAGCATTACTTCAACGGCAGGAGCTACCTGCTGAACGTAGTCGAGCACAGGGCCGCGCCAAAGGTTACGCTGCGCGACGACGCATATATCGACCTTTACGTGAGAGCGGGCAGCACGCCTGAGCAGCGAAAGGCGGTCATGGCGCAATGGTACCGGAGGCAGTTAGAGGCAAGGCTGCCGACGGTCATTGAAAAATGGCAGGAGATTATCGGGGTGGAGGTCAAGGAGTGGCGCATCAGGCAGATGAAGACCCGCTGGGGCACCTGCGCGATCAGGGCGCAACGCATCTGGATCAACCTTGAGTTCGCAAAAAAGCCGGAACATTGCCTTGAGTATATCGTCGTGCACGAGATGGTGCACCTGCTGGAGCGCAAACACAACGACCGGTATCGCGCTTATATGGACAGGTTCCTCCCGCAGTGGCGCACATACAAGGAAGAGCTGAATCGACAGGCAGGGCTGATTCAGGGGTGAAAGACAGGGGCAACTCGCAGGCAAGTTGCGCGCTTCAACCCGACAAAAACGGGTTTCGACGGCAACACAATTGTTGGGTTACCCTTTCGCTTTGCTCAGGGCTTCGGCTCACGCGCTAAGCCAATCTACCGCCTTTTATAAACACCAAAAATAATAAATCAATAATAGTGACAAACAATAAAAAAAGACCGCATATTTTTATTTTTTTAAATAAATTCGCGGCATATTCTTCTCCGAATTCAGACACTGTTTTTTGATAAGCCTTTTTATTTCTCGAATATAATAAACAAACAATAGTCGCAAATATACCCAATATCAATGTATTCATTTAAACTACCACCTTTCAAAAATTAGCAAGGTTATTTTTTCCTGAGGCAAGTGTCTCCATCGTCAGCTTCTTTTTTAAGTATCTAACTCGTTCCCAAGCTCTGCTTGGGAACGAACCTGCCTTGAAAGCTCCGCTTTGAACCGGAAGCATAGCTTCCCAGTCATTACGTTCACAAGCCGGAGCTTGGGAACGAGAAGAAATAATACGAACGCATCCAGAGACGCTCCAGCGTCGCAATAATTTGCTCCACTATGTCCCGATGGGCTTCGTGCCTCAGCCCATCCTACCGCGCTGAGTTCGCCGAATGAGTTATGCGTAAACGCGGTCGATGCGTTCGAGAGCGTAGCGTTGCTTACAAGGCCGGTCTGGGCAGGGAGTTAGAAAACGATGGGCTTCGCTGCGCTCAACCCATCCTACGGCCCTTTGGTGCCCGCTTATTGCAAAAATCTTGGAATATCTTCGATTGGTCTGTCTTTATAAAGATAAAGAAAAATATACTTTCCCACCCAACTTCCTAAAAAACCTATTACGATGAAAATCATAGCAACATTCGGCACAGCCTCAAATAAAAAAGCAAATAGTCCATTCATGGCCGTCAACACTCCGGCAATAATACATATCCAAAAAGCCAATCTATTTGATGCCTTAATTATATCCCATCTTAGGTTACGAATAAAAATCCTTAGAAATTTGTCATAATCAATCAGAAGAATACTTTTTATAATTCGATTACTTTGATAACGTTCACGATAATAATCTTTCAAGAAAATAATTGAATAATAAAATAACCCGAATGCTAAAAAGAAATTAATAAAATTTTCAACTCTCATTACACCTCCTTCTAACTCGTTCCCAAGTTTCGTAGGGTGGGCACCGCCCACCCTTGTATATTGAAAATCCCCCTCAGCCCCCCTTTACAAAGGGGGAAGCAGCACACCGCCACCCGCCCCTACCTCTGCCCCTCCATCCCGTAGGTATAAGCGTAGTCATTATACGCCATGAGCGTCAGAATGGTCGATACGCGAACACGCGGGTGAAAGACCTTGGGAAGTATCTTCAGGATGAATTTGGTGCGGCTGAAGTTCGTCGAGAAGATGAGCGAGAAGATGCGCGCCGCAAAAAGGAGCCGGTACTTGAACTTAATCGGGTCTATCTCGTTCGAGCGTTTCCAGAAGTCGATATCCCAGTAATGTTGGAGCTTGGCGTATATCTTGTCAAACGAGTAGATTTTGCGAAGCACCCTCTTGTAGCCCTGGAATAACTGCTCCGGCGTAAGAAGCGCGGGCTTGAACACGACGGTCTTGGCGTCGAATCTGCCCCAGTCCTTATGAAGTATGCGCCCTTCCTTTTCAAAGCGCGTAAAGAGCTTGGTGCCGGGAAAGGGCGTTAGGATATTGACTATCGGCATGAGGAGGTCGGCCTCGTCTATGAAGCGCGCAAGCTCGTCAAAAGACTCTTCCGTGTCAAAGTCGTAGCCCACGATAAACGAGCTGTGCACGAGGATGCCGTGCGAATGTATCTTCTTAATCGCGTCGACGTAATTATGCCGCAGGTTCACGCCCTTTTCCATCTGCGCGAGGTTCTTCTCGGAGACCGACTCAAGGCCTATGAGTATCGCGCCGCAACCGCTCTCCTTCATCAGGCGAAGCATCTCCTCGTCCTGCGATACGTTAATGGAGGCCTGACAAGACCAATTCAGATTATACGGCTTTAGCGCGGTGAAAAGCTCTTTGGCGAATTTGCGGTTGGCGATGATATTGTCGTCGGCGAAGAAGATGGACTTCTTCTTGTTGAACGCGGACGTGGTGCCGCAGACGTCTTTTACCTCGGCCACTACCTGCTCGACCGTCTTGCTCCTTATCTTGGTGCCGTCGTACGCGTAGACCGAGCAGAACTCGCAGTGGAACGGGCAGCCCTTCGTCGTCTGGATGATATCGGAAAAGTACATCTGCCTGTCGAGAAAATTCCTGCCCGGCAGCTTGGTCTGTGTGACGTCAAAGAGCCCCTCGCCCCTGTACGTCCTCTTGAGCTCGCCCGCCTCCGCGTCCTTGAGCAACTGCGCCCAGACCTTCTCTGCCTCGCCAGTGACAAGGGCGTCGCAGTGCTGCAAGGCCTCGTCAGGGCACATGGAGACGTGTATGCCGCCGAGTACGACCTTGACCCCGCGGCTGCGCCACTTCGCGGCTATCTCGTAGGCGCGCGGGGCATAGAGCGTGCGCACGCTTATACCGACGATATCAGCCGGCCAGTCGTAATCTATCTCGCCTATGTTCTCGTCGAAGATCTTGATCTCGTGGCCGGGCGGGGTGAGAGCGGCAAGGGTCGGTATGGCCAGCAGATACGAGAAGTATCTTTTTGTAAACAGGAAGGACGAATAGAACTTGTAGTCGTAGAAACTCTTCTCGGTCTCGCTGCCGTTACGGGGCGTTATCAGGGCTATCTTCACGGTGTGTTTCCAGCCCTTTCAGGCCGGGTCTCCTTTTGACTTTCTATTAATATATCACTACTGTCCGGTAGAAATCCATACCCGTTAACAGGGCAGCCTCTGATTTTACAGTTCAGGGCTTCTCAACCCCGATATGGGCGGGCAAACAATCGCTGACAAGGTCAGACCTGAATGTCTGAGCTGAAAAGACCCTACCCATCGCCTCTGTCCAATAAGGCGCGAAGCTGCATCAGCGCGGCAACCATATTCGGCACCAGGGCGCCTGAGGCCGCGAGCGCTTCTATCTCATCGTACGAATACCACCCAAGACCGCCTATGAGGTGCGGCTCCATCACGGCCGGCTCGCCCTTCGGCGCATCGCAGACGTACATATAAACGTTGAAACTCCCCTCGGGCGAGTGCGTCGAGTATACGCCGAATAGGCCGCCTACATGGACGCTGAGGCCCGTCTCCTCCATGACCTCACGTGCCACTGCCTCTTCCCTCGTCTCATTACCATGCCTCTTGCCGCCCGGCGGCTCGACCCGAAAGCCGTTGTGCTTGACGTTGTGGACGAGCAGGAGTCTGTTGCCCCTGATTATCAAACCTGCGACGAGTTCGAGAGTATCCATACAGGGATTATCAACCGGCAACAGCCGCCAATCAATCTTTTTTTTACCTGTTTGCCTTTCCCGTCAATCCCTGATATGATGCCTAATAATTAGGCAGTTCATCCCATAAACACAGAGGCCGGTCTTTTATGCCGCTATCATACGAAGATATACTTGAAAACCTGACCGAGGCAGTAATCGGCGTTGACAACGGCCTCAACGTCGTAGTCTTCAACCAGTCGGCCGAAAAAATGACCGGGCTCTCGCGCACGCTCGTCCTCGGAAGGCCAGTCTCCGATGTCTTCAAGCACGACGGCCGCCTCGTAGAGATGCTGACGGAGACCGCGACCGATGGCCGTCTTTGGGCCGAGTACGAGGAGCGTCTGTCAAGGCGGTTTTCCGGTCCGATACCGATCGGCATCACGACCAGCCAGGTCTTTGACGTCCTTGGCAGCCCGTGCGGCGCGGTGGCACTGATAAAAGACCTGTCAGGAATAAAATCCCTTGAGGCGGCGACGCTTCGCAAGGAGCGGCTCGCCTACATAGGCGAGTTTGCCGCCAGCCTCGCCCACGAGATCAAAAACCCGTTGAGCGGGATGCGCGGCGCGGCCCAACTCTTGTCAAGGCGCATAAAGGACGAGAAGCTCGGCGAATACACCGGCGTGATAATGCGCGAGGCTGACCGCCTCAACGGCATCATCAACGAGATGCTCGACTTCGCGCGGCCCAGCCACCTCAACAGAAGGCCTCTGAACATACACAGGGTCATCGACTCCGTAGTCCTGCTCATGCGGGAGGCGGACGCGAAAGAGGCCCCTGCGTTCGTCAAGAACTACGACCCATCTCTTCCGGACGTCTACGGCGACGAAGGGCAGCTGACGCAGGTCTTTTTAAATCTCGTCAAAAACGCCAAAGAGGCCTCTATTGCCTGCGCGCCCATCGTTCTGACCACGCGGATAACGACCGACTTTCAGATAGCCCCCAAAGGCGGGACGAGCGCGAGGACGGCCTCCGTCGAGATACGCGACAGCGGCTCAGGCATAAGGCCGGAGGATCTCGAGCGCGTCTTCACCCCGTTTTTCACGACCAAGGCAAAGGGCACGGGCCTCGGCATGGCCATCTCGCTCAAGATAATCAAGGAACACGGCGGACACCTGAAAATCGATTCAACGCCAGGCAGCGGCACTACCGTTACCGTATACCTGCCGACGACGGAGGTTTAACCATGCCATCATCCGTGACAGATAAGAAGAAGGCGCTCATCGCTGACGACGACGAGTCCGTGGTATGGGTGCTGGACGAGTTCCTGCGCGAGAAGGGGTTCGAGACTATCAAGGCCTCGGACGGCACAGAGGCATCCGCCCTTATCAGGACGCCGGGCCTGACCATCGCCCTGCTCGACATAAACATGCCGGGCAAGGACGGCCTTGAGATATTG
>JACRNO010000064.1 GCA_016234855.1 Deltaproteobacteria bacterium | reverse complement strand
CTCATTTTGAAGGCCGACAACAGCCGTTACGCCCCGGTCGTCAAGCACACGGCGGCCGCCAACGACGGGCTGATACTCGGCAGGGTAAGGTGGGTGATACAGAAGCTATAGCGCCGTGGCTAAACCCTTGCGTCCGGCAATAAAGCGCCGGAACGCCTGGCACAAAAGAAAGCAGACCTGAAGGTCTGCGCCACAGGTCTGCATGACAAACCCTGCCAAGCCGTAGCTCAGGGCTTAAACTTCCCCCTTTGTAACAGGAGGATTTTCCTTAACATCCCCCTTTGAAAAAGAGGGATTTGCCTTGACCTCCCCCTTTGTAAAGGGTCTTTTAAAGCCCACCCTCACTTTCAAATCCCGGTCTCCCCTGCCACCTTACCGCCCGCCAAACCCGCAATCCGTTCAACCTCTTCCCTGTCAAGGGTCTCGTCCTTTATCAGCCGCTCGGCAAGGAGTTCAAGGGTCTGCCTTTTTTTGGCGAGTATCTCGTCCGAGAGTGTCTCGGCCTCGAGCACCAGCTTGCGTATCTCCTGGTCCATCAGCCACGCCATATCCTCGCTGTATCTGCGCGGGGCGGCCAGTTCCCGGCCGAGGAAGGGATGCTCCTCGCCCCTGCCGAAGTTGACCGGCCCGACCGCGTCGCTCATGCCCCACTGCGCCACCATCCGCTCGGCAAGGGCAGTGGCGTTTTTAAGGTCGTCCTGCGCTCCGCTCGACACGTCGCCGAAGACGAGCTTCTCGGCGGCCCTGCCCGCGAGCGCGACGCAGAGCCTGTTGACGAGATAACTCTTCGGATAGTAGTGCCTGTCTTCCCGCGGCAGGAACTGGGTCACGCCCATGGCAAGCCCCCTGGGGATGATGCTCACCTTGTGTATCGGGTCCGTGTGCGGCAGCTCAAGGGATACAAGGGCATGGCCTGCCTCGTGGTACGCGGTTATCCGCTTCTCGAACTCGGTTATCGTATCCTCCCGCTGCGTGCCCATCAATATCCTGTCGCGCGCCTCCTCGAAGTCCGCGGCGTCTATCATCCCCTTGCCCTTCTTGGAAGCCGATATGGCCGCCTCGTTCGCCAGGTTCTCAAGGTCAGCGCCGGTCATGCCGGGCGTGCCCTGAGCGATGCGCTCAAGGTTGACCTCGGCCGCCATCCGCTTCTCCCTCGTATGGACCAGGAGTATCGCGAGCCTGTCCTTCCATCCCGGACGGTCGATGACGATATGCCGGTCGAACCTGCCCGGACGCAGGAGCGCCGCGTCGAGCACGTCCGGCCTGTTGGTCGCGGCCATGACTATGACCTTCTCGTGCGGCTCGAAGCCGTCCATCTCGCTAAGGAGTTGGTTCAACGTCTGCTCGCGCTCGTCGTGCCCGCCGCCGAGCCCGGCCCCGCGCGTCCTGCCGACCGAGTCTATCTCGTCTATGAAGATTATACTCGGGCTCGACTGACGGGCGTTCTTGAACATATCCCGCACGCGCGAGGCCCCGACGCCGACGAACATCTCTATGAACTCGGAGGCCGAGATACTGTAGAACTGCACCCCCGCCTCGCCGGCGGTTGCGCGCGCAAGAAGCGTCTTGCCCGTGCCCGGCGGGCCGATAAGGAGTATGCCCTTGGGCACCTTGGCCCCGAGCCTCGTAAACCGCTCCGGGTTTTTGAGAAACTCGACGGTCTCCTCAAGCTCCTTCTTGGCATTGGCGAGACCGGCGACGTCTTTGAACGATATGCTCGGTTTTTTCACGTCGAAGAGCTTGGCCTTGCTCTCTCCGAAGCTGAAGAGACCGGCCCCGCCGCCCTGCATCTGCTGCGTGCGGCGCATGATAAGCACCCAGACGCCGATTATCACCACCCAGGGGATAAGGGCCGCCGCAATCTGCCAGATGGTCGATACGCCTTCAGCCGGCTCTATCTCTATGGCTACGCCCTTGCCTTCAAGGGTCTTTAAAAGCCCGCTATCCTGAAAGACGGGCAGGGTCGTCTGAAAGTTCGCGACCTGCTTGCGCCCGTCGCCAGGCAGCGCCAGTTCCAACGGCTTACGGAACTCTCCCTCCACCTTCAGCCCGGTCATGGTGACCGATTTTATATTGGCGGCCGCAAGCTGCTCGGCAAACTGCGAATAGGTTATCTTGTAGTGTTGAAACGGGTCAGCGGGCTTTGCCAGTTCGCTGTAGATATATACAAAAGCGCCGACGGCAAGAAGCATCGCTATCAGCTTCCATGCCGGGGACTTCGGCGGCTGCAAGGTAAATTTTTTCTTTTCTGCCATAGGTTATTAAACGGGCGGCCGCACGGGCCGGACAAGCCACGAACACCCGTGGCCTGCCTTCACGATATCCGGCCTTAGCGGCCTCTTCTGCTTTCAGCTTATCGTAAACATGGCGGGAATGCAACGACTGAACTGCACAAAGATGCGGGTCAGGCCTTCATGATATGGCAAGGCGGAAAAACGCTGAACTGAACAGGCCGCTCTCTGGCCGCTTGACCAGCGCCGCTTCCTGGCGCGCAAAGGCTGAACCCCCTCTTTTTAAAGAGGGGGCAGGGGGAGTTATGGTTGGAGAGCGACAAGGGTAATAATCTACTTAATGCTGCAGTCGCAAAAAACTAACCCCTCCCAGCCTCCCCTTTAAAAAGGGGAGGGGTAAAAGCTACTCCCCTTGATCAAGGGGGGCAAAGGCTGCCCCCCCTCTTTTTAAAGGAGACCTTTGCATAACCGCGCCTGAGCATAGGATATTTGGTTTCTAATACTGGATTTGTCCCCGAATGTCTTAGTCGGGGACTAAAGACTCGGGAATGACGTATAAAAACATTAGGAAAGTGTCATTCCCGCATGTTTTTGGCGGGAATCCAGCCTTTAAAAATTAGTGGCTATATGCTTAGACTGACTTATGCAAAAGTCTCTTTTTAAAGTGGGGGGCAGTGGGAGTTATGGTTGGAAAGCGACAAGGATAATAATCTACTTAATGCTGCAGTCGCAAAAAACTAACCCCTCCCAGCCTCCCCTTTAAAAAGGGGAGGGGTAAAAGCTACACCCCTTGATCACGGAGGGTGGCAAAAAACTGCCGGACAGCAGCCTGTTACAGGATGGCGGGCAGGCGTATATATACGGCGGTCCCCTTGCCGAGTCCGGACTCGAACTCTATCGTGCCGCCGTGCTCGGCAACGATGGAGTACGATATGGCGAGACCCAGCCCCGTGCCTCCGTCATCAGCCCTTGTCGTAAAGAAAGGCTCGGTCAGACGGGCGGTAACGTCCGAGGACATGCCTATCCCCTCGTCACTGACCTTTATGAGGACGCAGCCGCTGCGCCGCTCGTATGAAGTGGCCACCTCGACCCCGCAACGATTTCCCGTGAGGGCCTGAAGCGCGTTCATGATGAGGTTTATCATCACCTGTTCTATCTTCTGTACGCTGCCCCTGACCTTCGGCAGGTCTTCGGCCAGGGTGACGCGCCAATCATGCGTATACTGCTCTATCTGGTGCTTGAGGAGCGACTCAGCGGCCCGGACGGCCTGGTTGACGTCGACCGTGCCGGACATATCGTCTTTATCAGGCCTCACGATGGTCTTCATCCCATTAACGATATCCTTGACCCTGCGCGCGCCGTCGCTTATCCCGGCGATAAGTTCCGGCGCGGCCTTGCGCGCCTCGGTATACGGCAGACCGCCGAGAGAGAACTCGCCGTTTTCATGATAGTACTCCTCGAGTATCCTCGCCGCGTCCGCCCAGACCGCGGCAAGCATCGACGAGTTGGAGAGGATGAAGTTATTAGGGTTATTTATCTCATGGGCGACGCCTGACGAGAGGATGCCGATGGAGGCCATCTTATTGGCATGGATGAGTTTGGACTGCATCACGTTCGACTCTTCCTGCAGTCGCACGCGGTCGGTGATATCCCTGATGGTGCAGTAGATGACGTCGGAGCCAACAAGACGTATCCTCTGCCCCCTTATCGAGACTATAATCCTGCCACCGTCCTTTCTTATGCTCGCCATGCGCTCGACGGAAAGCCCTTTTGGGTCTTCCGTCCCGCAGAAGAGCTCCTCTATCGGCTCTGCGCCGCGCCGCGCTATAAAAAGAGGGGTGCCGCCCGCGACAAGCTCCTGCCTGGTATAGCCGTAGAGCCTGACCGTGGCCGGGTTGGCGTCGATGACCTTCCTGACGCTGCAGTCCATAATAAGCTGCGCGTCCGCATTCTGCTCGAATATCTGACGGAACCGCTCCTCGCTCTCGAGCAGGGCGATCTCGGAGTTTTTACGGCCCGTGATATCCTGAATGATGATTATTATGTACGTATCCGCGTCTTCCGGCGTCTTTATCGTCGAATTCAGCGACGCCCAGAAGAGCGTCCCATCCTTGCGCCGCATCCGCACCTCAAGCTTGGCCGAACCGCGCGTCGACAGGCGCTGATATAACTTTATCCTGTCCTCCGGGTCGAGATAGAGGTCCTCGCGCCGCATGTTCCTGAGCTCTTCCTTCGAGCCATAGCCGAATATATCGACCATGGCGCTATTCATCTCGACGACCTCTCTATTCATATTCAAGACGGCGATGCCGAAGGGAATCGCCTCCATAAGGTTGCCGAACTTGCGCTCCGACTGGCGAAGCCGCTCCTGGGCGAGTTTATGCAAGCGGCGTCCGGCGGCCTCCCTCAGCTCTCTCTCCACCACGGGCACGAGCCTGGAGACGTTCTCCTTGAGTATATAATCGCTCGCCCCGGCCCTCATCGCAGAGACGGCTGTCTCCTCGCCCGCGACCCCGGATACGACGATGACGGGGATATCCTGGCCGCTGCCGCGCACACCCTTAACGACGTCCATGCCGCTCAGGCTCGGCAGGGAGTAGTCGGTGATGACTATGTCCCACTGCCGGGCGCCGAGCGCCTCGTTAAACTCGCCGGACGACTCGACCCTGAGCGCGTCAACGGCGAACGAGCGGCCAAGCGCGCGCAACAGAAGCGCGGCGTCGTCCTCCGAATCCTCCAGCAGGAGCAGTTTCAGGTTTTTTTTCATATCCATAGAACGCGCCGAGTCTTTCCGATGAAGTTTTTATATCCAATGACTCGAAGACCGGCAGGATGGTGCATGAGATTTGCGACATTTATGTGGCGTCAGGAGTTTCCTCTTGGCGCCCTACCGTGCGCCGTCGGGAGAAAACTCCCAACGGCGCAAAAACAACGCCGGAGTATGCCTGATACACACACCCCTGCGGCGGCGCGGCATGGACGCAGGCTCAATCCGGCGCCTTCATCTGCATGTGCGGCAGTTCATTCAAGGTAAGCCAGTAGACGCTCAGTTGCCTGACCGTATCGCTAAACCGGGCGAAGTCAACGGGTTTTCTGAGGTAACTGTTCACCCCGAGCCTGTATGCCTCAAAGATATCCCCTTCCTGCACGGAAGAGGTCAGCATCACAACAGGCAGGAATTGCGTTCGGACATCCGCGCGAATCTTCCTGAGTATCTCGAAACCATTAAGCAACGGAAGCTTGAGATCAAGGAGCACGAGACTCGGCATGATAGAGAGGTCCCTGCCAGCGTGCTCCCCGAAGCCAAAAAGGTAATTAAGCGCCTCGACCCCGTCGCACGCAACGACAACCGCATTCTCAAAATTGTTCTTTTTAAACGCGCGGAAGGTCAAGGAAACGTCGTCGGGATTGTCCTCCACAAGCAATATAACCTTGTCAGCCATAATGTCTCTCCTTACGTATGGGCAAATTAGGCCCTGCGGCATTTCAAATCAACAGACTGCTGTCTGGCCGCTCGCCCAGCACCACTTTTCGATTCAAACCTTCGTTGCTATACAAACGCATGATGCAAAAGTGGTGCTGGGCGAGCATACGAATGATTAACTTCATTACCAGCTGACAACGTCAGCAAAACTCTCAACACGTCATTCCCGAGGTCTTAGTCGGGAATCCAAGGCGCATGGAGACACAAAAAGACTGGATTCCCGCCAAGAGACACGCGGGAATGACACATAGCCGTAACATAGACCAACGGGTCTGAGTCTGCGCGATGACAAACGTCGAATTATTCAGACGTTCCTCAGATGGTAAAATAGAATACGGCGCCGCGCTCGACGGCGCCCTCGGCCCAGACCGCGCCGCCGTGCCGCTTGATGATTCTCGCCACAGTGGCAAGCCCTATCCCCGTGCCTTGAAACTCGGAGGAGGCGTGCAGCCTCTGGAACGCGCCAAAGAGTTTGTCCGAATATCTCATGTCAAACCCCGCTCCGTTATCCCGGACGTAGAAGACCCTTCTGCCATCCTTAGACCCCGATGCCCCGAACTCTATGCGCGCCTCTTCTTTATTTCCGGTAAACTTCCATGCGTTGTTGATAAGGTTTTCCATCGCAACCCGCAAGAGCCTGACGTCACCCGTGACCGTCAACCCCTTTTCGATAACAAACTCGACCTTGCGCCCCGGGGCGGCCTTTTTCAACTCGGCGGCGACCACCCCGGCCAGCGTGCTGAGATTCACCGTATCATGGCTCATCTCGGCCATGGTGATCCGCGAGAGTTTCAACAGGTCGTCAATCAACTGGCCCATGCGGCCGGACGCCCCGCGCACGCGCCTTAGATGGTCGAACGAAACGGGGTCGAGCCTGTCCCCGAGGTCTTCCTGCAGCGCGTGGCTGAACCCGTCTATGATCCGCAAAGGGGCGCGCAGGTCGTGCGCCACCGAGTAGCTGAACGCCTCAAGCTCACGATTCACCTCCTGCAGTTCCGCCGTCCTGGCGGCGACCCTGGCCTCAAGCTCGGCGTTCATCTTCACCATCGCCTCTTCGGCGGCCTTGCGCTCGGTGATATCGCGGGCTATCGTGGAGTAGTAGTCGACCCTGCCTTCGGCATCCTTATGCGCGATGATGACCTGCAGCACGGGTATCTCATGCCCGTTCTTCGTGAGAAATGCCGTCTCACCGCTCCAACTTCCGTTGCGGGCCGCGGCCGGGAGTCCCACGGTCATAACCAGCCTGGCGGCCCATTCAGGATGCGTATCAGGTATGCGTATCAGCGAGATATCCTCGCTCTTTACTATGCCGAGCATCTTCCTTGCGGCCGTGTTGTAGTACAGCGCGCGCCCCTCGGTGTCGGCGCTGGCAATGAAATCGGGCGTGGCCTCTATGATGGCCGTAAGGCGCGTATGCAGCTCTTCGAGCCGCGCCTGCTCGGTAATATCGTGGATAATCCCGGAAACCTTGACGACCGCGCCCGCGTCGTCAAACGAGGCCTCGCCCTGGACGCGGACAACCCGCAGGGCCCCGTTATCCCTGATAATCCGGCAGACGAGGCCGTAAGGCCTTCCATTGACGCGGGCGTCTTCAAAAGCCGCGCTCATCGCGTCACGCGAATCCGGATGAATGAACTCCAGCAGGCCCTTGTGCGACGGCTCGAACGAGCTTGGCAAGACCCCGAATATCCTGTAAAGCTCCGCCGACCACGACATCTCGTCCGTCTGCGGCTTCCACTCCAGACTCCCAATGTGCGCCATCCTTTGCGCGTTCAAGAGGTTGAGCGCGGTCTCCTCCAGCGCGTCCGTCTTCTCCTTAAGTCCGCCCGCCATCTCGTTGAACGCGCCGGTGAGGACGCCCAATTCGTCTCTTGACTTGACCGGCAGCCTTATCTCGTAATTGCCCGCGGCCACGCGTCTCGCCGCGGCCGTAAGCCCCCCTATCTGCGCTATTATCAACCTGCCAAAGTATATATACAGGGCCCCGAGAAGCACAACGACAATCAGACCGGAGACGACGGCGTAACGCATGTTGTCATACATCGGCTTGAGCGCCTCGTCCCTGTCTACCTCGACAAGAAGGGTCCAGCCCGAAGGCTGGATACACATGGACGCCCCCTCCACCTCGACACCCCTGTAGTCATTATAGACGCCCGTAGACCTCTGCCCTTTTCCCACGCAGGCGTCCAGCAGCGGGTTTTTCAATTGCACCCTGAAGACCTTGTTATCGGTATACCGGGCCTCGGTCAGCAACATGCCATTTGCATCGACGAGGTAAATATCAAGCGAATTAAAGCTCCGGACTATATCCGTCATATCCGCGTCAAACGCCGGCCTGGCCCACTTGGCGACTATCTTCTCAAGCTCATTCAAGGGCAGGAACATTGCAAGCGTCCAGACGACCGCACCCCCATTAAGCGCCTTCATCGGCGCAATGAAGACAACCTCAGGCGCGCCGGATGCGCCGCTTGGTATGACCCTGACGCGCGCGCCGTCCGCGCCGGAAGCAATCCCTGCCGCGCCATCCGGAAACTCGACGGGATGCGCCGGGTCGGTCGAGACTATTACGCCGCTAAGAGAGAAGAGGGCTATTCGGAGAATCTTCGGGTTAAGCGGCATCTTGTAAGTCCGGATATACGCCCCGAGCCTGCCGCCCTCGTCCTTGCCCCGCGCTTCAACCGCCTTCAAACGCTCTCTGATAAAACCGTCGCTTGCAAAGTCCTCGGCCCTCTGCTTATTGCGTTCGATGAATCCGATAACGTCCTCGCCGCGGTCGTCCGCATGAACGCGCAAGTCCTTGAGGATTAGACCCTCCAACTCCTTCTTGCTGTTCAGGTAACTTATCAGGAATATGACAAGGATTGGCAGGAGTACGACGGCAAAGGCAAGGAACGCCTTTTGGGAGAGGGAGAACGAGGGTCTTGTCATTATGCGCCTTTTCAAGTTGCGTTATCAGATTGCCTAAGACGGCACCCGCTGCAACCTGACACAACAGAGGCCGTTATGGCGGGAACCAGGGGCCGGAAGGAAACCTGCCTGGCCGGCTCGTTAATATGCCTCCCATGAAATTCTTTATGTTAAGCGATACACGGACAGCCCTGCGTCAGGAACGGCCGGTACAGCGCGCATGCCGCGCAATCCCGCCATTATTAGCATAATAAAAAACGCGCCGCAAGTACCGGACTGTGCTGCGGACAATTGAAACCGCCATTTTTTCAGGGCATTGATTTGACTTTATACCAGACCATCAAATATGTCAAATGGCTATAAGTTTGCTGAAAAACTATTACAGCCTGTCATTCTGAAGATTAAGACCCCCGACTAAACCATTCGAGGGCAGGCCTCAGGAATGAGAGATTCCCGTATACGTCGTGTGCGCTAACGTTATGTCTTTAGCGCCTTTGGCGCCATTCCCGCATGTTTTTGGCGGGAATCCAGTCTTTCTTCTGTCTCATCGGGAGCTTGGATTCCCGACTAAGACCTCGGGAATGACAAGTGAATCTCCGCCAACAGGAGTCGGCGGTTTCTTACAGCACAAGCCTTCGGCTTGAGTAATTCGGAAAGCCGCTTCATCACCAGACAAAAGTCTGGTGTTTTATGCGGCAAAATAAAGT
>JACRNO010000063.1 GCA_016234855.1 Deltaproteobacteria bacterium | reverse complement strand
GTTGCCCTTACCGCCTGTATGCGTAAACTCCTTACGATTCTCAACGCAATGCTCAAACATCAAACACCATGGGTTGAAGGTTGTAATCAAAATACTTGACACGTAAGACAGTTGCTAATCCCCCTTTTTTAAAGGGGGATGTCTCTTGCGGGAGCAGGTTTGTAACCTGCTCCCCATATTACGTGTAGCAAGCGTAGGGCCGTATCACATCCGCCGCTTCAACATCCTTTCCGTCCTATGAATGACACTCTCCCATCTTCTTCTCCTTCTTGCGTTTTGCGGGCGCATCCGTGAGCCTTTTTACTTCATGCGCCAGGGCCGTCTGCACCAGTTTATTCAGCGTGATCTTCTGTATCCTTGCCGCCCTGATGGCCTGACCGTGCAATTGCGGAGAAATGCGGACGTTGAAGCTGCCTTTCGGGGCCTTTGCAGGCTCCTTTCCCACCTCTTTACACAGGGCGAGGTAGTCGTCTGTTGCGTCATGGAAGGCGTTTATAAGCTCGTCTACTGTCTCGCCATCGAATGTGACAAGGTCGTTAATGTCCATGAGCTTGCCGTGGAAGACCTTGTCGTCCGCGCTGAAATGGACGGAGCCTGTGAATCCTTTATATGCCAGCGTGTCCTTCATATCTTGCCCCTTTCTCTTAATGCCTCTATTACTTCTTCCATCTGATATTTTTTGAGTATCGGCCTTGGGTGCGGCTTATGCAGCCTGATAATATGTCCTGTATCATGGTTTATAAAGGCTACTGCCGAGCCTGATGTTTTACCTCTGTTCGATTCTTTATAGCCGAAGTAGGTCAAGAGCCTGGTAAGCTCGTCGTATGTAAAATCCTTCGGCAGCGTTAGAAGTCTCTTGAGGAGCTTGTCTATCCTGCTCATTTTATAATTATATCATGGTGTCGGCTGAATGCAACTAAATCTTAGTTGCAATAGACGCCGGCAGACATAGGGAAGCTCTGATTAATTCCCTTTTGTCTTTGCGAGGAGCGCTGTTGGCGCCAAAAGCACAATGTTAGCGCACAAGCGACGAAGCAATCTCGTAACCTGCTGATTTGCCTACGATACGAGATTGCTTCGCTACGCTCGCAATGACGAATCATTAATTAATCAGAGCTTCCATCGGCCGTCATTTGTCTGCCGGTAACCGCCCCTTGTTCGTGTCGCCTCTCTTCCGCCCCGTCTCATTTTCCGATTGACATCAAGCCCTGTTTTGTGTGATATTTATAGCCCCGCCGGAATAGCAGCCGTATAACCCCATGTATTATATGGATTATGTCTTACGTCTTGCGATATAATAAAAGGTGGTGGTTTCTTCTTCGTATCCGTCACTGAGCGCTGTAACAAAAACCAGCTAATGACCATCAGGCAGGAGGAGGACTAACAGTGGGAAAGAACGTCGCGCAGAAGTTGATAGACAGCCACCTGGTATCCGGCGAGGCTGTCCAGGGCAAGGAAGTCAACATCAGGATAGACCAGACCATTACGCAGGACGCGACCGGCACCATGGCGTACCTGCAGTTCGAGGCGATGGGCGTGCCGAGGGTGAAGACGAAGCTCTCGGTCAGCTACGTCGACCACAACACCCTGCAGTACGGCGGTTTTGAGAATGCCGACGACCACAGGTTCCTCCAGACCCTCGCATCGAAATACGGCATTTACTTCTCAAGGCCGGGCAACGGCATCTGCCATCAGGTGCACCTTGAAAGGTTCGGCGTGCCGGGCCAGACACTGCTCGGCTCGGACAGCCACACGCCCACATCCGGCGGCATAGGCATGCTCTGCATCGGCGCGGGCGGGCTTGACGTGGCCGTTGCCATGGGCGGGGGCGCGTTCAGCCTCACATATCCCAAGGTCGTGCTCGTGAACCTCAAAGGCAAGCTCAAGCCGTGGGTATCGGCCAAGGACATCATACTGGAGCTTCTTCGCCGCATGACTGTCAAGGGCGGCGTGGGCAAGATTATAGAATACGGCGGCCCGGGCGTGGCCAGCCTCACCGTGCCTGAGCGCGCGACCATCACCAACATGGGCGCGGAACTTGGCGCAACCACCTCGGTATTTCCGAGCGACGGCGTTACCAAAGACTTTTTACTGGCGCAGGACCGCGTAAAGGACTGGTCCGAGCTCGTGGCCGACGCGGACGCGAAGTACGACGAGCATATCGACATAGACCTTGCCAAGGTCGAGCCGATGATAGCCCAGCCCCACATGCCGGATAAGGTCTGCAAGGTCTCGGACATCGAGGGCATGAAGGTTGACCAGGTCTGCGTAGGCTCGTGCACCAACTCATCCTACAGAGACCTCATGGTCGTCTCCGACGTCTTCAAGAAAGGCGGACACAAGGTGCACCCGGAAGTCTCCATGACGGTCTCCCCGGGCAGCAAGCAGGTGCTTGATATGCTCGCCCTTAACAAGGGGCTTTCACACCTTATAGAGGCGGGCGCGAGGATACTGGAATCCGCATGCGGCCCGTGCATCGGCAACGGCCAGTCGCCCCCGTCGGGCGGCGTATCTCTTCGCACGTTCAACAGAAACTTCGAAGGCAGGAGCGGGACCAAGGACGGCAAGGTCTACCTGTGCAGCCCGGAAGTGGCGGCCGCAGCCGCGATATACGGCGTTGTCACCGACCCGCGTAAGCTCGGCAAGTACCCGAAGATCGCGCAGCCGAAGAAGTTCCTTATTGATGATTCCATGGTAATCGCGCCGACCAAAGACCCGTCAAAGGTCAATGTAATGAGGGGGCCGAACATCCAGCCCCTGCCCAAGGCCGTAGCCCTTGCCGACGGACTCAAGGGCAAGGTGCTGATAAAGCTCGGCGACAACATCACGACTGATGATATTACGCCCGCGGGCACCTGGCTCAAGTACAGGAGCAACGTGCCCAAGTACTCGGAGTCGGTCTTTTCTCAGATAGACGCAAAGTTTCACGAGAAGGCGAAGGCCGCCGGAGGCGGCTTTGTCCTCGGAGGCGAGAACTACGGACAGGGTTCTTCACGCGAGCACGCGGCCCTGTGCCCGATGTACCTTGGCATCAAGGCGATAGTGGCAAAAAGCTTTGCGAGAATCCACAAGGACAACCTCGTGAACTTCGGCATACTGCCGCTCACGTTCGAGAACCCGGCTGACTATGACGCGATTGCGGCCGGAGACGAGCTGGAGCTGCCGGGCCTCAAGGCCGCTCTCAGTTCAGGCGGGCAGGTGATTTTAAAAGACCTTGCCAACGGCAAGCAATTTAAACTCAAGCACGGCTACTCCCCGAGGCAGGTGGATACGATTATCGCCGGCGGCACGCTCAACTACACGACCGCGAAAGCGAAGTAAGGTCTCATATCCGTATAGATGTTCGCTAGGCCGCCTTCCGAAAGGAAGGCGGCTTGTTTTTTGGACGCGCAGGTTTGCATAATTTCGTTAATGGTTATAGAATGAGCGTAGGTAACGGTAAGATTTATCTCGTTCCCAAGCTGGAGCTTGGGAACGAGGGTGGGGTGTTAATGGTTGTAGAATGAGCACAGATTACGGTAAAGTAAGCCAATGAATAAGAAGCCGCAGGAATGGTTCAAACAGGCCCTCGTTCCCAAGCTTCGCTTGGGAACGCATTTGCCATGAAAGCTCTGCTTTCAAGCAGCACGCCCCATTATCCCACCTCCACCACTTCCACGCCTCCGATATGTTTGATTTCCCCTCTGTTATAACGCAAGCTATTGTCACTTCCTCTGTGTCCCATCTGCGGAAGCCGGTTCAGCACCACCGCGCTAACCTCAAGTCCGCGCGTCCGCGCCGCTTCAATTGCAAGCAACGCCTGATTGATTGCCCCGAGCCTCGACGGGACGACGATGATCACGGGTAGCCCCATGAGCAGGGCAAGGTCGGCGTTGCTCATGGCATTTGTTATAGGTGATAGTATCCCGCCCGCGCCTTCGACGAGCGTTACGTCGTATCCGTCGGCTATCATCTTGAAGGCCTTTTTTATCTTTTCAAGATTGATTTTTTTTCGTTCAAGCCGCGCCGCGATATTCGGCGCGAGCGCCGCCCTGAACCTGTAAGGGTTTACAAGGTCGAGCGGGTCTGTTGACGAGGCGGCCTTTATCAGCGCGAGCGCATCCGCTGGTACGAGCGCGCCATTCCTGACGCCGCAGCCGCTCTCAAACGGCTTCATCACACCGACGCTCAGGCCCATTGACCTGAACGCCTTTGCAAGGCCGCACGCAATGAACGTCTTGCCAACGCCAGTGTCCGTGGCGATTATGAAGTATGCGCGTTTGGTCATGTCGATTTTAACCCCACCCTGACCCTCCCCTTGTCAAGGGGAGGGGATAAGGCATCTTCATCGCCCGTAGCGCAGGGCTTCAGCCCTGCTGTCCTGCAATGATGTGTTGCGCGGCGATGTTGCAGACCTAAAGGTCTGCGCTACGGTTTTATTCATCTTAGAAGAGACGCTGGAAGGGTTAGTTCTCAGTCACCTGCTCGATGCACTTATAGATGATGCCTGTCATCTTTTTAAGCTCCGCAACTTTAATCGAGAGCGGCGGCATGATTACGACCGTATCTCCGAGAGGCCGGATGATAAGCCCACGCTTTCGCGCCTCCATGCAGACCCTGTGTCCGATGCGCATGGCAGGGGCAAAAGGTTTTTTTGTCGCCCTGTCGGATACAAGCTCGATGCCCGCGGCCATGCCGATATGACGGATATCCCCGACAGCCGGAAGGTCTTTGAATCTTTCAAGAAGTCCTGCGAATAGTTTTATCTTTGGTTG
Source organism: Deltaproteobacteria bacterium (assembly GCA_016234855.1). GTDB lineage: Bacteria > Desulfobacterota > GWC2-55-46 > GWC2-55-46 > GWC2-55-46 > JACRNO01. Next base: position 47,229 of record JACRNO010000063.1, on the reverse strand, counting down.
CAGTCTCTCGATTACGCGTCCTTTCTCGAACAGTTTCAAATTTGCAATCGCTGCCGCGCAACCGAGCGGGTTTCCGGTATAGGTATGCCCGTGAAAGAAACTCTTATACTCTGTATATTCGCCGAGGAAGGCTTCGTAAATCTTGCGCGTGGTAATGGTGGCCGCAAGGGGCAGATACCCGGCGCTCAGGCCCTTTGCAAGGCAGATGATATCCGGGCTTACGTTTTCCTGCTCGCAGGCGAATAGGCTCCCCGTCCTGCCGAAACCCGTTGCCACCTCGTCCGCGATAAGCAGGACATCGTATTTAAGCGTGAGGCTGCGAACCTCTTTCAAAAAGCCCTTTGGCGAGGTTATCATGCCTGCCGCGCCCGCAAGGAGCGGCTCTATGATGCACGCGGCAATCTCGCGGTGGTTCTTTTTAAGTATGGCCTCGAATGAGTAGAGGCAGGCCATGGCGCAGTCTTTCGGCTCTTTGTCGAGCGGGCACCTGTAGCAGTAAGGGTACGGCGCGCGGAATGCCTTGAAAAGGAGCGGCCGGTACTTCTTTACGAATATGTCGATTTCACCCACGCTCATGGACCCGAAGGTATCGCCGTGATACGCGCCGGTGAATGCGACGAACCGCCTCTTGCGATTGGCCTTGCGCGTCTGCTCGTGGTATTGGAAGGCGAGCTTCAGGGCTATCTCGACCGCGGTCGAGCCGTCGTCGGAATAAAAGACCTTGGTAAGCCCGGCAGGCGTGACTGTCGCAAGCCGCCCGGCAAGCTCAATGGACGGGACGTTGCCCAGGCCCAGGAGCGTCGTGTGGCTAATTCTGTCCATCTGCGCCTTTATGGCCGCGTCTATCTCTTTTTTCCTGTGGCCGTGGACGTTCGTCCAGAGCGAGGCAGTGCCGTCGAGGTAGCGCCTGCCGTCGGTGTCAATCAGATAGCTCCCCTCGCCGGATTCTATTATGACATTTTCCATCGTCTCCCACTCGCGCATCTGGGTGAACGGGTGCCAGACGAACTCCTTGTCGAGGGCGCGAAGTTTTGCCGAGGCCCCTGCCTTTGAGAGACGATGACGGGTGGGAGTCGAGTTCCCTCGTTTTAAAGACGCAGGAAGCGAAGATTCAGACTCCCCCCTTTGAAAAAGGGGGGGTGGGGGGGATTTTCTTTTCATGTTATCCTTTCCTTGCCGCCGCGAATATGACGTCATAGGTGGCTGTTATGCCGTTGGACGGGCCAGGGAACCTCTCGCGATAGATGCGTCCGGCCTTTTTAAGGAGCACGCCTGTTATGAGCGCGCCTGCGGAAGCGGCTGGATGCGGCATCGCGCCGATATTACGCAGCGCGCGCAATAATGCGCGCATGTCCGCGTACTCGCGCGTAAAGGTTTGTCTGTCTATTGTAATGACGCTGAACCCCGCGCCAGCGAGTATGCCGTCTACCTCGTCGGGCCGCAGGAAGTTCATCTGTGCCGTGGGCATGGCGGCATGCCTGCATGCCTCGCGCATCTCAAAGAGCGTTTGCGGCCCGAGGGTGCTCAGCGCAAACAAGCCGCCTTGCTTCAATACGCGTCCGGCCTCTTGAAATGACGCGAGCGTATCCGGCGGCCACTGGTAGGCAAGGTTCGATGCGACAAGGTCGAATATACCGGATGGAAACGGCATGGCGTCCACGTCAGCGACAACGAGCCGCTTGCTTGCATCCGTCCTTTGCGCCTCGATAAGCATGGGCAGCGCAAAGTCGCAGCCCACGACCGTAGACCCGGGATATTCGCGCTTCAACTCTAACGAGAGCCTGCCTGTGCCGCATCCCGCGTCGAGTATGGTATCGGGTTGGCTCGGTTTTTTTAAAGCGGCCTCAGACCCGAGCTTTCACAGAAAATCGAGAAGCGCCTTGCCGACCTCCCTTTGCATGGGCGAGGAGGCGTCGTATGTGGTTGACGCGCCTGAGAACGCCAGCCGCACGGCCTCTTTATCGCGCCGTATCATAATGACCCCAGAAATCTCTTTACGGTTTTTGCGAACTCGTCCGGCTGCGTGAGGTGAGGGCAGTGGCCAGCGTCGTCCATGACAACGAGCTGCGCGCCCTTTATGTGTCCGGCAAGATACTCGCTTGCCCTGACCGGCGTTACCGCATCAGCAGAGCCGTGGATGACGAGTACGGGCAGGTTTAATTTACTGAGACTGTCGCAGAGGTCAGTCGAATATAGGGCTTCGAGCGCAGCGGTGATCTCCGCGTATCTGAAGGCCGGGAAGCAGCCCGGCCTGTCCGTGTTGCAATCAACGGGGCCCGGGTATTTGTAGCGTTGTAAAAAACCTGCGGCCTCGATACCCTTTAATTCATCTTCGGTAAAATTCAATCCGTAGAATCTTTCAAGGGTTGTTGCCGGGTCTTTGCGCATATCCGTTATCATGCGCCTTACCACGCCGGGCCTCTGGCCGCATGGGAAATCCTTTGACGCGACAAAGCGCGGGGTTACGCCGACGAGTATCAATGCCTTGAACCTGCCCGGCTCTCTCATGGCCGAGGCAAGCAAGACCTGCCCGCCCAGAGACCATCCGATGCCGACGAGCGTGCCGGGCAATTCCGGGGCCGCAAGCCTTGCGCATTCCCTCACGCCGGGATCAAGCGTCGGCGTATCCCATCTTGCGCTGACGCCGTGGCCGGGAAGCGTCATGTTGATGCAACTCGCGCCGATTCGTTCGGCAGCAGAGCGCCATGTCCAGGCGTCCGTTGCCCAGCCGTGTATGTAGAGGATTTTAGTCCCGCTCATTTAACGTCTCTATGATTGCGTTCAGGGCAGAAGTCAGCCCGGCCTTTGTATGCGCGGCTGAGACAGAGGCGCGAAGCCTTGATGTGCCCGCGCTCACCGTTGGCGGGCGTATCCCCTGTATGAAGACGCCTTTTTTTAAAAGCCGTTTGCTGAACTCCATAGTCCTTGCCGCGTCTTGCGTGAGTATCGGCACTATCTGCGTCTCAGACCCGAGCGTGTCAAATCCCGCACGGTTAAGCCCGTCTCTGAAAAAGGCGGCGTTCTCATGCAGCCTTGCGCGGCGTTCAGGTTCGGCCTCGACGATATCGAGCGCCTTGATTGCCGTAGCCGCGACCGCTGGCGGCAGGGCGGTCGTGTAGATGAAAGGCCGGGACTTTGAGACGAGAAGGTCTATCAGGTTTTTGCCGCCCGCTATGAACGCGCCGAACGAGCCGAGCGCCTTGCCGAGCGTGCCCATCTGTATGATGGCCGGGTGCTTGATGTTGAATCGTTCGAGCGTGCCTCTGCCGTGCTCGCCGAGACATCCCGTGGCGTGCGCGTCGTCGAGTATGAGGGTTGCGTTGTATCTGTCGAGCAGGCCCGCGATATCCGCAAGCGGCGCGAGCGTCCCGTCCATGCTGAAGACGCCGTCCGTGATAATGATTTTCGTCTTTGCCGTTGATTTTTTCAGAAGGCGCTCAAGTCCGTCCACGTCGCGATTGGCGTAGCGCCTGACTCTGGCGCGGCTCAACACGCATGCGTCCGTGATGGAGGCGTGGTTGAGCCTGTCGGAAAAGACGTCGGTCGTCCTGTTGCAAAGCGCGGTGATGCAGCCGAGGTTGGCGTGGTACCCGGAGTTGAAAAGGAGCGCGGCTGCAGTCTGTTTAAAGGCCGCAAGCCGCTCCTCGAGCGCGACGTGCGGCGGCATGGTGCCGGAGACGAGCCTCGATGCACCCGCGCCGAACCCCCATTTTTCAATGGCGCGGATGGCCGCTTCTTTAATCGCCGGATGGTTTGCAAGGCCGAGATAGTCGTTGGAGCAGAGGAGCTGCACCTCTTGCCCGTCCATGAGAACGACCGGTCCCTGCGCCGATTCGACGAGCCTCATCGAACGGGCGAGCCCGGCCTGCGTAAGTCTTGCGAGTTCATCGGAAATGTAAGAGTTCATTTTTTTCTCCTCCACTTATCTAAGGGGAGGGGTCCCCGTTGCGCGCGTAGCGAAATGCAACGGGGAGCGGGGGGAGGGGTTAGTCTTGCGCGCGCCAACAGTCAGTTCGAAATGGTATACATCTCTCAGTTGCGGGAATCCCGACATTTATGTCAAAGCCCCCTCGGAGTGAGTCCGAGGTCAACGAGCATCCGCATGTCTTCGCTAACGGCCCTGCCGGGCGTGGTGAGGTAGTTGCCGGTCATCATGCCGTTTGCGCCTGCCGCGAAGATGAGAGGCTGCAGGTCGCGCAGGTTGACGTTCCTGCCGCCGCAGACGACGATGTCCTTTAGCGGGAGCATCAGCCGCATGAGCGCTATTATCTTCAGGCAGACAAGGGGCGTGAGGTGAGCGGCCCCCTCCAAGGGCGTGCCCGGCCTCGGGTTGAGGAAATTCACCGGGATGGAGTCGACGTCGAGCTCTCTCAGGGTGGAAGCGAGTTCGATCCTGTCTTCCCACGCCTCGCCCAGGCCGAAGACCCCGCCGCAGCATACGTGCAGGCCGAGGGCCTTTGCCTCGGCCACCGCCATAACGTCGTCGTCATAAACGTGGGTGGTGCATATCTTAGGGAAGAAGCTCCGCGAGGTCTCGAGGTTGTGGTGATAGCTCTCAAGTCCCGCGTCCTTGAGGCGCGTAAGCACGTCCCGGCTTACTATGCCGAGCGAGGCGCACCGCTCCATCGCGACCTGCTCTTTCATCGTTTTGAGCGTCTCGACGAGGGCGGCCACGTCGCTTTCTTTTTCGATCCGCGTGCCGCTTGTGACAATCGAGAATTCGCGCGCCCCGCCTGCCACGGCTGAGCGCGCCGCCTCGACGATGACGTTGGTCGCGGCCATTGGGTAGGCCGTGACGTTGGTCGAGTATTTAACCGATTGGCTGCAGAACGAGCAGTCTTCCTTGCACAGGCCGCTCTTGGCGTTGACGATGGAGCAGATGTTGACTTCCGTTCCCTTGTGCCGCCGCGTGACCTTATCGGTGACGGCAAGAAGGCCGTAGATGGCGCTCATCGGAAGGCGCGCCAGCTCGCGTGCCTCGATAAGCGACAGGCCTTCTCCATTCATCCCTTTTTTCAGGGCTATATCGAGGATGTTGTCGTTCATGTGATTTGAGTTTATCCGGCGCTTTGCGCCGCATCTGATAGATATAAATTACATGAGGGTTGAGCGATTGTCAACCGTTAATAATGCAAGGTTGACAATCAATGTGACTAGAGTTCCAAAACTGCGCATATAGTATTTGTACTTGACAGGGCATGCCTCTATGGGTATAATAGTATCATATGTGATACTATTAGTGAGGGTGTGATGCCACCTGACAAAATCAAATTATTAGAAGAGTTACGCTCCCGCCCGAACAATGTGCGAGCAAGTGAACTTAGAAAATTGATGTCTATATTTGATTTTGAATCAAGGGATGCCAAACATTGCCGGTTGTATAAACATAAGAAGTACCGTTTTCTTATTGTAACGGTGACCGAGCACAAAGAAAAGGGCCAGGAAAATAAGATATTTGAGCGTTATATAAAAAAGTGCATAGCCTCAATAGATGAAGTTATTCGTATGGAAAAAGGGGAGGAGGATGATGTCAGATAAAGACCTCAATTATTATCTTTCTTTAAACTATCCCATGAATTTGATTTGGGATGCCGATGACAAGGTGTATTTTGTCGAATTCCCCGACCTGTCGGGCTGTATGGTTCATGGCACAACCCCAACGAGCGCCGTAAAGCTTGCACAGGAAGTCAAGAAGGAATGGTTAGTGGAAGCGTTGACGTCAGGTATCTCAATCAACGAACCAAAGACCGATGATGACTATAGCGGAAAATTTGTGGCAAGGCTTACTCCTGCGCTTCACAAACGCCTTGCAGAGCAGGCAGCCGTTGAGGGGCGCAGCCTTAATGCCCATGTTGCGACGTTGCTGTCGGAAAGAAGCGCGGCGTTGACGGTGGAGACGGTTGCGACTGAGATGGAAGACAAGATGAAGAGGCTTGAAACGGCTATCGTTGGAATGGAAGCTGCGCATGGTCGTGCGGCTCAGGTGGCTAACGTGGTTGCAAACGCTGCATCCAGCCCACCATGCAAGATTTTAAATTGGCCAGTTGGCTCTCATGCAGAGACAAAGCAGAGTGATTACACAGCAAAACATTAAGAGGTGACTAAGATGAATAAACATCTACCAAAACATGAATTTACTCTTATAGCCGACGACATCCGTTTTGAAATCGGGAATAAGAATTCGCTTATGGGAGTATATGAGAACGATATAATTTTTCCATCCTTACCGGCAGAATTGCCACAATTACGCTTCTTTACCAGGCTATCGGGCGGAAAAGGTGACTACCATTTTAGAGTTAGTCTCAAAAATTCTAATGGGGTTGAACAATTTGTTGGAGGCAATGAGACTACAATGACCCTGAATGGTAGTTTGCATATAAATCACGGTGTCTTTCCTTTTAAAGTATCACAAGAAGGCGCTTATACCTACACCATCTTCATTGACGGGAAAGAGTTCTGCCGCACGGTTTTTAACGTTAAAAAAGCCCAAGCTTCATAGGCAGTTCAGGCGATATATAACCGCATCATGATTTCTTCTTCCGCTCAATCTCCTTCATCCGGTCCGCAATTACCTTATCGTAGCCGCGCCCTGTTGGTTTATAGTACCGCTTCTCCTTGACGACATCCGGCAGGCACTGCTGGTCGACAAGGGCCTCTGTGAACGAGTGGGGGTATTTGTAGCCTTTGCCGTAGCCAAGGTCCTTCATCAGGCGGGTGGGGGCGTTCCGTATGTGAAGAGGCACGGGCAGCGCTCCGTGTTTCCTCACGTCTGCCATTGCCTCGAGATAGGCCGCGTATGAGGCGTTTGACTTTGGCGCGGTCGCGAGGTAGGTCGCGCCCTGAGCAAGGGGTATAAAACCTTCCGGCATGCCTACGAAGTGGACCGAGTCTTTTACGGCTATCGCAACGCTCAGGGCGCGGGGGTCGGCGTTGCCCACGTCTTCGGACGCGAATATCACCATGCGCCGGCAGATGAAGAGCGGGTCTTCGCCTGCCTCCACCATGCGGGCCAGCCAGTAGAGCGCGGCGTCAGGGTCTGATGCGCGCATGGACTTGATAAACGCCGAGATGACGTTGTAGTGCTCCTCACCGGCCTTGTCATATAACAGGGCCTTCTTCTGCAGGGCCTCCTGCGCAGCCTCGATTGTTATCCGTCTGACGCCCTGTGCGTCCGGCTCGGTAATCATGAACGCGGCCTCAATAGCGTTAAGCGCGGCGCGGCCGTCGCCGTCAGATGATTGAGCTATGAAATCGACGACGCCTTCGGCAAGTTTCACCGGTGTCTTCCCAAGCCCGTTCTTCTTGTCGGTGATGGCGCGGTTGACGATGAGCTTTATCGACTCGAGGGAGAGAGGCTCGAGCACGACTACCTTGCAGCGCGACAGGAGCGGCGAGTTGACCTCGAATGAGGGGTTTTCCGTGGTGGCTCCGATAAGCGTTATGACGCCTTCTTCAACGCTGTGGAGGAATGCGTCCTGCTGAGACTTGTTGAACCTGTGTATCTCGTCTATGAAGAGTACGGTGCGAGCGCCCCGGCGCATCGCGGCCTCGGCGTCCTTTGCCGCCTCGCGGATTTCCTTTACGCCGGACAGGACCGCCGAGTATTCCACGAACTCCGCGCCTGTGGCCTCCGCAAGTATCCGCGCAAGCGTGGTCTTGCCGCTGCCGGGCGGGCCCCAGAGGATGAGCGAAGGAAGCTCCTTTTGTTTAATCGCCCGTTCGAGGAGCTTACCCGGCCCGACGATTCGCTCCTGTCCGGCGAAGTCCTCAATCCTCCGTGGCCGCATCCTCTCGGCAAGCGGCGCGTGCGGCGCAGCGGGTCTTTCTCTCTCAAAGAGTTCCATGGATGGATTTTACTACGCTCGCGGCTCGATGGCAAGGAGCGCAACGTGCGGGCTCGAAGACTCATGCGAGATTGTCCCATTGACACGCCTATTCATATCGTCTAACATTGATTCAGGGGGAACGAATGCGTATTGGAATCATGGGCGGGACGTTCGACCCGATACACTACGGGCACCTTCGCTGCGCTGAAGAGGTTCGCGAAGGGCTGGGTCTCGATAAGGTGCTCATCGTGCCGACCGCCGTCACGCCGCACAAGCCTGAAGAGGCGATTACGCCCGCGTTGGCGCGCCTTGAGATGGTCAGGCTCGCAATCTCCGGCAACCCCGGTTTTGAAGCATCCGACATGGAGATAAAAAGGGGAGGCCGTTCCTTTACCATAGACACGGTCAGGGAACTGGCGGGTACTGGAACCGAACTCACGCTCATCATCGGCAACGATTCCTTCAACGAGATAAACACGTGGTGCGATTACGAGACGCTTATCACGCTGGTAAACCTTGTAGTCGTGGCGCGTCCCGATTATCCGCCGAAGAAACCAGGCGAGGCGTTGCCTGTTGCTCTTGCGCGCAACTTCTGGTATGATGCGGACTCTGAGTGCTACAGGAATACATGGGGCGGCACGTTGACATACGCGGCTACGACGCTCTTCGGCGTATCTTCAACCGAGATACGCAGGCGCGCGGGGCAAGGCGCGTCGCTCAGGTATCTGACCCCTGACCCTGTCATCGATTATATCATCAAAGAGGGGCTATATAAGTGACTGTCATCAATAACCCGGGGGAGGCAAACATACTGGACGCCAGGAAGAAGGCGCTGCTCATCGCGCGCATAGCAGAAGAGAAGCAAGCCGAAGATGTGGCCGTTCTCAATATCAGGAAGCTTTCGTCGTTTACCGATTATCTCGTGATATGCACCGTCGAGTCCGCCCCCCAGTTGAAGGCAGTGGCCGACGAGATTGACGACGTGATGAGGCGCGCCGGCGAGCGTCCGCTCGGCGTCGAGGGCGCGCTTTCAGGCAGGTGGGCGCTGATTGACTGCAACGACGTGGTGGCGCACGTCTTCACCGGGCCCGTGCGCGAGTACTACGATATCGACGGCCTGTGGGCGGAGGCCGTGAGGCTGGACGTGGCGGCCGAGTTGAAACCAAAGCCGGTTGAGAAACTAAAACCAGTTGTAAAGGAGGTGGCAAAGAGTATGGCAAAGCGTAAGCCGGTTGCAAAGGCCGCGAAGAAGGCCGTGAAGGCTGCCGTGAAGAAGGTCGGGGAGAAGGTCGCGAAGGCGATTGCAAAGCGTAAGCCCGCCGTGAAGAAGGCCGTGAAAAAAATCGAGAAGAAGGTCGCGAAGGCGGTCGCAAAACGCAAGCCAGCGGTGAAGGCCGCGAAGAAGGCAGTGCAGAAGGCCGTGAAAAAGGCCGTCAAGAAGGTCAGGAAGGCGGTCGCAAAGAAGAGATAAAGGACCGGCTGACTGACGACAAGGCCGTGTCCCGCGCTCGTCATGTGCCGTTTTATGACCGCCTCCTGGCGCGGCATTCTCGCGGATTTGAACCTTGAAGATTACTTTTATTGTAGTTGGCACGCTTAAGGCGTCATATCTGAAGGATGCGGTCTCTGATTATTTCAAGAGGATAAGCCGGTATATCAGAGTGGACGTGGTCGAGGTCAGGGAAGCGTCCGGCTCTGCAAAGACGCCGAAAAAAGACTCCCTGCGCGACGAGGCAGAGCGGATACTCCGTAAGCTCTCGCCCGGAGATGCCGTCGTTGTATGCGCCGACGCTGGCAAGGAATTCACGTCAAAGGGGTTAGCGTCGTTCGTCGAGGGGCATATGACGGCCGGCTGCAAGACCCTTGTCTTTATCGTGGGCGGGGCGTACGGGCTCGACCCCGGCGTCATGGAGGCCGCGGATATCGCGTTATCGCTCTCGCGCATGACGCTGCCGCACGACCTCGCCAGGCTCGTCCTCTTTGAGCAGGTCTACCGGGCGTTTACGATTATCAAGGGTGAGCCGTACTCGCATTGAACGGTGTCGCGCCGGCGGCGTTCGGGCTTGAATATCCGTTACGGCCGATATAATTATCAATAGAGAGCGGGTTGCGGCCCGGTCGCCTGCAAAATATAATGCATACCAAGATCATCCTCATAGCCGTCATACTCATCCTTATCGGGTTCTTCTATCTGCATACACAGAACCCGTCCGTGGTGACCTATACCGTATCCCCAGGTCATACCTATGAAGAGCCGGCGACCGTGCTCGTCTTTGCGGGTTTCCTCGCGGGCATTGTAATCGCGGCCCTGAACTCGCTTGCCGGGGACGCGAGGCGCGCGCTGCGCGAGATACGCGAGAGGCGCGAGAGGAAGGTTGTCGCGTCGGCCGACGAGGCCTACAGGCGCGGTCTTGACGCCATGAACCACGGCGACAACGCCGCGGCCCGCGCTCTTATAGAGCGCGCCATCAAGGCCAAACCGAACGACTCAGGCATGATACAGGCCCTTGCCGAGACCTATATCCGCGAGAACAATGCCAGGGAAGGGCTTAAGATTCTCGAAGGCGGGCTTGTCTCGACGCCGGATTCGGTCGTCCTTCTTAACGCCGTTGCCGCCTGCGCCTTTGACGCGGGTGAGACGCGCCGGGCGGCCAAGGCCCTTGAGGGCGTGGTCGAACTCGACCCTAAAAACCTGAGCGCGCTTCGCAGGCTTCGCGAGATAAGGGTCAAGGACAGGTCGTGGGGCGAGGCCGCCGCCCTGCAGAAGAATATCGCCGATTGCGTAAGGGACGAGGGGTCGAAGAGACGGGAAAGGCGCCTCCTCGCCGGTCTGCTCTTCGAGGCGGCGGTGAGTTATCTTGAGGACGGCAGGCTTGCCGACTCGGTTGGCAAGGTCAAAGAGGTGCTTAAAATCGACATGGCCTTTATGCCCGCGCACATGCTCCTTGGCGAGGCCATCTATAGGCAGGGCAATACGGCGGGCGCGATAAAGGTCTGGGAGAAGGCCTATGGCAGGTATCCGGCTTCCGAGCCGCTGCTGCTTAAGCTTGAAGACGCCTATATACGCGCCGCCGAGCCGGACAGGATACTCGACAAATACAAGCGCGAGATATCGTCCAGGCCGAACAATATAAATCTGAGACTGCTCCTTGCGAGGCTCTATCTGCGCCTCGAGATGGTCGATGCGGCCATAGAGTCGCTTGAGCGCATAACCCAGGAGGCCGAGGACGCATACTATCCGAAGATACTCCTTGCCGAGGCGTATCTGCGGCGTAAGCACTCGCTGCGCGCCGCGCAACTCTTCCAGAAGGCGCTCGTCACAGATAAAGACAAGGACAAGGAGTTCTACCCGCCGTTCGAGTGCGCCTCGTGCCGCGAAGAGGCCTCGTCGTGGGAGCCGCGCTGTCCGGCCTGCGGCGAGTGGAATACGCTGGTCATGGCCGGCGCGCAGAGACCGGCTGCCGTACGTGAACGCAGGGATTAAACGCATGGCGGACGTTTGAGATTTCGAGATGATTGGGAGTTGGGAGTGGGAGGTAGTAGGGAGTGGTAAAGTCATTGCCACATCCGCTCTCCGCCTCCTACATCCTGTTCTTATAGGGGGTTGTTTTGAAACCGGTATGTCTCATCATAATGGACGGCTGGGGGCTTAACCCCGAAAGGGAAGGCAACGCCACCCTTCTTGCCGCTACTCCCAATCTCTCCCGTCTTACGGCCGCATATCCTTCAACCGCATTAGATACGTCAGGCGAGTCAGTGGGTCTGCCCCAGGGCCAGATGGGCAACTCAGAGGTCGGCCATCTGGCCATCGGGGCCGGGCGCGTCGTATACCAGGAGCTTACGAGGATAGACAAGGCTGTAAAGGACGGCGAGTTTCACAGGAACCCGCTCTTCTGCGGCCTTATAGATGAGCTTAAAGAGAAGGACAGGGCGCTGCACCTGATGGGGCTTTTATCCGACGGCGGCGTGCACAGCCACATAGGCCACCTCTTCGGCATCATAGATGCGGCCGCTGCAAAGGGCTTGAAGAAGGTCTTTATCCACGCCTTCCTCGACGGCAGGGACACCCCGCCGGACAGCGGGCTCGGCTATATGAAACAACTCTCCGTCTTCCTTGCAAAGACAGGATGCGGCCGCGTCGCCACGGTCTGCGGGCGTTTCTACGCTATGGACAGGGATACGCGCTGGGAAAGGGTGGCCAGGGCCTATGTTGCCATGACGCGGGGCGAAGGGGATACGGCGGTTGATTCTATCGGTGCGATAGAGGCCTCTTACAAGGCAGGGTTGACGGACGAGTTCATGCTGCCGACGGTCATCACCAACGGCGACAAGCCGGTGGGGCGCATCGAGGACGGCGATGGCGTTTTCTTTTTTAACTTCCGCGCGGACAGGGCGCGCGAGATATCAGCCGCCCTTGCCACGGATGATTTCAGCGGGTTTGACAGGGGGCGCGCGCCGAGGCTTGCCCGGTTCCTCTGCATGACCGAGTACGACAGGAAGCTCGGCCTGCCGGTGGTCTTCGCGCCGCAGGGGCTCGAGAACATCCTGCCCGAGGTCCTTGCCATGGCCGGGGCAAGGCAGTTTCGCGTAAGCGAGACCGAGAAGTACGCCCACGTGACATTCTTTTTCAACGGCGGCGCTGAGACGCCGTATCCCGGGGAGGAGAGGCTCCTTATCCCGTCGGTAAAGGACGTGGCCACCTACGATTTGAGACCGCAGATGCGCGCCATCGAGATTGCCGGGGCGGCCGTAACCGCGATAAAAGAGGGCGGGTTTCAGTTTATCATCATGAACTTCGCAAACGGCGACATGGTCGGGCACACCGGGGTGCTTCCGGCTGCAATCAAGGCCTGTGAGACCGTTGATAAGGGCGTGGGCATGGTCGTGGACGCGGCGCTCGAGCGCGGCTGGGCGTGTCTGATAACCGCTGACCACGGCAACGCCGAGCAGATGATTGACCCGGTGACGCGCGCGCCGTTTACCGCGCACACCACCAACCCCGTGCCGTTCATACTCGCGGACGACGAGCGCCGTTCGGTAAAGCTTCGCCCTGGAGGCGGGCTTAAGGACATAGCCCCTACCGTATTGAAGATAATGGGGCTTGAAAAGCCCCGCGAGATGGACGGGGAGCCGCTCTTTTGAGAACCGGGTTGTTAGATGCGGAAAGGCTTTAAACGATATTGATAACCGAACGGGGAGGTATTATCATGGCGGCAATGGACAGCGGGAAGCACGGGATAAGCATTGATTGTCCGATGTGCGACGTCGAGATAACCATCACTCAGGATGACAGGCCGGGCGACCAGATATTCTGCACGTATTGTTCGACGCCGCTCAAGATACGAAAGAAGAAAGAGACGGATGAGATATACCTGGAAGAGGATTTTTAAAGGGCGCTGCCTGAACGGGGCGATAACCTTCTCCATTGCTGCGGCAGAACTGTTTTGTCGCAGATTCAGGGCTTGACAGATAGGTTAGCATAATGTTAACTTATAAGAAATATGCGAAATCTCAAGCCGTAAAGCTTATACGGAAAAATCTCGTCAACGGCGGAGTGGCCACGACAGCTCATTTCAGGCAAAGGATGGAGCAGAGGAAGGTTTCGATGCAGGACGTTATATATCTGCTGAAGACCGGTTCAATCTTTGACGAGCCTGAGTTGGATATGAAGGTCAATCAATGGAAGTATAAGGTGGAGGGTAAAACAATAGACGGCGCGTCATTGGCCATAGTCGTTGCGTTAGAGGCGGATAAGAATATACTGATAACTTGTATGAGAGGTTGATTATGTTTTGTCCGAATTGCGGTCTAAAGATGAGACAGACGAAAGGGAGCTATCATTATACCGAATCGGGATTAAGCAACGTTGTCCTTACAGGCGTTACAATCCGTGTGTGTTCCTGCGGCGAAAAGATGCCGGTGATTCCTAGTATAGAGGGCCTTCATAGGGCTATTGCGATGGGAATTGTAAAATCAAAAACTCCGTTAACCGGAGAGGGCATTCGATTCGTGAGAAAGGAGATGCAACTGAAAGCCGTAGACCTTGCCAGGTTGTTAAGCGTCAATAAGGTCAGCATATCCAGATGGGAGTCGGGTAAGGAGCCTATAGGACATGCAAATGATAAATTGATGAGGCTATTCTTTATGAGGGAGATGGAAGAAGAATGCAAACAGATGCTTCGATATGAAGTCAGGCCGCTGCTCGAAAATATATCTTACAAAACATATAAAGCGGCGCAAATCAAGATACCTATGGATAAATTGAAGACGGGGGCGTTGACCGGACCCCCTCTTTGTTGAGGCCCATCATCCCTTGACGCACACCATCGGCCGAAGCCGCGCCACCTTCCTGTTTATCCCCGCGTTGTGCATGATATCCACTACCCTGTCAACGTCCTTGTACGCGCCCGGGGCCTCTTCCGCCACCCCGGCCTTGCTGTGCGACCTTATCACTATCCCGCGCTCTCCGAGTTCCCTGATTACCTCGGCGCCGCTCCATTGCTTCTTCGCCTGCATCCTTGAGAGCGCCCTGCCCGCGCCGTGTATGGTGCTGCCGAAGGTCTCGGTCATGCCGAGCGCCGTGCCGCGCATTATGTAAGAGGCCGTGCCCATGGTGCCTCCGATGAGGAGCGGGTGGCCGACGTCCCGGTAGGCCGTGGGGCATTCTATTCTGCCCGGGCCGAACGCGCGCGTCGCGCCCTTGCGGTGGACGAGGAGCGTCTTTGTCCTGCCGCCCACCTCATGCTCTTCGGCCTTGCAGGTGTTGTGGCCTACGTCGTAGAGGAGCCTGACCGAGGCCGGGCTTATCCCGAAGACCTCGGCAAAGGCCTTGCGGCTAAGGTGCGAGATGACCTGCCTGTTGGCGAAGGCGCAGTTGATGCCTGCGTAGACAGCGCTGAGATACCGTTTGCCCTCCGGGCTTTTTATCGGCGCGCAGACAAGCTCCCTGTCGCGTATGGGGATGTTGTATTTGCGCGAGGCCTCTTCAAGTGTCTTCAGGTAATCGGTGCCTATCTGGTGGCCGAGGCCGCGCGAGCCGCAGTGTATGGCGATGAGCGCCTGGCCCTTGTGCAGGCCGTAGACGGTTGCCGCCTCCTCGTCGTATATCTCCTCTATGTATTGGCACTCAAGGTAGTGGTTGCCGCTGCCGAGCGTGCCGGTCTGCTTGAATTGGCGCTCCTTTGCGCGCGGGCTTACGCAGGCCGGGTCAGCGCCCTTTATCGCGCCGTTCTCTTCCGTATATTCGAGGTCGTCGGGCGTACCGTAGCCTTGCTCGACCACGAATGCCGCGCCTTTTACAAGGAGCTTGTCTATCTCTTTTTCTTTCAGCTTTATCTCGCCCTCGGACCCGACGCCGGACGGCACGCCGCGAAAGAGCGCGTCGGCCAGCCGCTCTTTTACAGGTTCGACGTCTTTGCGCTCAAGCTGGGTTTTTAATATCCGCACCCCGCAGTTTATGTCGAAGCCGACCCCCGCCACGCTGACGACGCCGGTATCCATGTCAAAGGCCGCCACCCCGCCGATGGCGAACCCGTAGCCCGGATGGATGTCGGCCATGGCCAGAGAGGCGTTGACTATGCCGGGCAGCGTGGCGACGTTGGCCACCTGCACGAGCGCCGGGGTGAAGCCGCCGTGCTTGGCGGCTAGCTCTTTCTTGAGCGTGACGATGGAGTCCGTATCTCCGTAGACGATGCCCGGGACGAGCATCTCAGGCGTCCGCTGGATCTCCCAGACGTAGTCCCTTATCTGTTTGATTTCAATCTTCATCGCTCATCCCCCTCATCCCAACCTTCTCCCCAAGGGGAGAAGGGGTTAAACTTCCTCTCCCCTTTGGGGAGAGGAACTGTGTTGTCAAGAGGCGCGAAAGTCCCCCTCTTTGTAAAAGAGGGGGTGGGGGGGAGTTAATTTGGGGCACGCGCGAGGTAGCAAGCAATCGCCGGTGTTGCAAGGATTAACCCCTCCCCACTCCCCGTTGCATTGCCCAGCACCACTTTTGTCTCATGCGTAAGGCAACGAAGGTTTGAGCCGGAAGTGGTGCTGGGCGCAACGGGGGCCCCGCCCCTTAAATAAGGGGAGGAGAAATCCCTCGTTCCCCTTGCGGAGGATTGAGGTGAGGGGTGGTTTCGTGCTTCACGCGGCATACCCTTCATCCCAGCCCGACCCGCGCCCCTTGGCGTGGGTACCTTGCCAAGGGGAGAAGTAGTTCGGAGAATCACACGTCTAAGACACAGGTCAGCACGTGCGTGCCGCCTTTGCCGTTATTGTAGGTAAGGCCGGAGTAGGTCGCGCCCTTGACCTCGGTCCTTACCGTGTGTTTGTCCCTGTCAAAGGCCTCTCCATAGGCAACGCCGGTGTATGAGAGGCCCTTATCAAGTTTTTTTATCTCTTGAGTCAGCAGCCGTTTGAGCGCCAGCTCTCCTATTGCCTGCAGCGAGAGGCATTCGTTAAGCACTTCGACGAAGAGCAACTCAGGGGTGCGCGCCTCTGCCCTGATTGCAACGGTCTCGCGCTCGGTTATCGTTTCCAGGTCGAAGGAGACGTTGAACATGGCCTCGGCCCCGCTCTCAATCGCCCCGGCAAGCGTTGTGCCTTCGGCGCGCAGGCAGACGTCCGAGACGTGCTCAAAATAGGTGTAGCTCATGATTTGATTCTAACACCTGTGCGCCCCGCGTCAAGGGCGCGGTTTTATGGCGTAAGCCGTTGCCGTTTGTCTTGCCGTGTCTGTTGATTAAGGGATTTTTATGTGATAGTTTCATAAGGATGAACACGTTATAATATCTTCCGGTCGCGTTGCGAATATGTCCGGCCGGGCAGGAGAATGAGATGAAGATACTTGTCACAGGAGGCGCGGGTTTCATAGGCTCGCACCTTGTCGCGGCGCTCCTTGATTGCGGGGAACGGGTAACGGTCATAGACGACTTTAACGACTTCTACGACCCGTTGCTCAAGAGGGAGAACGTTGCGCCGTATATTGCTAACCCGAATTATTCGCTTCACGAGGCGGATATCCGCGACAGGGCGCGAGTCTTCGAGATCATCGAGAAAGAGGCCCCGGACGTCATCTGTCATTTGGCGGCGCGCGCCGGCGTGAGGCCATCGATAGAAGACCCGATACTCTACGAAGAGACGAATTGCCGCGGGACGCTCAACCTGCTCGATGCCGCCAAAGAGAGGAAGGTCAGGAACTTCGTCTTTGCGTCGTCCTCGTCGGTATACGGCATAAACAGCAAGATACCGTTCTCGGAGGATGACCCTATAACCTCGACCATCTCGCCTTACGCGGCCACTAAGCGCGCGGGCGAGCTTTACTGTTACGCATATTCTCACCTGTACGCGATACCGACGACGTGCCTGCGGTTCTTTACCGTTTACGGCGAGAGGGGCAGGCCCGACATGGCCGTGGCCAAGTTCACGCGCCTGATACACGAGGCCCGCTCCATACAGGTCTACGGCGACGGCACGGCGCGGCGCGACTTTACATACGTCGGTGATATCATCACCGGGCTTGTCAACGCCATATACACGCCCTCGCGCTTCGAGATAGTGAACCTCGGCGGCTCGCACACAATCGAGGTCAACGGGCTTATCGCGCTCATCGAGAAGAACCTCGGACGCAAGGCCGATATCGTCTACGGGCCTGTTGCGCCCGGAGACGTGCCCGTGACATACGCGGACGTGACCAAAGCGCGCAGGCTCCTCGGTTTCGAGCCTACGGTCGATATTGCCGAGGGCGTGGCCAGATACGTCAAATGGTTTCTGGAGCGCGAGGGGCGTAAGCTCAAGGGGGCGGCCAATTGAAGAAGATAAGAGATATACGGGAAAAAGACCAGGTCGTTGGCACGTACCTTGTCAGCAAAAAGGACGTCGGGGTGAGCAAGACCGGCAAGGCCTATCTGAATATCCGCATAATGGACTCGACCGGAGAGATGGAGGCGCGGGTCTGGGACGATGCAGAGGCCGTCTCAAGGGGGTTTAACAAGAACGACGTGGTCTCGCTCAAGGGTTACGCGGTGGCCTATCAGGGCGGGGTGCAGGTGAACGTCTCGTCCGTCAGCGCGCTTAAAGAGGGCGCGTATACGATGCGGGACTTCCTGCCTGCGTCAAAAAGGCCGCCCGAAGAGATGCTTGTCGAGCTTGACGCCTTCATAGCCGGGATTGGCGACGTCCATATAAAGGCGCTCCTTGAGGCCATATTCAACGACGCCGAGATACGCGGGCGCTTTTCAACGGCCCCGGCAGCCAAGTCCATGCACCATCCATACCTCGGCGGCCTGCTTGAGCACGTATTGTCCTTGTGCGGGCTTGCCGAGAAGGTCGCTGGACATTACGGTTCCCTTATCGACAAGGACATGCTTGTTGCAGGCGTAATGCTCCATGACATCGGCAAGATTGACGAGCTTTCTTACGAGCGCGCATTCGAGTACACGGACGCGGGCAGGCTCCTCGGTCATATCACCATAGGCATCGAACTGGTGGATGGGAAGATTGCAAGCATAGAGGGTTTTCCCGTTCACAAGGCTGTCCTGCTGAAGCATATGCTCCTCAGCCATCACGGTCAACTTGAGTTTGGCTCGCCAAAGAGGCCTAAGACGATGGAGGCGATAGTCCTGTCGTATCTCGACGACCTTGACGCAAAGGTCACGGCCGTAAAGACGCTTATCGAAGACGGGCCTGACGACGGCACGGGCTGGACGCCGTACCAGCGGATGTTCGAGCGGTATATCTACAAGGGCGCGCCCCGCGGCCCGGGCCATGCCGAGGCAACGGCCCAGGCCAGGGCGCCGCTCGCCGCGCCTGTTTTAAAGGACATGGCCGAGGAGTTGAATGCGCGGTTTGCCGAACCTAAGGTTCCCGCGTCACGCGCCTCGCACGGTCAGTCCGCCCATGCTTCAAAAGGCGGCGCGTCCGAACCCGCGCACAAGGACGCCAATCCCGGGAAACAGACCAAGCCCGCCTCAGGCGCGGATGCGGATGACAAGGGAGAGCTGAAGCTGTTCAAGTGAGAGAAGGTGGTGTCTTTCTCCTCCCCTTATATAAGGGGAGGCTGGGAGGGGTTAGTGCTTGCAAGGGCGTCAGGAGGCAACTCATGACGCCACGATAGTGCAGGGAACCGCGCGATAGTCTTATGAGAGCCTTTGTGGAAAATGTTTCTTATACCAAAAGAATATTGCGTATCTTGGATTTGATAGTAAACGGAGATAGTAAGGCCGTAGTCGTCAAAAAAAAGCCCTTCAGTCTATCGTCTTATGAGAGTCCGGTTGTAACTAAGATACATCTTTTACAGATGGCGGCCGAGATGATTCTTGGAGGAATTATTCTCGCCGTATTCTTCGTATACGTGCTTGATGTGAAGTTGGTCTTTGCTCCGGGTAGCCTTGCCCTGGCCCCTCTCGGCAGGATTCTGACCGAGGTTATACGCTGGATATTCAAGGGCGCGCTTAAATGTTTTGCAATCTTAGACAACAAGTTTGGTGACTGACCGGTCTCGCAGGGCAGGCGAGGTTGGGAGGTAATTGTGCCGTTGGCGCGGTGTTGTCTGAGCGTAAGATATGCTTCTTCCCTGTTGGGGTATCCGCGTAAGCTGCTGTGTGTTTTCTGGATTTAGGTATCGGCTTTTTTCCTCCCTTTATCCAAGGGGAGGTCGGGAGGGGTTAGTTTTTTTGTAACGGCGTCAGGAGGAAACTCCTGACGCCACGATAAACTTCCTCTCCCCTTTGGGGAGGCGCCAAAGACACAACGTTAGCGCACGAGAGGATTGAGGTGAGGGGGTCTTGTTATGTCATTTCTCATACCACTCACCCCTGCTCTCCCCAAGGGGAAAGAGGGCTGTGCTGTTTCCTAATCTCTTGTCTTTCTACAACTCCACCACCTCGTCGTCCTTGGGCCTGTGCGCGTCGAGGCCGAGTCGCGCCTTTATCAGCTCTTTAAGCGCGTCTGCGGACGCGTCCTCGCCGTGGACGATGAAGACCTTCGGGGACTTGTCTATGGCGGTGAGCCACGCGAGTAGTTCGTTCCGGTCGGCGTGCGCGGAAAAGCCGTTTATCGTGTGGATGGCCGCCTTGACCATGACCTCTTCGCCAAGGATGTTTACGGTGCGCGCGCCGTCGACTATGCGCCTGCCGAGGGTGTGTTTGGCCTGATAGCCGACGAAGATGACCCCGCAGTCGTGCCGCCAGATGTTGTGTTTCAGGTGATGCTTTATCCTGCCGCCGTCGCACATCCCGCTTCCAGCTATGATTATCGAGCCGCCGCGCAGGCTGTTCAGGCGCATGGACTCCTCCACCGTGCGCACGAAGTGCAGGCGCATCGAGTAGTCGCGCTCGCGCGCGGAGAAGAGTTCCTTTGCCTCGGCGTCGAAGCACTCCGGGTGCGAGGCGTAGACGCGCGTGACCTCCTCGGCAAGCGGGCTGTCGAGGTAGACGTCGATCTTATACAGGCGGCCGGTGCGCACAAGGTCGTTTATTATGAAGAGCAGGTCCTGCGCGCGCCCCACGGCGAACGACGGGATATAGACGTTGCCTCCGCGCTTGAACGTCGTCTTTATCGCGTCCACAAGCTCGTTTATCGATTCTTCAATCGGCCTGTGGGTGCGGTTGCCGTAGGTGGATTCCATGACCACGTAGTCGGCGTCAGATGCCGTGGACGGGTCTTTGATTATCGGGCTGCCGCTCTTGCCGATATCCCCGGAAAAGACGATCTTCTTCTCCTTCGCGCTGTCCTGGAACCATATCTCAAGGGATGCGGATCCCAATATGTGCCCGGCGTCGATGAACCTGCATTTCACCCCGTTGCCGAGATGGAAGACCTTGTTGTAGGGCTTGAGGTCGAAACGCGGCAGGATGCTTGTCACGTCCTCTGACGTGTAGAGCGGCTCGACCGGTTCCTTCCCCAGGCGCATGCCCTTTTTCGTCTCCCACGCCGCGTCGGACTCCTGGATCGCGGCCGAGTCGTAGAGCATCGGTTCGAGGAGATCTCGCGTGGCCTGCGTGGTGATGATGCGCCCCTTGAAGCCGTCCCTGACGACCCTCGGCAGGAGTCCCGAGTGGTCCATGTGCGCGTGCGTGACGAGGATGAACTCGATCTCTTCGAGAGGCACGGCCAGCGGCCGCCTGTTCATTTCGTCGGCGCCGTTACCCTGATGCATCCCGCAATCGACGAGGAACTTCATATTGTTTGTCTGAAGGTAGAAGCACGAGCCGGTAACCGTGCTCGCGCCGCCGATGAATTGGAGTTTCAATGCGGCCTCCGTTTGAAGGGGTGCGTTACGCCGTCATATTAGCATACCGCCTGGGGTGCGGCCATAAAAAACGTCCGCACCCGTTGACAAGGAGAAAAATTAGGGCTTAATCTATAGTATGTGCAGTTAGGCGTTGTAAGGCCGGGTCACGGCCGATAACGGGCCGGGCCTTTTTGGATGTCTAATCTTTGCAGTTGATGGAGGTTCTACCGATGCAGATAGAAGAGATTAAGAAAAGGGCAAAGGCAGCCGGTCTGAAGGTGGCTGCGGGAAAGATCAAAAAACTCGAATTGATACGTCAGATTCAGGCGGCCGAGGGAAACTTCCCGTGTTTCGGCACCTCCGACGGGTACTGTGACCAGACCGGTTGCTGCTTTGCGCCGGATTGCCTGACCAAGGATTATTGAGGAAGCGCGGCAGGCGTTTTTCATCCCATAAGTAATGAGAGCTTCGCATAACTTAAAGATTGGATTCGTCCCCGAATGTATTAGTCCCCGACTTAGACATTCGGGGACGGAGTAACGCATCGGGAATGACGGATAAAAAGATCGAGAAATTGTCTCGTGCGTTAACGTTATGTCGTGTGCGCTAATGTTATGTCGTGTGCGCTAATGTTATGTCGTGTGCGCTAACGTTATGTCTTTAGCGCCTTTAGCGCCATTCCCGCATGTCCCCCGAAAGAAACATTCGAGGGCAAGTTTTGGCGGGAATCCAGCCCCTAAAAGCCGATTGCCATGCGCTTAGGCGGGGTTATGCAAAGGTCCAACAAGAAACGGGCGGTCTGCCTTACGGCAGACCGCCCGTCTTATTTATCTGTTCACTTCATGCCGACGCAATCGAATCAGGCCCGGGTCAGACCTGCTCGACCGAGCGTATCTCAGGCGCGTATTTCCTGACCGTATTCTCGACGCCCGCCTTCAGGGTCATGGCGGCTGACGGGCACCCGCCGCAGGCGCCAGTGAGTTGTACCCTTACGACACGCGCTGCCTCGTCTATCTCGACGAGCTCGACGTTGCCGCCGTCGGCCTGCAGATACGGCCGCACCTCGTCCAACGCCTCTTCGACCTTCTTGCGCAATTCCGCGCCGGTTGCCTCGACGAGCTTCAGCTTGGTTATATTCACCACCCAGTCCGTCGGCCCCTGCTTGATGTAATCCCACGAGAACTTGTCCTTGTACTCGCCCTCGAACTGATAGCGCAGGGGCTTCGGGTCGTGGTCGTTTGTGAGTTGCAGGACGCCCTCCGGGGCAAGGTCTTCCCATGCGTCGAATATGCTCGGATGGCGCTCGGAAACAGGTATCTCGCGCAGGTCGAGTTTTGTTATGTTTTCGGTCATGATAGATTCCTCCGTTCAGGTAGTCTTACTCTTATAATTTTAACATATCACGGCCAAACCTTGAACCAAATGATTTATGTCAGTTGCCGGGGTTTTGTTGTCTGTCATTCCGAAGGGATAGTTTTGTATGATAGGTAAGCGTAATTAGAACCCCCTCTTTTTAAAGAGGCGGGGTACCCACGCCAAGCGGCGTGGGTCGCGGGGAGTTACTCCTTCTCCAGCATCTTCTTTAAGAGCCCTCTGTGGCAGGTCTCCTCATCAGGGCATGCGCACAAAAGGGTCACTGGCGCGCTACCGGTCTTTTTTATAATTTCCTTCAACCCGGCAAATGCCTTTTTTCTGGCATCAATATTGAACTCGGTTTTATACTCCCGCGCAAACGCAGCCCAAGTCAATTCACCGGCCTTCCATCTCTTTATGAGACCCGTGCCCGGCCCGAGTTCGCGCAGCCACAGGCTTGCGCGTTCCTTCTTTATGCCGCGCGGCCAGTATCTCATTACAAGGATTCTCAGTCCGTCGTCAGGAGATTCGGGCGAGTATATGCTCTTGGTTTTGACCATTGGGCGGGTTTATGACCAGGCAGAGGCCTTCTTCGTCCAGAAGTCATTGGGGAATCTGCGGCTCATCGCCTCCCACGTCCTCTTGAGGTGGCTTGCGTCGCCCGTGGCCTTGTAAAGGGCCACGCCCATGTAGTACCTGGCCTGCGGCGCGGCCACGGATGTCGTGTGGTTGTCGATAATCCTTTCGAAGGCCGTCTCCGCCTCCTTGAACAGACCCCTGTGGAAGGACGATAAACCTATCGCAAGGTACAACTGCGGGATGAAGTCCTCAGGCGGCAGGAAACCGACCCAGCGCTCAAGCTCAACGCCAGAGCTGTCGGCGAGGATGAAGGTCGGTGTCCACTCTATCTTATAGTGCGCCGTCAGTCCCTGGTCGGCCGTCACATCGAGGCTTACGGGCGCGCAACATTTCTCTATGAGCTCGGTCACATGTCCGTCCGCAAAGGTCATTGACTCGGTCTTGCGGCACCCGCCGCACTTTGAACTGTGAAAGAAGAGGAGGACGAGCTTGTCCGAGACATGGGCCTCATTTTCGGCTTTGGTCAGTCCTTTGAGCCATCTTATGGGCATCATAATGATACACCCCGCTGCACGACGTTAATATGACTTTATCAGGCCGTTTCGCGGCCTGTCCGTTGCATGCCAAGTCCCTATTTTTATTATGCCACACCCTTGGCAAGTGTCAATGCCAGGTGGCTATAATGCCGGGAAAACGGTGGTATTTGAGAGGATGGATATGATAATTTAATCATGTAATTTCCTGTAGGTTGCTTCAGGGCGGTTCATTACATTCCAAGGGAATTTGGCGTGAAAACAATAGCGGCTGACCTTATAATATTCGACCTTGACGGCACGCTCGTTGACTCGTCCCATGATATCGCCCATGCCGCCAACCGCACCCTTGAGCTGATGGGTTATATCGGGCTTGATATCGAGCGGATAAAGGCGGACATAGGCTGGGGCGTCAAGGTGCTGTTGGAAAGGCTCATGCCGTCCGAACCTCCGGAGAGGATAGCTTCGGCGCGCCGGAGCTTTCTTGAGTTTTACGGCGAACGCCTTGTGGTCGAGACCACCGTCTATCCCGGCGTCAGACAGACACTTGACGGTTTTGCCGCTCTGGGCAAGAAGATGGCCGTAGTCACCAATAAGCCGGAGACCCTGACCAGACGCTTGCTCGACGAGATGGACTTGAGCCGGTATTTTCGGGCCGTTGTGGGCGGGGATACGCTGGCCGTGCGTAAGCCCTCGCCAGAGCCTGTACAGGCCGCAATAAAGGCGGCAGGCGGCGCGAACGAGGCCGCTGTCATGGTTGGCGACAGCCCGGTTGACGCCGAGGCGGGCGGGGCCGCGGGTATCTTCACAATCGGGATGACCTACGGTTATAGGGGCAAAGAAGAGCTTACGGGCTTCGATATCCTTTTGAACAGCTTCAGCGAGCTTAAAGACGTGATAAGATAACAGGTGCGGCCTCTTTGCTATGTGCGCCAGGTAACCCCTGCTTAGTTCCCCGACCCGTCATTGCGCAACGAAGCAATCTTCTCGTTCCCAAGCAGGAGCTTGGGAACGAGGGGGACAGAACTAACTTCCTCTCCCCTTCGGGGAGGCGCCAAAGGCGCTAAAGACATAACGTTAGCGCACACGACACAACGTTAGCGCACGAGAGGATTGAGGTGAGGGGGGAGATTATGCGCGTCTTTATAACTCCCCTGACCCATGTCCCTTGGCGCGGGTACCCCGCCGTTTTAAAAAGAGGGGGTGAGCTTCACCACCTGCGCGGCATTGGCTTTTTCTCGTCTTTGAAGACCCGTTTGTAATCCGTCTTCCCCGCGACGCAGACGTCCAAGTCCCTCAGCAGGCCGTTTTCGATGCCGTATATCCAGCCGTGCACGGTTACGGGCTGACGTCTGCCCCATGCGTCCTGCACCACGGTGGTGTTGCAGACGTTATAGACCTGCCAGACGACGTTCAGCTCGCACAGACGGTCGGTCAATGACCTCTTATCCTTGTATCTCTTCAGATCGGTCTGGTGCGAGGCATGGATGTCCCTTATGTGCCTGAGCCAGTTGTCGATAAGGCCGTGCCTTTCTTCTTCAAGTGACGCCACCACGCCCCCGCAGCCGTAATGGCCGCAGACGATGATGTGTCGCACCTTCAATACGTCTATGGCGTATTGCATGACGGTCAGGCAGTTCATGTCGCTGTGCACGACGAGGTTGGCGACGTTACGATGCACGAATAGCTCGCCCGGCATGAGCCCGACTATCTCGTTCGCCGGAACCCTGCTGTCAGAGCAGCCTATCCAGAGATATGCAGGGCTTTGCTGATGCGCAAGGGTCTTGAAGAAGTCAGGCCTGCCTTCTTCGGTCGTATGGGCCCATCTCCGGTTGTTGGAAAAGAGTTCCGTCAGTTTGTTCATCGGGATGAGGCCTCCATCCGTTTTTTCTTTTGTAAGCCGCTCATGGAGATGCCCTCTTGTATCGTCCGCCCGGCGTAACTCCCCGTCATCTTGCCGGTGAATCAGCGCAAATCCTTGCGATACAAAGCGGCGTCAAGTGAGAGGCGAGAGGCCGGACAGCGGCTTATTAGCAGACTGCTGAAAAACTCAGTATTGCTGCTTTATGCCGTCATTCCCGCCCCCGTCTTCACGAGGGCAGGCTGCAGCGGGAATCCATACCCGTTGATTCCACATAGATTGGATTCGTCCCCGAATGTATTAGTCGGGGATAGAGACCTCGGGAATTACGTATCGAGAGTTTTCCCGCAGCCTATTAGAACATCCGCGCCCGGTAAAATCAAGGCCTGAACACCTTAACGCCTTCCCTTGCCGCCCCCGTGCCCCTGTCCGCGTCCGTTGCGGTCTTGCCTGTCCCGTGATTTCTCTTCCCTGTGCTCCATCTTCCTTTCAGCCTTGTGCCACCGTTTTTCTTTCTCCCATCTCTTCCAGTTCTTTTTGAACTGGCCGTAGGGGATTCGCGTGTTGCCAAGCCCTCTTCCCCTGAAACCGGGATGCAGGCCAAGGATTATCTCAGGGACCTTTCCCGCGATTACCAGTCCCCATGCCCCGTTATACTCGGAGGCCCGGTACCACCTGTTGTCGTGCATCCGCCACCACCATCCATTGTAGAAGGCGACGTCCATGTCAAGGTCAGCGATTACGTAGACGTCTATATCGGGAAGCGGCATGAGTTCCGGCGCCGTTTTTATCCCGAGCGCGGGCAGCGGCGGCCCTGCGGCAATTGCCGTCTCAATCCGCGTTAATATGGTCCCGGCCAAAAGGCAACAGGTGAAAACAGAGATGCAGACGACCCTGAAAAATCCGCGCATATATGCCTCCTTTTTTTGGCGGCGCATCGCTGCGCCGCTGAAAACCATGCAGTAATTATACCGGAAATCTCCCTTTGGTAAGCCAATCTGCCTGATTTTAAATGGAAATATTTTTTCTTGACAGACACAATATGTTGTGGTCTAATTAGGTTAACACTACCACATAAAGTGATTTATCCATAAAAATCAAATAGTTCCGCAGCCGGGCGTAATTTGGGGATTTGGCTCATGTCCGAGGTTGGCAGTTTTTCATACTCGACCTTTTGCAGCCGGGCATAATGGGGTGGTGGATTTTGCGGATATGTGGGGTTGCCCCTCTCTTGCAACCGGGCATAATTGTAAGATTTGGCGCATGGCTGTGGTTGGCAGTCTCTCAAGCTCGATATTTAACAGTAGGGCATAATGGGGCGGGGTTACAGGGCAGCGGGCCGAGCGGTTATTGTATTTGATGTGCCGTAACCCCTGGTAGTGCAGGGGTTACGGTCTCGCGGTTTACTGAAATATCTAACAGGTTGCGGAAAAACCTTAAATCCATTCAGGCTGCCGTGCAGGGTATCATTCAATGCGGGGTTTGTCGGCTATCGGCCATCTGTTTTATTTTTAAGCCGGATGCGGCCCGCACATGTAACGGTTGCCGGTTTTTTTATATAGATTAAGCAAGCAACAGGGCAAATCAACCGGAAATTTTAAGGTCGTACGGAGGTTACGGTGAGCATGGATCATGAGGCATACGCGAGGCTGTTGAGCGAGACCCCGCGCCATACAACGGCGCATAAAAAGCGCGCGGACAGGCCGCAAAGGCCCGAGGTCAGGATTAACGAGAACGGGGTCAGGGTGCTTGAAAAGCGCTACCTTAAGAAAGACTCCGACGGCAAGCCCATCGAGACCATCGCGGACATGTTCGAGCGCGTGGCGCGCAATATCGCGGAAGCGGACAGGCGCTACGGCAAGGACGCGGACGTGGAAGCCACGGCCGCCGAGTTCTACGAGGTGATGACCTCGCTCGCTTTCCTCCCCAACTCCCCGACTTTAATGAACGCGGGCAGGGACCTGCAGCAGCTCTCGGCATGTTTCGTCCTGCCGGTCGAGGACTCGATGGAGTCGATATTCGAGGCTGTAAAGCATACGGCCCTGATACACAAATCAGGCGGCGGGACCGGCTTTTCGTTCTCAAGGCTTCGGCCTTCGGGCGACGTCGTCGGTTCGACCTCCGGCATATCCTCCGGCCCGATATCCTTCATGACGGTATTCGATTCCGCCACCGAGGCCATAAAGCAGGGCGGCACCCGCAGGGGCGCCAATATGGGGATGCTCAGGGTCGACCATCCCGATATCATGAACTTTATCGTGTGCAAGGAAGACAACGCAAGACTCAATAATTTTAATATTTCTGTGAGCCTCACGGACGAGTTCATGAACGCGGTGGACAACGACGGCGAGTACGACCTGCGTAATCCGCACACCGGCAAGGCCGTTGCAAGGATGAAGGCGCGCGAGGTTTTTAATAAGATAGTCGAGAAGGCATGGTGCAACGGCGACCCCGGCGTCATATTCATCGACCAGATGAACAGGGACAACCCGACTCCGCTCCTGGGCGCAATCGAGTCCACCAACCCGTGCGGCGAGCAGCCTCTCCTGCCGTACGAGTCTTGCAATCTCGGCTCCATAAACCTGAGCCTCATGCTCCGCAAACCTGCCAACGGCAAAGGCGAGCGTTACGAGATGGATTGGGAAAAGTTAGAGGCCACGGTCGGCAAGGCCGTCCACTTCCTTGATAACGTGATAGACATGAACTCGTATCCCATCCCGCAGATAGCCGAGGTCACGAGGTCCAACCGCAAGATAGGCCTCGGCGTCATGGGCTTTGCCGACGCGCTCATACGTCTCGGCATACCGTATAACTCGGACGAGGCCATAGACCTCGCCGAGTCGGTCATGCGCTTTATCCAGGAGAAGGGGCGCGAGGCCTCGGTCAAGCTTGCGGATGTAAGGGGGGCGTTCCCCAACTATAAAGGCTCGATATACGACGGCAAGCCCGCGCCGAGAAACGCCACCGTAACGACCATCGCGCCTACCGGGACGATATCCATCATAGGCGGGTGCTCTTCAGGCATCGAGCCGCTCTTTGCCCTCGCGTTTACGCGCACCGTGATGGAGGGCACAGAACTCGTCGAGGTAAACCCGCTCCTTGAAGAGGCGGCCGTTGCTCGCGGCTTTGACAGCCCCGAGGTGATGAAGCAGGCTGCGGCCACGGGCTCGCTCCACGGCATAACCGGCGTGCCGGACGAGATTACGAGGGTCTTTGTCACGGCGCATGATATCTCGCCTGAGTGGCATATAAGGATGCAGGCCGCCTTTCAGAAGTATACGGACAACGCCGTCAGCAAGACCGTCAACTTCCCGAACGAGGCGACGGTCGAGGACGTGGCCAAGGTCTATCTCATGGCCTACAGACTCGGGTGCAAGGGCGTTACCGTCTACCGCGACGGCTCGCGCGACGTGCAGGTGCTGACCAAGGGCAGCGGCTCGCCGACCAAGGCCGCTGCAGCAACCGCCGAGGTGGTCCCGGCCCCTGTTGCTTCTCCCAAGCCCAAGGTGAGGGGGGAGGTGGCCTTCGGCGTAACGAGGAAGATAAAGACGGGCTGCGGCAACCTCTACGTCACCATCAACGAGGACGAAGAGGGCAGGCCGTGCGAGATATTCACGCAGATAGGCAAGGCCGGCGGCTGCGTGGCCTCGCAGTGCGAGGCCATGGGCAGGATGACCTCACTTGCGCTCAGAAGCGGCATAGAGGCCGAGGTGATAGTCAAGCAGATGCGCGGCATAAGCTGCCATCAGCCGGTCTGGTCCTCGTCAGGCAAGGTCATGTCATGCGCCGACGCCATGGCCCAGGCCATGGAGTGGTACGTCGGTCTCAAGAGGAACTCGGCCTCCCCGCTCTTTTTTGCGAATCCGGGCGCCGGTCACGGGGCAGGTTCCGACGCGCACAGCGTGGCGCATTCAAGGCTCGATTTCACGCTTGCCCCGGAGATAATGAAGCGCGGGGCATGCCCTGACTGCGGCTCGTCGGTCGAGCACGTCGACGGATGCGTGGTCTGCCGCGGCTGCGGATACTCGGAGTGCGGTTAATCGGTATAAGCGGAAGGACCCCCTCTTTTTAAAGAGGCGGGGTACCCACGTCAAGTGGCGTGGGTCGCGGGGCGTTAATGTTGATATGCAAAGGACTAACCCCACCCGGCCTCCCCTTAAATAAGGGGAGGAGAAAAACCCCCTCCGGCGGGTTCTGGTTTGTAACTTGAACCATTCATTACGTAATAGCAAGGAACGCGTCGTTTTTCCGCGCACGAACTCATGGGGTCAAGTTGCAAGCTTGAACCCGCGGCAGTCCGGTCATTTTCAACTGGCTTTTCCGATCTGTCTGATGTATGATTCTCATAGAGATTAGCACGTTAGAGACGGAGGCTCGGGTTGGATATAGAAATCGATATCGAGTGCGCGCACTGCGGTTATGTCTACAGGGACGGGTTCAGGGCCATGCCTCACGGCAAGGTTTTAAAATGCCCGCTGTGCTGCTCTTCCGAGTTGCAGGTCAAAGGCGAACTCCCGATGAAGGAGCTGGCCACGATGGACGGCTTCGAGGTTGCCATGAGGCCCAACACGGAGCAGAGCAAGTTCAAGCTGTAGCAGGCGGCGTATAAGCATATTTCACGAAGCGCCCTTTTTATCGGGGGGCGCTTTTTTATATGGGCGCGTCGTTATTACGGGTCTTCGAGCACAAGGCCGTTCGATGCCTTAATATGCCTTGACGAATCAGAGGGGTTCTTATATCTTTATGTCTATGCGTAATCTTTCGGTGATAATCCTTGCCGCTGGCAAGGGGACGCGGATGAAGTCGGCCCTGCCCAAGGTGCTTCACCCGGTATGCGGGCTCCCGATGCTCCATTATCCGGTCAGCGTCGTCAAGAGGGTCTGCTCTTCGAACTCGAAGGTGGTGGCCGTCGTCGGCTGCGGCGCCGAGGACGTCAAGGCGGCCTTTGGCGGGAGGGGCCTGAGCTTTGTCTATCAAAAAGACCAACTCGGCACGGGCCATGCCGTTATGCAGGCCTCTGCCGCGTTAAAGGGCGTTGACGGCGACGTCCTGATATTATCCGGCGACGTGCCGCTGATAACGGCCGATACGATTACGGCCCTGGTAAAATTTCACAGGAGCGGGGGCAAGGCCGCGCCGGTTATGACCCTTGTGACCGCTATGCTTGCCAACCCGTCCGGTTACGGCAGGGTCTTAAGGAATGATGCCGGGGCGGTCGAGGCCGTGGTCGAAGAGAAGGACTGCGGCGATTGCGAGAGGGCCATCCACGAGATAAACGCGGGCATCTATATTGTGAAGGCAGGGTTTCTTTTTGAGAACCTTAAAAGACTCGGCAACAGGAACGCGCAGTCCGAGTATTACCTGCCTGACCTCGTGAGACTGGCAAGAAAGGCCGGACATAAGGTAAAGGCCCTTACGCACCACGACACCGAAGAGGTGATGGGCATAAATAACCGCGTGGAGCTTGCAAAGGCCGCTCGCGTCATGCGCCAGCGTATAAACACCGCCATGATGCTCTCAGGCGTTACCATCATAGACCCGGACACAACGTATATCGACGCGGACGTCAGCGTTGGCGTCGATTCGATAATCCATCCGGGCGCGCGCATCGCCGGGGCTACGGTAATCGGCGCAAACTGCGTCATAGAGCAAGGCTCGCATCTCGTCGATTCCATACTCGGCAACAACACGACTGTCAAGGCGTATTCTCTTATAGAAGGGACGAAGGCCGGCAAGGGCGTTATCATCGGTCCGTTTGCGCGGCTTCGTCCGGGTAACGTCATCGCGGACGAGGCGCGCATAGGCAACTTCGTCGAGGTAAAGAAAACGACCATCGGCAAAGGCACCAAGGCCAATCACCTGAGTTACCTTGGCGACGCCGTCATCGGCGCGGGTGTAAATATCGGCGCGGGCACCATAACCTGCAACTACGACGGCGCAAAGAAACACCGGACCGTTATCGAAGACCGCGCCTTCATCGGCAGCGACACGCAGCTTGTGGCTCCTGTAAAGGTCGGCAAGGGCGCATACGTCGGCTCAGGCACGACGGTCACAAAGGACGTGCCGCCTGACGCGCTCGTCGTGACGCGGGTATCGGCGCGCGTGGTCGAGGGTTGGGCAATCAAGCGGAAGAAGGGATAAGGGCCGATAGCGCATATAGTATCCTTTTTATTCCCGTTCCCAAGCTCTGCTTGGGAACGGGTTTGCTTGAGAAGCTGAGCTTCCATATAATTGCGTTACCAGGCAGAGCTTGGCAACGAGAGGACGATAGGGGTTCGGAACTTTCCCGTTTTTTTTGTAGTCAGGTTTAAGTGAGAGGTTTTATTATGTGCGGTATCGTTGGATATACAGGCTCGCGAGAGGCCTCGGGCGTCCTTCTGGACGGCCTTAGGAAACTCGAATACAGAGGCTATGACTCATCGGGCATGGCCGTGCTCCTTGACGGCGTTATAGAGCTTCGCAGGAGCGTCGGCAAACTCTCTCGCCTGTTCGACGAGGTGGCTAAAAGGCCGGTATCCGGCAAGACCGGCATAGGGCATACGCGCTGGGCTACCCACGGCAGGCCCACGGAAGAAAACGCCCACCCGCACATGGAGGGCGGGGTGGCCGTGGTGCATAACGGCATAATCGAGAACTACCTTGCGCTCAAGGAGGAACTCATCCGCGAGGGCGCCAGGTTCAAGTCCGAGACCGACACCGAGATACTCTCTCACCTCATCTATCGCGAGATAAGGAACGGAGCGCGGCTCGAGGAGGCCGTGCGCGAGGCGGTGAGAAATGTAAAAGGCGCCTTTGCCATCGCGGCCATAAGCGAGCACGAGCCCGGCATGATAGTCGGGGTGCGCGTCGAGTGCCCGCTTATCGTCGGCATAGGCGAGGGCGAGATGATGCTCGCCTCCGACATACCGGCCATACTCGACGTCACGCGCAGCGCCATATTCCTCAAGGACGGCGAGATGGTAACGCTGACCAGGGACGGCGTAAAGCTGCAGACGCTACGCGGCGAGAGGTTCCATCGCGAGCCCAGGCACATAGACTGGAGCCCTATCATGGCGGAGAAGGGCGGCTACCGCCACTTCATGCGTAAGGAAATAGCAGAGCAGCCCAGGGCCATAACCGACACCTGCAGAGGGCTTCTGTTGGAGGAGGAGGGCGACGTCTTCCTCAACGGGTTCGACGTCCCGCTCATCGACGTCGAGCGCGTGTATCTTACCGCATGCGGCACGTCCTGGCACGCGGCCCTCGCGGGCAAGTACATATTCGAGGAACTCTTCAGGATTCCGACCGAGGTGGATCTGGCCTCCGAGTTCCGCTATCGTAATCCGCTCATCGACAAGAAGTGCCTCGTCATAGCGCTCTCCCAGTCCGGCGAGACGGCCGACACCCTTGCCGCCGTAAAAGAGGTCAAAAGGCGCGGGGCCTCGACCATAGCCGTCTGTAACGTCATCGAGTCGTCCCTTACGAGGGAGGCGGACTGGAGTTTCATGACGCACGCGGGCCCGGAGATAGGCGTTGCATCGACCAAGGCGTTCACGTCGCAGTTAGTTGCCCTCTATCTGCTCGCCGTCTACTTCGGCAGGCGCACGGAGAAGATAACCCGCGAGACCGGCATGGGGCTTATCCAGGAACTCCTCAAGCTGCCTAAGAAGATAGACAAGGTATTCGAGGAGGAGGGCCGGATAGAGGCCATCGCCAGAAAGTATTTTCACAGCCGCGACTTCATCTATCTTGGCCGGGGCGTCAACTTTCCGATTGCGCTTGAAGGCGCGTTGAAGCTCAAGGAGATTTCCTACATCCATGCCGAGGGTTACGCCGCGGGAGAGATGAAGCACGGCCCCATCGCCCTCATAGACGAGGATATGCCCGTTGTGGCGCTCGCCCCGCTGGACGCGTCCTATCCGAAGATGCTCGGCAACATGGAAGAGGTCAAGGCGCGCGGCGGACGCCTCATAGCGGTGATAAACGAGGGCGATTCCGAGGCGGCGGCAAGGGTGGACGACGTGATACGGGTGCCGGTCTCAACGCCGTTTCTTACTCCCGTGCTCCTGTCCGTGCCGCTCCAGCTTCTGGCCTATCACATTGCCGTCAATAAGGGCACGGATATCGACCAGCCGAGGAACCTCGCAAAGAGCGTGACCGTGGAGTGAGGAGTGGATGAGTTATCTTCTGTTTATGGATGAGAGCGGATGTGACCGGAGAGAGTCGCCGTATGAGGTGCTGGCCGGTGTTTGTGTAGAAGACCATGATTTGTGGGATCTCATCTGTGACGTGCAGGACAAGGAAGAGGAATTCTTTGGGCAGCGCATATCGTCGGGCTTGCTGGAATTGAAAGGGAAGAAGATGCTTAAGAAGAAGGTGTTTAGGCATGCTGCATTGCTCCCGGCAATTGAACCGAATAGAAGAGCTTTTCTGGCTAAACAGTGTTTGCTGCACAGGGGCGGCGCTACGCCTGAGGAATTGTCAGCGCTGGCACAGGCAAAGATTGCATTTGTGAAATACGTTCTTGAGTTGTGCGTGCGATATCACGTTCGCGCATTTGCAAGTATTGTAGATCGCGATGCCGGGCGCACAGAGCGTGATTTTCTGCGCAAGGACTACTCATATCTTTTCGAGCGATATTATAACTTTCTTGAGAATGTCTCGGTGGATGGCCGTGGACTTGTTGTTTTTGACGAGCTTGAACGCTCTCAGTGTCATATCCTGATAGACCAGATGAGCCGTTATTTTAGAGGGACCGGCAGGGGTGTAACTCGGGCAAGCCGCATAATACCGGAACCTTTCTTCGTGCACAGTCATCTCACAACCGCTATTCAGTTGGCAGACCTTGTGGCATATATCGTTGCATGGGCGGTTCGGATACCAGATATGAGAGCGCCCGCAAGGCCGGAGTTGAAGGAATTTGCCGACATGGTCTTGCGCCTTCGCTACAGGAGGATGGTCAGGCTGGGAACAGAGGAATACCCACAATGGAGCTTTGTTTTTATTGATGATCTTAGGTCGCGGGACGAAAGGTTTGAGGCCGGGCAGTAGAAATAACAAAAAGGCAATGTCGACCGAAGTCGCCAAAGCCTCCATTTAAAGTATACAATTGAAAATAAACCGTGTCAAGTATAAATTTTCATCTTATGAACAAGGAACATGACCACTGTATCTAATTTATACTTCATCTTCGTCCCCGCAGCCTATCTTATCGGTGCGATACCGGCCGGCGTAATCGCGGCGCGCATATTCGCGGGGGTAGACCCGCGCGAGGGCGGCAGCCGTAATATAGGCGCGACCAACGTGGGCCGCACAGCGGGAAAGACCGCCGGCATAGTCACCCTCATAGCAGACGTCTTAAAGGGCGCGGCGCCGGTCTATGTTCTCCGGCATTTCCTGCATGACCCGCTCCTGTTGAGCGTCGTGGGCGTCTCGGCCTTTCTCGGTCATATCTTCTCCGTCTTCCTGGGATTCAAGGGCGGAAAAGGCGTGGCCACGGCCCTGGGCGTTTTTCTGGTCGTCTCGCCTCTGGCCGCCCTCGGCTCGCTCGTCGTCTTTATCGCTGCGCTCCTGATAAAGCGATACGTCTCGGTAGGCTCGATACTCGGCGCCGCGCTCTTTCCGGTATTCCTGCTCTTTATACCGGGCGGCGTCGTATATGTGCCGCTGGGTATCGTGATAGCGGTAATCATAATAATCAAGCATACCGATAATATAAAACGGCTTGCCGCGGGGACCGAGAACAAGTTCAGGTAGCCCGAGTCTGACGTATGCCGCTCATGCCGCTGTCTGTCTCTTCTTCTCCTTATGTGTATCCGCCGGTTACCCTCACTTCACAGACAGGTCAACCCATCAGCCCCACTTTGAAAAGAGGGGTGAAAAACCTTCCTTTTAAAACAGCATGGGGTTTAAGAGAGCGGCAGGTGACAGCCCGCTTTCAGGGGCGCGGGCCCGCGTGTTCAGGCCGGCTGCGCCGAGCGGGACTCCGCCGAGATGGTCTCGCTGACGGTCTTTCTTATCTCGTTTATAGGCGCGGGCTTGATGATGTATTTCAGGTTGTTAGCGCGGAAGAACTCGAATTCGGCCGCGCTTGACGCGCCGGTGTAGAAGACGAACTTGTGTTTGAGCCTCGGCAGCATCTTTGTGGCTTTCGAGTAGAACTCCGTCCCGCTCATGCGCGGCATCTCGACGTCGGTTACGACTGCCGAGTACCGCCTCAGCACGACCTTCTTCAGGGCGTCGAGCCCGTCGCAGGCCCCTTCGACACGTCCTATCGGCTCAAGTATCGCCTTCAGGAGGTTAACGTTCGCGGGTTTGTCGTCTACCACGAGAATGGCCTCGCGGTTGGTTACAGGCATCCGCTCTATCCTTCCGATGAGCGCACCTGTGTTGGGCTGGGTCAGCAGGTATCTTTTCAGACAGTCCTTGTGAAGTTCGATATTCTCGGTGACGCCTGAGAATATGGGCGAGCGGTGCTTGAGCGAGTCGATGAGATAGAGAAAGACGTGGTTCAGTTCGGAGTATTCGATGAGGGTTATGTAGCCGAGGAGTTCATCCTTGGAGAGCTTGCCCGCCTTCGCCTTTTCCATGCATTCGATAAAAGGCTTTTCTATCGTCTTCTTTATATCGTCTACCGAGATGATGGCCGGCGCGGTAGGGGTGTCTTTAAGATATGCCCCTGCCCTGCGGAGCAACTCGAAGTGGAGCCGCTCCTCTTCGGCGAGATGCAGGAGCAGGCCCTTGAGGGCCTTGTCCCCGGCAAATGCCTCTGCGGCGAATTCATAGAGGAGGAATGCGCGCTCCTCTATGGTCTGGAGCCATTCTATTAGCTCTTTCATGGTTCTATTAGTTCCATTTCTTCTCTACTTTCAGTATAACCCAACTGCAGGTCAAGTCAAGGATGTGATTAGACTTATGGATGCGGCTCAGGACTGGTTGGTCCGGGCTACGGTTTTATCCCATGTCAGCGGCGGGTTAATGAACCTGCTCCGGCGCAAATATAATTACCAAGCCACGGCCGCAGGAATGCAGCCTTATGATGGGGCGGCTATTATTGATAAAGTCCTTGTATAATACGGATTCGGGGACAAGGGTCTCCTGAATCTGCCTTTCAGCATAAAAACTGATATACTTGACGGGTCGGTATTGTTTTGGTTTCATGCGCTTCATCTTTACCGGTTTTCTTTAGCAGTTTGCTGAAAAAACCGGCGCTGCCGTTTTATGTCGTC
Source organism: Deltaproteobacteria bacterium (assembly GCA_016234855.1). Classification (GTDB taxonomy): domain Bacteria; phylum Desulfobacterota; class GWC2-55-46; order GWC2-55-46; family GWC2-55-46; genus JACRNO01. The sequence continues at coordinate 10,651 of JACRNO010000063.1, read as the reverse complement.
ATTTCCGGATCCGCTTGTGCGATGGTAAACTCCAGTGGGAATCCATTGCGCCCAAAAGCATGTCCCCGTGTGTATCTGACGGGGAATCGGATTCCCGCTAAAAGCATGCGGGAATGGCGCCAAAGGCGCTAAAGACATAACGTTAGCGCACACGACACACGTTAGCGCACACGACGTATGGGAAAATCTGTCATTGCTGAGGCTGCCCTCGAATGGTTTAGTCGGTGGTCATAATCCTCGCAATGACAAAAAGAGAATTAACCACACCTTCCTTGGATATCCGATGTTATGGGGGGCCTGAAATCAATCTCAGAAGAAAGGTCAACGGCGTTTTAATTACGGGGTGTTCGCGATGCTGAAAAAGAACGCAAAGCCGACAAGACTTGCCCGCGCAAAGAAGAAGGATATATTTACGGTTGTCGGTATAGGCGCATCCGCCGGAGGGCTTGAGGCCCTTGAGATGTTTTTTTCCAACGTTACGCCTGATACCGGTTGCGCCTTCGTGGTCATCCAGCACCTTGTCCAGGGACACAAGAGCGTCATGGCCGGTCTTCTATCCAAATATACGCGGATGAAGGTCGTCGAGATAACCGACGGGGTCAAGGTAGAGCCGAATGTCGTATATCTCAACGCGTCCGGCATGGACGCGGGCCTGCTCAAAGGGGTGTTGTATCTGACCGAGCCTGGTAGTTCCCGTCCCGTCCGTTTTCCTATCGACAACTTCTTTATATCTCTCGCGCAGACGCTGGGAGGCAGGGCCGTGTGCGTGGTCATGTCAGGCACGGGCAGCGACGGCGCCATCGGGTTGAAGGCCGTAAAGGAGGCCGGCGGCGTGAGCTTTGTTCAGGAAGAAAAGCAGGCAAAATACCCAGGGATGCCCGGCAGTGCCATTGGCACAGGGCTGGCCGACTATATCATGCCCGTGGAAGAGATGCCCGCGGTCATTGCAGGGTTCGCGGGCCAGCCGTATTTTCGCGACAAGGGCAAGGCAGTCCCGGCAGGTAAGGAGTTTAATGCCGCCCTCCAGAAGATATTACTCGTCGTCCGGACAACGACCGGTCAGGATTTTTCCAATTATAAACTTACCACCATACGCCGCAGGATTGAAAGGCGCATGGTCCTGCACCGGATTAAGCATATCGCCGTTTATTTGCGGCTCTTGAAAGAGAATGTCTGCGAGGTGGATGCGCTATATAAGGACTTTCTTATCGGCGTGACCGGTTTTTTCAGGGACGCCGCCGCGTTTAACATCCTCAAGGAGAAGGTGGTCGCGGATATCGTCAGGGATAAACCATCGGATTCGGTGGCGCGCGTCTGGGTGCCGGGGTGTGCGACCGGGGAGGAGGCGTATTCCATAGCCATGCTCTTTGTCGAGGTGATGGATGCCGTTGGGAAGCGCCTGACCGTCCAGATATTCGCCACCGATATAGATAAGGATGCCATAAACCATGCGCGCGCGGCTGTTTTTCCGGAAGGCATAGCCGCGGACGTTAGCCCTGAGCGGCTGAAGCTTTTTTTCACCAGAGAGGGCGGTTTCTACAGGTTGAAAAAAGAGCTGCGCGAGATGGTGGTCTTTGCCGAGCAGAACGTAGCCAAAGACCCGCCGTTTTCACGGCTCGATATGGTCAGTTGCAGGAATATGCTCATATACATGGATATGAGCATGCAAAAAAAGATCATACCGCTCTTCTATTACACCCTGAACGAGGGGGGGTGTCTCTTCCTCGGCTCGTCCGAGAGCATAGGTACGTTCAGCAACCTCTTCAGTCCGGTCAGCACAAAGTGGAAGATATTCAGACGGAAAGGCTCGCCCACGGGAAGAAAGGCCTTTGTGCCCGAACTCTCCACGGGCGTAAGGCCTTTGATGCCGGCGGGTATCGAGGCTGCAAAGACCGCGCGTCCGGGCGCGCGCGAGCTCGTCGAGCGGCTTATCCTTGACGAGTACGGTCCGCCGGGCGTGCTCGTTGACGACAAGTTCGACGCCCTCTACTTTTACGGCAAGACCGACAGATATCTCGTTCAGGCGTCAGGCGAGGCGAGTCTTAACGTCATCAGGATGGCGAGGGAGGAGATCCGCCATAATCTGAGTCTGGCGCTCCATAAGGCCGTTCAACAGAAGAAGACCGTCGTGGAGGACGACCTGCCGGTGACGGAAGGCGCGGGTGTGCGCCATATAAACCTCGTGGTCAGGCCGGTTGGCGTTAATCTCTCGTGCAACGGTCTGTTTATGGTCGTCTTCGAGGAGAAGCCGGGCCCGGATAAATCGCCGCTGAAAAAGAAGAAGGCAAGGACGGGCGGGAAGGCAGACCCCCGGTTGGCCGTGCTCGAACAGGAGTTGAAGTCCACCAGGGAATACCTGCAGACCATCATAGAGGAACTGGGAACGGCCAATGAAGAACTCAGAGCCATGAATGAGGAGTTGCAGTCCGCCAATGAAGAGTTGCAATCCACAAATGAGGAGATGGATACCTCCAAGGAGGAACTTCACTCCACAAATGAAGAGTTGGTTATGGTTAACGCCGAGCTTCATGACAAGGTTGAAGAGATCTCCCGGATGAATAACGATCTTCAGAACCTCCTGTCAAACATTGAGATAGGAGCCATATTCCTTGACCGCGCCCTTTGCATAAAGCGTTTCACGCCCTTGGCAAAGAGGGTCTTTAATCTTATAGCCTCCGACATAGGCCGTCCTTTCGGGGACATTACGTCCAGGTTTGAGCCGGACGTCTGTCTCTGCGCCGTTGCCGGGGAGGTGCTGGCCACGTTGGCGCCTGGAAACATCGAGGTGACGACAAAGGACGGGGTGTGGTTCAGCGTAAGGATACTGCCGTATCGCACGGCGGAAGACGTCATAGACGGTCTGGTCATCACCTGCAGCGACATTACTCGCCTGAAGCAGGCCGAGCTTGCCATAAACGATGCCAGGGTGTATGCCGAGGGCATCGTGGATACCGTTAAAGAGCCGCTGCTCGTGCTCGACGCCGGGCTTCGCGTGAGGTTGGCCAACAGGGCATTCTATGAGACGTTCAAGCTTACGTCCGCGGAGACGCAGGCGCGGCTTATTTATGACATTAACGGCGGCCAGTGGAATATACCGGCCTTGCGCGCCATGCTTGAGGAGATAATCCCAGGCGGCACGGTAGTCGAAGGGGTTAAGGTCGAGCATGAGTTCAGGGGGCTGGGCCGGCGCAATATCGTCCTCAAGGCCCGCAAGATAACCAGGGTGGCAGACAGGCCCGATATGATACTGGTAGCCTTTGACCAGGTTGCGCCGTGTCCTTGAGCGTCTTGAAGAGCGCTACGTTAGGCAGGGTGCGATTCTTGACAGTGCATAATATTCCTGCAATAGTTTAAACTCGACTAAATGGTCGTGAAAGACCTTGGGCGGGCTCAGGTTCGCAGTTTGTGCCTTTTATTATGTAATTGCAAAGAACGCGTTGTTTTTTTCGCACACGAACTCATGGCTTACAAGTTGCAAACTTGAACCCGCGGCCGTGCCGGCGTATATACCGGTTTTGTGACCGATGTCATATAAATGATTAAGCAGCTTGTTTATCATCAGGTAAATGGATAGGTAAATAGCATTACATCGCGGAGGCAGTATCATGGCTTTAGATAAGGATAACTCGACCGGCGGCAATGCAGCCATGTTGCGGACAGAGGCCGAGCAACGGCTTGCGCAAAGGGGGGCCACGCGCGCGGGCGCGCCGGACGGGGTGCTCCAAAGGCTCGTACACGAGCTTGAGGTCCACCAGATAGAGCTCGAGATGCAAAACGAGGATTTGCGCGACGCCCAGGCCACAATCGAGGAGGGCCGTCACAGATACTCGGACCTCTTTGACTTTGCGCCCGTCGGCTATGTCACCCTTACTGAAAAAGGCGTCATCAAAGAGATAAATCTTACCGGCTCGCTCATGCTCGGCACCGAGCGGGCCTTTCTTACCGGAAGACCCTTTCTGCCTTATCTGCTGCGCGATGACTTCAAGAGATTCATGGACTATATGAGGGATGCCATATTGACTGGCGAGAAGACGACCACGGAGCTGACCCTTGCGGTCAAGGGGGGCTTGCTGCCCGTGCAGTTGATGGGCATCGCGACCGGGGATGCGGGTTGCGGCGCGGATTTGAAGATGGTGATGACCGATATAGCCGCGAGGAAGAAGGCCGAGGAAGAGCTTGAGAAATACCGTCAGGGGCTTGAGGCGGCAATCGAGGCCCGTACCGCCGAACTCAAGGCCGAGATGGAAAGACACGCTTGGACCGGCAGGATGCTCGCGGAGAGGGATGGGAACTTCGAGAAGATAATGGATAGCTCCACAGACGGCATCCTGATTGTAACTGAAGGTTGTCTTTGCGCTAATGCGCGTATGGCGCAGATGTTGGGCTACGGCCATGACGAACTTTCCGGTATGCGCTTTAAGGACCTTCTGCCCGAGGACAATGCAGGCGCGATTGAAGGCCGTATCAGGGAATTGATGGACGCCAGGCTGGCCTCTTACAGGTGCGAGACTGCATTTGTCTCGAAGGACGGGACGCCTGTCCCGGTGGAGTTTGTCTCATCCTCCACGGTATGCCATGGACACGGCGCCGCGCTGGTCGTCGTTCATGACGTTGCCATGCGCAAGAGCCTCGAAGAAGAGCGGGTAAAGACGCAGAAGCTCGAATCGCTCGGGATCCTCGCCGGCGGAATAGCGCACGATTTTAATAATATGCTCACCGGCATCATCGGCAACGTCTCAATGGCCGCGCATCTGATAGGGCCGGAGAACAAGGCCCATGAACGGCTGATGGAGGCTGATAGGGCGTGCCGCAGGGCAACGGATCTGACACAGCAGTTGCTTACTTTTTCAAAAGGCGGGACCCCGGTCATGGAGCCATTTTCAGTAGGGGAATTATTGACCTCATCGGTCTCTTTTGCGCTCAGCGGAGCAAGGACAAGGTGTGAATTCCATATCCCCGGCGGCCCTCTTAACGTAAAGGCCGATATCGGGCAGATAAATCAGGTCATAAACAATATTGTTATCAACGCCGAGCAGGCCATGCCTGACGGCGGGGTGATAAAGGTTGGCGCGGAGGAACTGAGCATCGGCCCGGGCAGCGCGCTCCCCCTCAAGCAAGGCAGGTTCGTCAGGTTCTTTGTTGAGGATAACGGCCAGGGTATCGCCCCTGAGGATATGCCAAGGATATTCGACCCGTACTTCACCACCAAATCGACGGGAAGCGGCCTGGGGCTTGCATCCGCATATTCCATAGTCAAGAGGCACGGCGGGCATATAAGCGTTAAGTCCGTTCCCGGCGGGCCGACGAGATTCGACGTCTATCTTGAGGCGTCGGATGAGGTTGTCGCGGCAACGGGCCGGGATGCGGACGAGGCGATAGTTGCCGGCAGCGGCAGGATACTTGTAATGGACGATGATGAAATGATTAGAGACGTCGCGGCTATTGTCCTCAAAGAGGCCGGCTATGAGGTCGAATGCGCCAGGGACGGCAAGGAGGCTATTGAGCTATACAGGCAGGCCGCGGCGTCCGGCGGGTCTTTTGACCTGGTTATCATGGATGCGACCATACCCGGGGGCATGGGCGGGCAGGAGTGCATACGGCAGTTGCTTGCGCTCTATCCGGATGTCAGGGCCGTCGTATCCAGCGGTTATTCAAACGATTCAGTAATGGCGGAATACGAAAGATACGGGTTTTGCGGGACGATCCCAAAGCCCTATAACCCGGCCGCCATGACCAGGGCGGTCAGGAACGCCATCGTTACGCCGCGCTGACGCCGGATGACCCAGGAGCGGCCGGAGTTCCGTTATCGGATACCAACACAAAATCAAAAGGGTCAACTTGAAAACCGTTGACCCTTCAGTTTTTGTATTGGTGCGGGAGGTAGCGTTCGGGCTTTTTTGTGCGTATTTTATGATGCTTTTTCTTTTTCTCGAAAAAGAAAGTAATTGGTGCCGGAGGTGGGAATCGAACCCACACACCCTTTCGGGTACGGGATTTTGAGTCCCGCGCGTCTGCCTGTTTCACCACTCCGGCTTGATTGTTTGCGGATGCTTTTGCTATGGACGGGTCTTGCGCGGCATGTTCATTCAATATGCGTTATTTAGTAACACAGGCCCGATGGGGTGTCAATCTCAAACCGTCGCTCAAACCGCCGCGGTCTAGTCCTTCTTTTTCCGCTTCTTCTTGCCGTTCGTCAGCTTCTTTATCTCCTCTTTCAATTCATGGCCGGTTTCCTTCAAGGCATGGCCCGTCTCTTTTCCCGCCTCTTTTATGGCGCGGCCTGTCTCTTTAACTTCTTCTTTTGTTACGGCCTTTTTTACGGTCCTGCCCGTCTCTTTGCCGGCCTCTTTCGTCTCCGCTATTATGCCGGGTTTCTCTTCCGCCGATGCCGTCACAGGGCGCATACAGGCGAGGGTGGCAAGGCCGAGGAGCATTATCATTACAGACGTGTAGTTGTTTTTCATGTCCTTGTCATAGGCGGTTCGCTGAAGCCGCGGTATTCCCCTATCAATACAGTATACATTGGTCTGACCGTTGCTTCAACCTATTTTGCTTGATTGTACAGGCGCTTCAATCTAAAATATAAATATCGCCCTGATAAGGCCGGTTGTTACCGGTGGAGGATGGAGAAGATGCGTAGACGTGAGAAGATTTATAACCCGGCGCGAGGCCTTGAGATTTTGCTTGCCGTGCCGGCCTGTCTCGTTTTTTGTATGGCCTTTCTGCCTGCCGTTCTTTTTGCTTCATCGGCTGCGGCGGCGGGACAGGCTGAAGCCGCAAGCAAACCGACGATAGCCGACGCCTTCGTAGGCGAGGATTTGCACTACCGCATCGGGTTCTGGATATTCAATGACGTTGCCGAAGGCAGGGTGACCCTTGAGAAGGGCACGGATAACGATTACGTCGCAACGCTCTCGGCATGGACGACCGGGCTTACCGGCTGGGCGTTGAAATACAGGAAGGACACCTTCGTCGTGCACATGACGCTTACTCCCGACGGCCAGCGGTTCGTATCCAGGACCTTTGAGAAGATGGTCGATAAGTCAGGGGACGTGCGCATGGGGCTGACGGTCTTTGACTATGACAGGAGGCTCGTGACGTGGCGCTCGTGGGGCGGCGAGAAGGAGGCCAGGAGCGGCAGCGGCGTAATACCGCCAGGCACCTGGGTGGACGACCCTTTAACCGCTTTTTACAACTTCCGTTACGGCGCCTACGGCCCGGTGAAGGAAGGGATGGATTACACCGTATACACCTTCCCGAAAGGCGACGATGTGCCGCGTATAATGCTTCGCATGGCGTCAAGGGCAGAGCTTGAGGCAAGAAAGGGTGGTAACACGACGGCCCGGTACCTGGCGTATGCGCGGGTGGATAGAGACCTCTTCGGCTCGCAAAGCGGCGACGTCGAGATACTCTTTAACGAGGATATGCTGCCGACCGAGGCGGTCGCAAAGGACATCGTCCTGTTCGGCGACGTGCGCGGCAGGCTCGTGAGGATGGGTTTCGGCATGGGGCTGATAAAGGGTGCGAGCCCGGCCAGGGCGGCGAGCCCGTAAAATAAAAAAGCCCTGCCGGGTTGGCGGGGCGTTAGCTGACGTTAGACGGACGGGGCTTGGCAGCCTGCTACTATAGTATCTTCGTGGCGGAGATGATATTTTCCGCAATCTCGCGCATCTTCTTGTTCTCTTTCTGAGAGTGTTCCTGAAGGAGCTTGAATGCGTCTTCTTCCGAGACGTTGCAACGCTTCATCAGGATGCCCTTGGCGCGCTCGACGAGTTTACGCGTTTCCATGGCGTCTTTCAGGTCGCTGACCTCGGTCTTTAGCCCCTTGAACTGCTCGTATCGGGCAAGCGCGAGCTTGATGGCCGGCTCCAACTGCTTCTTTGTGACGGGTTTTACGAGATAGGCGAAGACCCCGGCCTCAATGGCCTTTGCCGCCATCTCGTCGGACGACATCCCCGTGATTAGGATGATAGGTACCGGGCCTTTGGCGGTTATCGCCCTGGCCGCTTCAATGCCGTCCAGCTTGGGCATCTTTATGTCCATTATTACAAGGGTCGGATGGAATTCATCCACCATCTCGACCGCTGCCTGGCCATTTGATACCGCGGCTACTACCTGATAACCCAGCAACTCAAGCTGATTCTTGAGGAATAAGCGAGTCTTGGCGTTATCTTCGGCAATTATTACCCGGCTATTTTCTTTTTCTTGTTTCAGCGCATCCCTCGCGTCATGCTTTATAGCCTTCTTGACTATTGCGTAAGCATAATATATCGGCCGCTACATAGTCAATATTTATTTTCCTGAGCTTTGGCGGCCGGGACTTTGCCTGTATTCCAGGGATTTCAGCGGCGGCGGTGAAAAAAAGAGGAGATTGTCCGGAAAAGATTTGAATTGACGCATGGAGACCCCATCTGATAAACTTTAAAGTTAAGGGCGCATTGACGCTGCGTATTGTTTTTTCCGGCATTGCAGCGGCGAAAAAGGCGTCTGTCCTTTCCGTCATGATGGTGTTTGACCGCGCCGGTTGCAGCGGCGTCGATTTTTGTCATTTTCCGAACCGGACAAGGTTGTCCTCGATTCCCGCATCATAATGGATCATCCGTCAGTCGTTGTAAACGACGCGGCATACAATCAGGGGCAACGGATATAATGATACAAGAGTACATCCAGAGGCTCGCCATTACCGCGCCGCCGATAATTATTTCCCTGACCGTGCATGAGTGCGCCCATGCGTGGGCGGCGTTATACATGGGCGACCCGACGGCGAAGATGCTCGGCAGGCTTACCCTCAACCCGCTGAAGCATCTCGACCCAATCGGCACCATCATGCTCTTTTTTTCAGGGCTTTTCGGCTGGGCGAAACCGGTGCCCGTCAATCCGAGGAACTTCAGGGATTATAAGCGCGGCGAAATTATCGTCTCGGCGGCCGGGCCAGTCTCCAACCTCGCCCTGGCCGTTGCGTGCGCCGTTCTTTTGAAGATAATGGCCGCTTTCGAGCCGATGGCAGCCGCGGCGGCGCCGTGGCTCTTTACCCCCTTGTACCTGATGACTCAGTTCGGCGTAATCATAAATGTCGCCATGGCCGTATTCAACATGGTGCCTATTCCGCCGCTTGACGGCAGCCACATACTCGCGGTACTGCTGCCTCCGGCCAGCGCCCGCGCCTTTGCGCGGATTCGGCCGTACGGGTTCATGATACTTCTGCTTTTCATAGCAACCGACACCTTCAGTAAAATCTTCGCCCCGGTCATCTATCTGCTGGCCGGCACTCTCCTTGGAGGCTCTCTATAATGACAAAGGGGCGCGTCCTTTCCGGCATGAGACCGACCGGCAGGCTCCACCTCGGACATTATCGGGGAGTGCTTACGAATTGGCTCAAACTGCAGACCGAGTATGAATGTTTCTTCTTCGTAGCCGACTGGCACGCGCTTACGACTGATTACGAGTCGCCGAAGGGTATAAGGGAAAATGTCCGCGAGATGGTGCTCGACTGGCTCTCGGTCGGGATAGACCCGGCAAAGACGACGATATTCAGGCAGTCTCACGTCAAGGAGCACGCGGAGCTATACGTCCTTCTCGGCATGATAACGCCGCTTTCGTGGCTTGAGCGCAACCCCACCTACAAGGAGCAGCTTGCGGAGATAAGGGACAAGGACCTTCACAACCTCGGTTTTCTGGGCTATCCTGTGCTTCAGACCGCTGATATAATCATCTACAAGGCGAACAAGGTTCCGGTGGGGGTTGATCAGGCCCCGCACATAGAGATATCCCGCGAGATAACCCGCAGGTTCAACAACTTCTACGGCCCGGTCTTTCCCGAGCCGGAGACCCTGCTGACGCAGGTGCCGAAGATACTCGGCACCGACGGCAGGAAGATGAGCAAGAGCTATAATAACGCGATATTCCTGACCGACGAGCCCAAGGCCGTCGAGCAGAAGATACTCCAGATGGTAACGGACACGGCGCGCAAGAGACGGACCGACCCGGGTAACCCTGACGTCTGCCCGTTTTTTATCACGTATCACAACCTGTACTCGGGCCCCGACGATATCGCGTGGGCGCGAGAGGGCTGCACCACGGCCTCTATCGGATGCACCGAGTGCAAACGTTCCGTCATCCCGAAGCTCCTGGCCGACCTCGAACCCATACAGGCGCGCCGCCGCGAGTATGAGCGCGCCCCTGAGATTGTAGACGCCATACTTAAAGACGGCAGCCGCCGCGCGCATGAGGTCGCCAACGCGACGATGCACGAGGTGAGGCGGGCGATCGGGCTGGAATAGGCTTCACGCATAATTACGAACGCGGTAAATGTCTTTATACTGCGTTGGGCTCCTCGGAAAATCCTCGACGTACAAAAGAGTACGCCTGCGGTTTTCCTCGTCGCCCGCCTTGTCTAAAGCCATTTCTCACGTTCGTGTGATGTGAAAAAAATGTTTATGTGTAATTGGGGACGTTTGTACATGCTCAGTAATTAGGTAACTCTTTTGGTAGAATGAAGCAAGCCAAAGGAGGTATTCATGCAGTATTCGTATCAGGTTATTGTAAAGCGTTGGCTTCCGATACTCAGAGAATACGAGCGCACAAATAGCAAGGTCTTGCCGCGCCAGTTCAGGTTCGTAAAAAATCTTTGTGCGGCTCACAGCATATCAGG
>JACRNO010000073.1 GCA_016234855.1 Deltaproteobacteria bacterium | reverse complement strand
GACGTTGGCCTCCTTTCGCTCACGGAGACCGTCCTTCTCTCCTCATACATAACAAAGGCCGTTGACCTTCCCGCGCTCATCGACATTGACACGGGCTTTGGCGGGCCGGAACAGGTAAAGGAAGCGGTCAGGGCGTTCGAGTCAATCGGCGGCGCAGGGGTGCAGATCGAAGACCAGGAGTTCCCTAAACGCTGCGGACACCTCCCGGGCAAACAGGTCATACCTGCAAAGGATTTCGCAAAAAAGATAAGAGCCGCATGCTCGGCGCGCAAGAGATCGGAGTTTTTAATCGTCGCGCGCACTGACAGCCGCGCCAACGAGGGCATGGAGGGCGCAATCAAGCGCGCACACATATACCTTGACGCAGGCGCTGACATGATATTCCCTGAGGCCCTTTTGGATAAGCGCGAGTTTACGGAGTTCGCAGCAGCCGTAGACGCCCCGCTCGTCGCCAACATGACCGAGTTCGGCAAAGGCCCGCAACTGACCGTAGCCGAGCTCGGCAAGGCGGGTTACTCCATAGTCCTCTTTCCAATGACCTGTTTCAGGATCGCCATGCGCTCCATGGAAGGCGCGCTCTTTGAACTCCGGACCAGAGGCACGCAGAAGCGCATGCTCGGCAGGATGCAGACGCGCGAGGCGCTCTACAGGCTCCTCGGTTATTCGCCGAACAACGCGGAGATGCCCAAACGCAGGCGATAAGCGCGATTGGGTTCATAATATCAGGTTGCAGCATTGATACACCGGTTCGTCCAGGCTCTGCCGAATTGACAGCCGGATGGCGACAAAATTTTGAGATATGAAAGGAGAGTCATGTCCATCATAGACTTCGACCCGTTCAAGATTATAAAAGCCGCGCTCAGACACGGCGGCGAATTCGCGGATATCTATGTCGAGGAATCAATCAATGCGTCCATCGTATGCGAGGAGCGCAGGATTGAGAAGGTCGTAACCGGCAGGGACCGCGGCGCGGGCATCCGCGTCATATCCAACCTGAAGACATACTACGCCTATACGAACGAGACAACCGAGGCCGGTCTGCTTGAGCTTGCATCGGTCGTGGCAAAGGGCGTCGCATCAAAGGGCCGCGGCCCTGACATCGGCCCGGTCAGCAAGCACGTTGCGCCCGGGTTCAAGATTCTCAAACCTCCGTCCAAGACCGCGCTCTCGGCAAAGGCCGCGATTGTAAAACGCGCAAACGAGGCCGCATGGGCCGTTGACAAGCGCGTACAGCAGGTAAAGGTCGTCTACGGGGACGGGAGCAAGGCCTACGCCGTCGTAAATTCGCTCGGCGAGTGGGTCGAGGAGGAGCGCACCGGGGTCGTCTTCATCTGCCAGGTCGTGGCAAAGGACGGCTCAGTTGTGCAGACCGGGCACGAGCCGGTGGGAGGGGCCGCGGGCCTTGAGATGCTTGACGAGACCCCGCCAGAGGCGGCGGCCGAGACAGCGGCGAAACGCGCCGTGCGGATGCTCGGGGCGCGGCGCGCGCCCGGCGGCATGATGCCGGTAGTCCTCGGAAGCGAGGCGGGCGGGACGATGATACACGAGGCCGTGGGCCACGGACTCGAATCAGACCTTGCGCTCGCAAACCTCTCGGTCTATTCAGGCAAGCTCGGCCAGGCCGTTGCCGCGCCGATAATAACCGTACTCGACGACGCCACCATACCGTTCAAGCGCGGCTCGTTCTTCTTTGACGACGAGGGCGCGCCCGGCCAGCGCTCCGTGCTCGTTGAAAACGGCGTATTGAAGAGCTACATGTACGACAGGCTCGGCGCAATGAAGGCGGGCGCGGCCTCGACAGGCAACGGCAGGCGCGAATCGTACCAGCACAGGCCCATCCCGCGCATGACCAACACGATTATCGCGCCTGGGAAGGACGACCCTGCCTCCATCATCAGCTCGCTCGATAGCGGCCTATTTGTCAAGAAGATGGGCGGCGGACAGGTCAATACCGTGAACGGGGATTTTGTCTTTGAGGTGACGGAAGGCTACATGATAGAGAAGGGCAAGCTCGGCGAGCCGGTGCGCGGAGCAACCCTTACCGGCAACGGCCCTGAAATCCTTATGAAAATCGACATGGTGGGCACTGACCTCGGCTTCGGCATCGGCACCTGCGGCAAGGACGGTCAGGGCGTGCCTGTCTCCGACGCCCAGCCCACATTACGCATACCGGAGATAACGGTGGGTGGGGCGGGGTAAAGGGGCAAAGGGCCGTAGGATGGGTTGAGCGAAGCGAAGCCCATCGGATGACACGGTTGCAAACTATTGATGGGCTTCGTGCCTCAGCCCATCCTACGAGCTACGAGCTGCTGTCGCCTTATCTTGAGCTTTTATAAGACGCTCAAGATCAATTGCTTTTCTATACATCTCATCTGTTAGTTTTTTGATTTTATCATCAAAAAGAAATACAACCTGCTTAGTATCTCTCAGAAATTGAATGTCTGCTCCTTTTGTCACGCTTCCAGATCTAAGAATTGAAGCTATGAATCCCGTTATATTTTCAAAAACTGCATACCGCTTATCATATAATTCAAATTTAAGCTTGTCTTTACTTGTCAACCATTGCCGCAAAGCAATATAACCACCAAGAACGACAATAACTGGTGTGAGTAAAGCTGAGAATATATCTATCCAATCCTTTTGGCACACTATATGTTCAATCATTATGGGTCTCCAGTTTGTTGGGTTAGCGCAGCGTAACCCAACAATTGCGTTTCCGTCTGAACCTGTATTTGTTGGGTTGATGAAACCAACCCAACCTACATTCTTGCATAAGTATATTTCTGTAATAAAAAAAACGACGGCCTTCGCGTAGCGCAGGGCTTTAGCCCTGCTTTCCGTGCGGCCTGCGGCAAAGACGCAGACCTGAAGGTCTGCGCTACAAATGCCAGACTTATGCAAAAGTCTCTTAGAAAAGGGAGGATTACGTCTTGCATCTTACAACCTGTTGCCCGTAGCCCACAGGACGGTCTTCGCTGCGTTCAGCCCGTCCCGCGATAATTAACCTTCACATGACAAGAAGCAGCAAGGATACCCGCCCCTTCCCTACAGCGTCGTGCCCTCGCCCCGCTCCGCCTCTTCCCGCCATGTCTTGAAATGTTGTTTGACAATGGACTTGAAAAAGAAGCCGTCGTCATCCATTATCTCGTATATCACCACAGGGGTGTTGGCCTCGAACCCCTTGAATATCACCTCGCCCGCCCTGCAAAAGCCCTCGACGATTTCGACGCCCTTGTCCACCTCGTAGCCGAAGACGAACTCGAGCGTGTCCGACGGGAAGAAGAACGTCTCCCGTATGTAATCGCCGAGGCTGGCGGACTTTACAGTCTTTCTGAAGAAATGCCTCGTGCCGCGCCGCTCGCGTATGTACGCCTGAAGGGCCTCGGCGCTAATCGCCTGGCCTTTGTTGTAGATGTCCGTGGTCGAGGTAATCAGCCTGAGGCTGGAGAACGGCTCGCCGTTGACAATCTTCTTCAACTCCCCCATGAACTCGTTAATCATTATCCTTCCCATGGCCTCGGCCATTACGGGCTTTCTTGTGGCGGTCAGTTTTTCAAATGCGGTCTCAAGCTCAAACGGCATCTTTATCGAATATATCCTGTCGATATAGGTGTCGAATGCGTAGTTCAGGGTCTTGGAATTGCGCTTGAGCCTCTCGTTCTCAAGGAGGACCTCGAGCTTGGCCCTGACCATTGAGTTGCGGGACGTGCCGCGGGCAGCCTCGTTTATCTTCTCGCCTATGGCCACCTTGGCCACGCCATAACCGGCGTCCTTGGCGTCGATTATCGCGGTCTCGGACTTTGTGCCGTACGCGATATAGAGCCCGGCCTCAAGCTCGTTCTTTACCGCCGCCTCGAGCTCGTCGCGGTAATTGCTCTCAAGCCTGTGCTCCTCTTCACCGAGCGCGGCCAGGCGCGCCTCTATCCCGGCCTCCTTCCTGTCGAGCGCCTTCATAAGCGCATCGCGCCTGCCTTTGAGCTCGTCCTTACGGGTCTCGAACGCCCTGTGAACGCTCTCGAGCGCCTCCACGTCGGCGCCGGGCGGAAGCCGCCTTATCAACTGCCTGCGGTAATTCTTGATTATGCGCTGGATGTCTTTTGCAAGGGCTACAAGGTTGGAGACGCCGCCGGAGAAGATGGCCGCATCCCCCGGCATATTGGTAAGGCGGATGCCCGTCTCCTCCGTGGCATAGACCGAGCCGACGCTGTAGCGCGCCGCGGCCTGCAGGATGGGGGCGTAGAAATACTCCTTCATGAAGTCCACCATGGCAATCTCTTTCATCTTGAGGGTCTTTCTGGAAAAGTCCTTCATGTCGATGAAGAGCTGGCCCTCGGCCTCGACGGCAAGGGACTTCAATACCGGCCTGTCGTCGTTGGAAAACCTGTAGAGCCTGCCCCTCGTATATTCGTCGACGAGGGTGTTCGAGTCGTATTCCTCGCGCCTGTCCGCGAGGTAGCTCCTCATGCTGTTTACGAAACCCGCCACATGACCGTCAAAACGCGCCGCATAAGCGCGCCGTATCACGTCAAGGACGCCTTCGGTCTCGCCCTCCTTTTTGCCCTTGAGAAAATCAAACGAAGACTTCTTGTACGAGGCAAGGAACTTCTGGAAACCTGATATTATTTCCAGCCGCCTGGGGTCTCTTGCCAGCGCGGTCTTTACGTCTTCAAGCGCCTTGCCGAGCTCGGCGGCCGCCTTTGGGTCGGCAAGGAAGCTCTTGACGTGGCGGTCGTCGCTGAGGATATTATGAAGCTCTTCATGCGCTTTGGCCCCGGGCAGCTCAACCTCCTTTATGTAGTTAAAGACGGCGATTCGAAGCCTTGTAGCTTCGCTCTGATGCCTGAGCGCGGCCATCACTTCATGGTCGGTCTCGATATGCTCGAGCACGAACTCGGTTATCTCTTTCGTAACGCCGCGCGTATCGGTAAACGGGACAAGGTAGGGAAGGAGCGCTTCGTAGGTCTCGCCGCTTATCCCGTACGGGTTGGGGCCGGATGCCATCATGGTCGCGGGTATCGAGAGAAAAGGCTTGGGCGCGATCGCGCTGAGCAGGACTATCTCGGTATGCGGATTATAGTACGACGCGCGAGTGGCCTTCAGGCGTTCAAAGAAATCGGCCAGCGCGCAACGCAGGACGGTGAACAGGACAAGCCCGACCGTCAGGTCGACCTTTTCATACGGGAAACCCTTTATGCGAAACGCCTTTATAAGCTCCTTCTTTTTGAGGATGAGGTTGGTAACGGCCAGGAGCAGAAGATAGGACGTAGGCTCGGACCCGACTCGCGCCTCGTCCTTGAGCGCCTTGTCGAAAAGGTCGCCTGTCCACTTTATCAGCTTGCGGCCGTAACCGTCGTGGCCAAGCCATACGGCCAGCATGGCGCTGTCCATATTCGGCACGGACAGGAGTATCGTCTCGGCGGTCTTCTTCTCGACCGAGTCGGCTATGAATATGTCCGTGCGAAAGGTCCTGTCCTTTATAACGGGAGAAAAACCCTGCAATGGCATGCGCGTTGCTGCGGAATCGCGCCGCTCCGGGCCGGAATATTCGTAGCGCTTGATAAGCAGCGTGAGCAGGCTCAAGACCGCCTTCTCCACGCAGGCCTCGTCCTCGCCGCCCATGTGGTACGGCACCTTCAGCTCCGCCAGCGTCACGCCGTGCTTGAAACGCAGGCTCTCCGGATCAAGCGTCCACTGACGCCCGCCGGCAACGTCCATCCCGGCCGCAATCATCGCGTCATAGAGCTTCATCCGGTCAAGGCCGCAATCTGATATTTCTCGTTTCATCTCACATTCACCGGTTATATTTTTACGGACCAACGACGGAGCAAGACAATTAACGTCACCAATCGGACGCCCGGCCTCATGACTGACGAGAACCTGGCCCTGCGCCGCGACGCCATGCGCAAATGCATGACGCTACATACAGCTTATACGAAGAAAGACATAATCGCAAGATTGCGCTTCATTATAAAAATAATCTTGAAGAGGCCGTTGAACGTTGGTAAGATGTGCAAATGGCGGTTGATGAATCAAAACAGACCTCTCGCAGGGGCGCGGACAACGTCTCTGTCAGGGAGAAGCTTGCAAACATGTTCTGCAAGATAATGGTAGGCACCATAACGCGCGAAGAAGGCACGATGCTGATTAACGACCTCGCCAAGGAGCGTTATGAAGAAACCATCAAGGAACTCTTCTATCTTATCGACAACCCTCCGTCCGGCGTCTTCCCGAAGACCGTTCTCCACACCATCGCCCTGAGCAGAAACAAGGCGTTCAGCAGGATAATGGTCACTTCTCTCGAACATAAGAACGCCGAGGTATCCATCCTTGCCGCATCCGAGCTGGGCAGACTGCGCACCGCCGAGGCAAAGGACGTCCTGCGCGAGCACCTCAACAGCGAGTCATACCACGTGCGCCAGGCATCCGCCTGCGCATTGGTTGAAGGCTTCGGCAGCGACGGCATAGAGATGCTGAAGAAACACATCCTCACCCATCACGAACCCTTCTACAGGTCGACGTCCTCTCAAGCCCTTTTAAAGGCGGGAAGAGAGGGCATCGACAGCCTCTTCGCCATATTAAACTCCGGCAACCCCGGCGCCGTATCGACCGCGGCCGCCTCTCTCGGCAGCGCCGTGCCCGTCCTTGAGAAAGACGACATCCCCAAGATATTCGAGGCGCTCATGCGCGCCGGCGATAAAAAAGAGACTCCGGCCATCATAGAGCTTCTCAAGGTCGTAGGGCTTCTCAGGTCAAAGGCCATAGGTTTTGACGGTTATGTGCGCGCCTTCACCGACTACCCTATCGAGATCGTCCGAAACGAGGCGAAAAACGCCCTTAAACTCATCGGCTGCTGAACCGGCCTCATCCTTTAACCCGCCCTTTCCTCATTAGCGCTTCGCAACCTGCAAGACACAGAATCATCTTAGTCCCTTGAATATAGACCGGAGCGGCCCATACGTTTGCAAATCAGACTCTACCCTTGCCGATAGTACGCCTCGGAACGGTTCATCTGAATATTCCAATTTGCGAAGCCAGTGTGGTGTCAGGCAGCTCTGCGCAAAGAACCAAATAGCCGCCAACGAAGGGTATGCGGGAAGGTATGCGTCACAAACACCGGGCATGGCGCCTGTACCTGATAGCCCGTATCGAATAACCGGAGACTGCCGTCTTTTCCAGACTTCTACTTCAGGATTCAATACCGCACAATCGCAGCATGCGACTGGAGTTCAAACGCTAAATACATTAATAGGATGGCCTGCCGCGGTGTTATCTCGTCCTGCCGTATACCCTGCGTAACCCCTTGGCCGCGTCTTCGTCACGCGGGTCGATATTGAGCGCGTTCTGGTACTCGGCAACGGAATACCGCATGAGCCCCTGTCTCTCATAGACATATCCGAGAGCGCTGTGCGCCGCCCCAAATGCCGGGTTGAGCCGGACGGCCTCGTTCAGCTCAACCAGGGCCGCGGAGAGATCGCCCTGCGTAGCGCGTATCATGCCTATCTCATAATGCGCCTCGGCATAATCCGGCATTTTTTCAAGTATCATCCTGTACTGGGCCGCGGCATCCTCAAACCTCTGCCGCGCGCTGTATACCTTGGCCATATTCATACGGGTCTTGACGTGCGACGGGTTATATTTTATGGCCGCATTAAACTCGGACATCGCTTCATCAAACCGCCCGTTGGCGTAATATGCAAATCCAAGATTATTGTGGGCCTCTACAAAGTCCGGCTTGAGGTCGACAGCCCTGCGATAATTCTCAACGGCCTTGTCCGTATAACCCCAATAGTGGTATATGGCGCCGATGTTGAAATACACCTTCGGCTGGTATGAACTAATCTCCAGAGAGCGGAAGTCTTCGCGCAATGCCTCTTCCAGCCTGCCGGCCATGGCCAACTCGTTGCCGTAGTTGTAATGCGTCCTGGCCTTGCCGTCCGACTTGGCTACGCTGTCCGCCCATAGAGCAAGCGAATCCCTCCAGATGAGGTTCCTTCTGTATGAGGCTGACGCATATACCGCAACGACAAGAAAGAGTATTGCGGACATACATATGACGGCGCGCTTGCGGCTCGTGTTCATATATGGCGGCGTTGCGTTGGCGTTGGGCCCCAAAAAGAATCTGATTGACGGCGGCTTGGACACACCCTGATTATTATCCAGAGGTCATTTGAGTATCTATAACAGGTCGGGAAGCGCCAGCCTCAACCCCTTGCAGCACCGCGCGCTGCCGTGAAATCCGGCGGCATATTCCCATACAGCCGGCGGACGCGAGGTCACCACTCCCTGACAAACTGCCTGCTTAACGATAACATGAGCCTGTTGGACTTGATCGTATCGTAGGTGTACTTCGAGGTCTTGTTGGAATACTCCAGGCTGAGCAGCCAACTGCGCAATGTATAATAGACCGTAGCGCCGACCTCGGTCTCGTCTGGCAGCTGCGAGTACAGGAACGTGCCCGTGGACTTCGACTTCGAGACAGAGAGAGCTCCGGAAAGCTTATTCCCGATGCTCCTCGAGTAATGCGACTCTATCTTATGTGTCTTATAGTTTTCTTGCTGCGCGAAATAAATGTTTTTAATAACGAGAAGCGAATAGTCGGCGGAGAACGAGCCTCCAAAAATCCGTCTCTTATGGCTCAAGTCCAGCTCGGTCTTGTTGTTGCGCCTGAGAACCCGTTTATTGCGGCTGCTGGCAAAGCGTCTCATGGAGAATCCAAACACGGTCTTCTTCAGGACCGAAAACTCATGCTTGACGTTGAGCCTCTCAAGGGCCGTGCCCGATAAATTATCGGCGTTGGACTGGCTGACCTTGGAACGCCCCACTTCAAGCTCCAGCGTGGTATCCCCTGCAAAAGACTTGCGTTGAGTCATAGCACTTGCATTCATCTCGCTCGTGCTCGTCTTGGCGGCCAGCTCGGCGTACGTATTGATGCGGCTATAGCTGACGGAGCCGCTGGACCGCGCGAAATACCGGGTAGAGAGATTTATCCCGTATGCCTCGCTCTTTTTATTCAGCGCCCTGACCCAGGAGTCCTCTATCTTCTTGTTGTAGCTGGCCTTGGCGCGCACATACTTCCTGCCCGCCGTGTTTGTGATGTCAGCGGCATAAAAAGTCGTATCGGTAAACGAATCGGATATCATATTCTTGGCCTGCGAATACTGGTAGCTGGTATTCATAAGGGCATAATCCCACAGGCGCATCTTGCTGAGCCCCAACGACACCCCCTGAGTCATGCCGCGCTTTTTCCTTAAGGCCGCCTTGCCGACGACACTGCTCTTTTCCTCCAGGTACCCGAATCTATAAGACGCGGTGGTGGTCACATACTCGAAAACCCTGCGATAATTAAGACCCGTCAAGAGCTGATACCGCGTCCTGTTGGCGCCGGTACGGTTTGCGTTAGGAGCGTTGTTCCTGTCTGCGAGATAAGATGCCGTCGTTGCCCACGTAAGCCGTCGCGTAAGCCTATAGTTTATTGAGTCTGCCGATTCGGTTCGGTTGGTGCGCTGTCTTTCCGCGCCGATAACGGTCGAATGCGAATAGGTGTTCAGATGAAGCGAGGTCGAAAGACGCTCCGTAACGTTAAACCTGATGCTGCCTGAATACAGGGTTGACTCGTTCGTGGTCCTTGCCTTCGTTGACTGAAATGAGTAGTTGTGGCTCTGAGAGAAATCAGCGCTAGGCTTGGAATAAAGTGACATATCGACTGATGTAGCGCTTGTATTTATTTGATTGCTTGAGCTGGAATTTTTTGCGGCGTTTGCGTTCATCTGAGTGTTCTTGGACAGATATGTGCTGTTGGAATAGTTGAGACTGGTTAAAGCAGAATTGCCGCTTGTCGGGGATTTAATGTTAACCCTCTGAGCGCTAAAACTGTTATCGGTGACGCCTATATTCTTCCTGACCAGCAATCTGAACTGTTGCGTCGAGTCGCTAGCCCGCCCACTGCTTTTTGTCCTCGTAATGTCATAAGATGTGTGTATCTCCGGCAAGTCCTTGAACTTGAAAGACCAGTCCAGCCCATATGCATCCCTGACGCTATGTGAACGCGAATTACCGCTCGAATCGGCGGTATTGCGGCTGAGACGCAGCGTCAGCGGGATTGCGGACCTCCGGAGGAAGGTAGAGTTGAAACGATATGTAGTAGTATTAAGCTTGTTAATCGTGGTGTTGCTGTTCCCAACTCTACTCTTGATGGCGTTCCTGTTATGCAGCACGCTTGCGTCATATATAAAGTACTTGCTTGATTTGACCTTGCCTCTCATATTGAGCGAATATACCTGCCGGAATCCGCTGTCATCTCTCTGATAGCGCTTGCTCCTGACCTCGCCCTTGTTATAGACAAAGCCCACCGAGCCGTTGAGGGTGGTGTGCTGATAAAGATCGCGGTACTTGGCAATGGCAGATTGAGGGAAAAAGAAGAGAACGGTCGAGACAATGGCAATAACCAGCGCCAAACGCCACGCGGCTGAAACACGCCTTCCGATGCCGCCGTCTATGCTGGTCATATCGTGGGACATACTCAGCCGCTCCAATCAAAGCACGCTTAAACCTGCCGCATGACGGCGCCGATACTTGCGTTACTCCGGCAAAGGATAGCTCACGACAGACCTTCCCCAGCGTGACTTAAAAAGGTTTGCGCCCTTACTTAACAGGGCCGAACCATCCATGCGAAGCAATCGCACTGTTGATTCCAGAGATGATGTAATTGAGATTAAGCAACAGAGACAACCGCAAGAAGCCCCGTTACTGCGCGCAACGGAAGCCCACGTCGTTAAAGACTCCGTTGGGGGGAGCGGCGTTCCTGAACGAGGTCCTGACGTATACCTGGAGCGTGTAATGCCCCATGCCTCCCCAGCCGCCGCCCCGGACGGTCTTGAACTTTTCCCCGTAGTCATCGTCCTTAAACGTATTATCGGGGTATGGCTTATACCAATCGGCAGTCCACTCCTGCGCGTTGCCTGCCATATCAAGCGCGCCGTACGGGCTCTTCCCCTCCGGGAACATCCCTGCCGGAGTCGTTCCGCTGAACTCTCCCGCGGTATTGACCTTCTTGATATCGAATTCATTGCCCCACGGGAACTGCCTGCCGTCCGTGCCTCTGGCGGCCTTCTCCCATTCGGCTTCCGTCGGCAGATGCCTGCCCTTCCATTTGCAGTACTCGTCCGCGTCAAACCACGTCACGTAGACCACCGGATGATCGGAATATTGTTCCGGATAAACGCCGCCCGGCCATTGTGCCGGCGGCTTACGCCCGGTGGCGTCAAGGAACTCCTTGTACCGCGCGAACGTAACCTCGGTCTTGTCGATATAAAACCCGTCGAGCCTGACGGTTCGCATCGGCCTTTCGTTCTCATACCACGGTTTTGTCGAGCCGTACTGGAGGGCCTTCGCCTCCTTGTCCACGTCGTTACTGCCCATCTGAAACTCGCCCTTCGAAACCTCGACCATATCGCTCGGCGGCGGCGCTTTACAACCGGCAAGCGTTATCAATAGGGCTGCAGCGAACATTGTGAGTCGCAGCACAGAGTCAACAGGACGACGCATCGTTAAGACCTCCGCATAAATAAACCGACATGATTTGCCGGCTGGCTGTATCAGATATTGACGCATCTTCGCCGGAACCGACAACCATCTATCAGCCGGACAGGCTCATCCGGCAATATACCCTTAGCCCCAGACCTTGAAGAGAGTCTGCAACTGCTTAATAAAGTATCAAAATCATAACTATTTGCCAACAACTTTTTACCGGTTTTCAATCCGGTAATCCGCCTTAATCCTGACAGGAAAACCCATGTTCGACATCGAATACAGGCGCAATCGACTGCCCGGCTGCACCAAACCATTTGCAACCACTTCCAATCAGGACGTCAGCGCGCGTCCTGGGCGCACCTGACGCCGAAGTTATTGTTCTTTGTCTTGGGGTGAAAAAAGATTCTATTGTAGGTCGGAGCGCTTATGCCGCACTTGTAGTAAGTGCAGTCATACCATGAGCCGCCGCGCACGCTCTTGAACTTCTCGCCGTAGTTCTCATCGGGATGTTTGTTGCCGGGATACGGCTTGAACCAGTCCGTTGTCCACTCCCAGACGTTGCCGGCCATGTCATATATCCCGTATGGACTCTTGCCGCTCTCGAAACTGCCGACAGGCATCGTGTCTTTGTGGTCGTATTGGGGCGTGTTGGCCTTCTCCTTTGCGAACTCGTCGCCCCACGGAAAGGCCCTGGCCTTCGTGCCCCTGGCGGCCTTTTCCCATTCATCTTCCGCCGGCAGGCGCTTACCTTCCCACTTGCAAAAGGCATCCGCGTCAGACCAATCGACGAAGACGACCGGATGATTATCCTTGCCCTTGGGTATGCGGCCTCCGAGCCAATGGTCAGGAATCCTGTGGCCGGTGGCGTCGACAAACTTCTTGTAACGCCGGTTGGTCACTTCATATTTGTCCATGTAAAAACCCTTCAGGTTCCTCTTATGCCTCGGCTGGCTCTTCGGCCACCAGTCATCGGAACCCATGGTGAACTCCCCGGCCGGGACAAGCGCCATATCCTTTGGCGCGTCTTTTGCGGACTCTACCATAGGGGCTTCGGCTTTTTTCGGGGTATCTTCAGTCATCGCCTGTGCCTGCTCAACGGAACCGCTCCGGCCTTCGGCGCCTCCAGCCGCAACGTCCGTCTTGACCCCGCCCGTCTCGTTCCGGGCATGCTGAGAGGTGAACCTGTTATTGATGGCGTTATATTTATCACTCACGCCCGCGCCGTGACACTCCGTGCATGTCTCGTCACGCGTATAATCTATGGAATAGCGCCGCTCGGAGGTATGGCACTTTACGCAGTTCGGCTCGCCTGTGAGTTGGTCGTAATCGTCCGTAGCGGCACAAACCGTTACTGCCGCGGAAACGGTCAGGGCCGCAGCCAAGACGCCGCATAACAGCAAAGACCGCACGGAAGCAGCCCGCCTCAAACGGCCGCCTGATTGCCCGCCCTGCTCGTGGAGCCTATAAAGCCGCCCGCCTTTCTCTTCCGGATATGAAGGGTTTAATCTGCCTGTCATCTCTACCTCTATCAATACAATGATAATGTTCTATATCGGGATATTACTGTTAGGGAAGCTCTGAGTAATTTCCAAGCCCGTCTTTGCGAAGACTCAGACTGCCTGTCTGTACTACACGTGCGTCGTCTTGTGTAGCTCAGGGCTTTAGCCCTGAATAACGGGCGCTGGACGCGCGGTATCAGGCCTGAAGGCCTGAGCTACAGATACACGTCATTCCCGCATGTCTTTAGCGGGAATCCAGTTTTTTGTGTCTTCATGCGCGCTGGATTCGTCCCCGAAGGCGTCAACGCCGCCTTGCGGCAGCGTTCTTCTCCTTACCGCGCTTTTCCAGCAGCCTGACATACGCCAATGCGTCCCATCTCTCCTGCTCGGTCAGGATGAGCCTCCACGACGGCATGAACATCGCCTCGCCGCCGATATCCCTCCTGATGCCTTCGGTTATCGACTTGAAAAGCTCCTGGTCGGTCTTGGCCATCCGCTTGGTATCAGTCGTAAAATCAGCCGGGTGCGGCGAGATGCCGATGGATACCGGACCGTCGCCGCGGCCTTCGGTCCCGTGGCAGTAGTGGCAGTGCCTGACGTATATCTTCTTCCCGGCCTCCGGGTCGCCGGGAATCTTTACATTGGCCGGGGCGGACGATGCCGCAGTAGAGTCGGCCGGGACAACAGGCTTATCCTCGCCGCCTGAACACCCCGCCAGCGAAACCGCACACAGAAACACGAGCGCCGTCATTGCGGCCCTTGCCCCGCGCCGCATCCCGGCATGACCGCCTTTTGTATCCATATCAATCATTCTTCACCTTGCACGGACCTTGGCTTATCACAGATGGTAAAGGCCCGGCGAGCCAGACGGCCTCCGGCAACTTCCCTGCCATTCAAAACGGGGGAAAGCCCTATTTATGGCTATAAGCCAACGCGCCCGCAACCCTACTTCTTTTTCGTTATATCGACGTCAGGGGCAAGAAATTCTATCTTGGCCGCGGCCCACAGGCCGTCTATCCAGCCGTCATACAGGGTCTTGGAAAGCTTATCGCTCAGTTCGGTCTTGAGGTTTCCGAGATTAATCTCCTCGAACTTTCTCTGAACCTCGGGCTTGGTCCCCTCCAGCTTGATCACAACATATCCATAAAGGGTATTTATCGGCTCGCTCACGTCGCCAGGCTTCATCTTTTCGGATACTACGTCGAGTTCTTCCATAAGGCTTCCGCGATGCTGCCAGCCCAGGTCCCCGCCCTTCTTGGCGGTCTGCTCGTCCTCCGAGAATTCCCCCGCCAGCTTGGCGAAGTCTTCGCCGCCGCGCGCCTTGTCAGTCAGCTCCTTCGCCTTCTTATAGACCGCAGACCACACCACGGCCCCGCCGGACGGGTCGGCCTTGAGCAGTATCATCCTGACATGCACCTGTTCCGGCTCAACGAATTTGGCAAGGTTCTTCTGATAATAGTCCCTTGCATATGCCTCGTCTACGGTCTTGTCGGCCTGCTCTATCAACTTTTTACTCATCTTCTCATTCAAGCGCTTGGCCTGCAGATCCTTCCTGAGGACTGCCCTCATATCATCCTTGCTCATCCTGCTGTTCTTCAGGAGTTTCTTCAGGGTCATACCCTCGGGAAGCTTCTTGACAAGCGCGTCGATGGCCGCCTCAACGTCTTTCTTCTTTACCATTGCTACGACTTCCTTGTCCTTAGCCGCCTCCTCCGCAACGAGTTCTCCGGTTATCATGTCCGAGATAACGGCCTGTCTTATCTTTTCCTTACGCTCGTCAGAGACCGCCTTGTGCATGCTCATGCGCGGAATGGCATTATTTACGTTTGAGTCGTAGGTGCCCCTGGTAAACTCAATCCCGTTCACGCGCAATATCACCTGTTTGCCGTACTCTTGAGTCCCGGGTAACGGAGGCATGTTATCGTCTGCGGCAAAGGCTTGAGTGAGAGATACAGACAGCACCAAAACTGCCGCAAAGGCCGACCTTTTGATAAAACTCATCATATTAAAAAACACCTCCGGTGGGGATTTTTCGTCGCGGGCAGACCGCTAACGGCTACGCGCAACGTCTCATCGATACTGCGCTATAAGCGATTATACTTGAAGAATATAAAACATTGATTAGTCAATTATTAATTTTTTTTAATTGAGATGCCCGGTCGTTCTTTTATATCGTGGCGTCAGGAGAAAACTCCTGACGCCACATAAAATTACCCTTGCCGCGCGCCACCATAACTCCCCCCTGCCCCCTCTTTAAAAAGAGGGGGTGATTCTTGCCCCCCCCTTTTCAAAGGAAAGGCCGGGAGGGGGGGTTAGTCTTTGCTCCTCCCCTTTTCAAAGGGGAGGCCGGGTGGGGTTAGTCTTGCTGACATTTCCTCAAGAACGCCTTCCCTATTCAAGATTACGTCATTATTCCAAAATCGCAGAACCATAATCCCATACTTTTGCAGATAATCTGTGCGTATAGTGTCGTATTTACGTTGCTCGTCTTCATTATGCTGTCCGCCATCCAGCTCTATCGCGGTCTTTAACAGTGGACAGTAGAAATCCAATGGAAGAACTTTAAGCCATAAAATTGTTTATTCCGCAACCTCGCCCAAAGCGCCTTTTCAGCATCCGTCTGATTTCGTCTGAGCTCGCGTCTCTTATTCTTCAGCTTCGGGTCGTTGTGTAGGAATTTCATAACTCCCCCCTGCCCCCTCTTTGAAAAGAGGGGGTGGTCTTGCCCCACCCCTTATCTAAGGGGAGGCCGGGTGGGGTTAGTCTTGCGGCTTCACAAACTTAACTCCCCCTGCCCCCTCTTTAAAAAGAGGGGGTGAAACCAATATGAAAATATCATAAAAAAACGGGCTGGTTGCCCAGCCCGTTTTTGTATTTTACCAGAGACACCTTGCGGACGAGGCGCCATCTGACTGACCCCTCGCCCGCATGGAGACGGTGCGCTCTTTTGATACTATACACACATCAGGACAGCGTCATCCCAAACGTGGTTCTTACTTGTTGTGGCAGGTTCTGCAAACGCCGGAACCCGCGTTGCCGCCGACCCTGCGAAGGAAGAGACCGTCCTGCTTTGCGAAGCTGGTCCTTCTTCTGACTATGTTCGTTACAGTGGTGCCGCCTGCAACCGCGTTCGCGATCTGGCCGGAAGCAGCCGGGTCATCGCCGTATCTCTCGCCGGCAACCGTGTTGTCAACGAGGTCAACGTTTGAGAGGTTCTTGAAGTGCGGGTCATGGCAGGAGGAGCACTCAACCTTGCCTTCCCTCAGCATGTCAGCGATCTCCGCGGTCTCGGAGATGAAGCCCTTGTCAGCCCAACGGTTCTGGGAGAGGTTGGCCTTTATCTCTGTGCCGTACGCGGTGCTGGTCGTGAAGTAGAGACCTGACGCGAGGTCGATGGTGGCGATCTGCGTGGTCCTGTCCCTAAGTGACGCCCTCTTGATGGTGTCGGCGCCATCTATGCCTGAACCGTCGCTGTATACGACTGACATCGGATGGTCGTTGGAAAGGTCGGCGACGGTCGTGCCGTTACCGGCATAACCTGTGCCACCGTTACCGATGTTGATCCTCTCTTCCTGGCCGATCTGATATGCGTTGATTGAGGTGTCGAAGACGTCTGCGAAGGCGAAGCCCTGTGAATTGGCGTCACCGTAGGTGCCGTTCCACCTGTCGGACATGGCGTTTACGCCAGGGCCGTTTACCAGGTTGTCCATTGCGGTTACGCCGTCATGGCAGCTCAAGCAGGCAAGCGAAACGCCGCCAACCGTGGTGATAACTGACCCGCCAATGGTGGTGCCGTAGGCGGTGTACCCGGTTGCCATGCCCTTCCTGTTCCACAACGGCGCGTTGCCAAAGTTGCCGGCATATTCGCCTTTGTTGCCGGTCTGCGCCTTGACTGAATGGTGAGGCGTGTGACAGAATACGCAGATTTCAGTACTGCCTCCGCCCTCACCGCCCTTTAACTTAGGGTCGTTGGACGAGAAGCCGTTGGCGCCGATGGTGCCAAGGCCTGCCGCGTTGACGTCTGAACGCACCGCGATGTAGTTACCGGTGCCGCCGACGTTGTGGCGGGTGGACGCGATGCCGTTTGCCGCCATGCCGGCGGTGTAGACTGTTACGCCTGAATCAGGGGCAAGGTCAAAGGTGCCGAAGTTGGTGCTGACGTCGTCGGCTGCAAAAGCCGCGCCCGCCGCAAGGAAGCCTACGGTCGCCGTAGCAAGTGTGAGTACGAGAAATCTCTTCATGTGCTGACTCCTTTTTTTTGATTCTTGGTTTTTAATGCGAATTCTACGTCTGAGTTGCGCAGCCTGCGTTCTACAGACATGCTTTAACCCGCCTGTATCACGCTGCCTTAAATCATTGAGTGCGCTTTTTAAACAAAAAAAAGCCGCACTCGCCGCCGTACACCAGCAGCAAGGAGGCAGTCATCGCCATCCGGGTTTACGGCCCGCCATGAGCCGTCTACCCTTCCATCCATGGTATTATTATACCCTTAAATTAACGCTTGTCAAGGAAAAATTAATGGGAATTTAATTACCCCCCCCTTTGAAAAAGGAGTAAGCCCCCCCTCTTTTTAAAGAGGGGGTTAGCAACTGTCTTACGTGTCAAGTATTTTGATTACAACCTTCAACCCATGGTGTTTGATGTTTGAGCATTGCGTTGAGAATCGTAAGGAGTTTACGTATACAGGCGGTAAGGGCAACTTTGCCGGTCTTGCCTGCGGCACGGAGGCGCTTGTAAAACTCGCGTATGGCCGTGTTGTGGCG
>JACRNO010000078.1 GCA_016234855.1 Deltaproteobacteria bacterium | reverse complement strand
AGGAGAAATTGCTTAACATACCGGACAGGCTTGCGCCGATATTGGCCGCAACTAACGACAGCCACGAGATACACCGCCTTCTGGTGGCGGAGATAAGGCTTGTATGCGAGGACTTGAGGAATGATATCAAAAATCTCCCCGGTGTTTGAAGGCGCTCTCGAAGCCTTCCTGCCCGACCCGGACCTTACCGTCTCACAGTGGGCCGACGAGCACAGGATACTGCCCAAGAAGTCATCGGCCGAGGCCGGGCGGTGGAGGACATCGAGGACGCCGTATCTACGCGAGATAATGGACAGCCTTTCGCCGCAGAGCCGCGTCGAGCGCGTGGTCTTCATGAAGGGCGCGCAGATAGGCGGGACAGAGTGCGGCCTCAACTGGCTCGGTTATATAATCCACCTCTGCCCCGGGCCGGTGCTCATGGTGCAGCCGACTGACAAGGTGTCCGAGCGCGTAAGCAAGCAGAAGCTCGGCCCTACGATTGACGAGACTCCGGTCTTAAGAGAGCGCATAGCCAGGGCAAGGAGCAGGGATTCCGGCAACACCATTGACATCAAGGAGTTCCCCGGCGGCCTCCTTGCGCTTACAGGAGCGAACAGCGCAGTGGGGCTACGCGCCCTGTATATTAGGTATCTATTCCTCGACGAGGTGGACGCCTACCCTGGGGATACAGACGGCGAAGGAGACCCTGTCTCCCTTGCGGAAAAACGCACCGCAACCCAGCCGCGAAGGAAGATATTCATGGTCTCGACTCCGAAGATAAAAGGGACTTCGCGCATAGAAAGGGCGTTTCTGGCGTCCGACCAAAGGCGTTACTTCGTGCCTTGCCCGCACTGCGGCAACTTTGATTGGATGCGCTGGCCGAATAGATGGAGCGGATGGGCATATATCAGTCATAAGGCACCTTACCTTAAAAAACCTAAATGGAGGATTTACCATGAAGACGACCTACATAACCGACGTAGCAAGCTTTCTTCCGAATGAGCCTGTGAGCAATGACGCAACGGAGGAAATACTCGGAATGATCAACGGCAGGCCATCTCGTTCCCGTAACATCATATTGCGGAACAACGGGATAAAGAGCCGCCACTATGCGATCGACAGGAAAACAGGCAGATATACGCACAATAATGCCAGCCTGACGGCAGAGGCCGTACGCACTCTTCTTGATAAAAGCGGGACTAGGCCAGTGGAGGTAGGCTGCCTGTGCTGCGGGACTTCGAGCCCGGACCAGATAAAGCCGGGGCACGGAAGTATGGTCCACGGGGAACTCACATGGCCACCGTGTGAGGTGATGTCCGCTGCTGGGGTCTGCGCCTCGGGTATGACCGCCATGAAATACGCGCATATGTCCGTCGCGGCCGGGTTCGCAATGAAGGCCGTGTGCACTGGGTCTGAATTCATTTCGAGCTTCATGCGGGCTTCGAACTTCGAGCCCGAGATACAGGCGCGCATTGAGGCCCTTGAGAAAAAGCCTGTTCTTGGGTTTGAGAAGGACTTCCTTCGCTGGATGCTCTCGGACGGCGCGGGCGCCGCTCTGATTGCGCCGCAACCGAATCATGACCGAATTTCCTTGAGGATAGACTGGATCGACATCCGTTCCTTTGCGGGAGACCTGCCGGTCTGTATGTATACCGGCGCGGTCAAGAGAGGGGACGGAAGCTTGCAGGGCTGGCGCGAGGCGGCAAACCCGGAAGATGTGCTCAGGCGCAGCTACTTCGCGATAAAACAAGACGCCAGGATACTCGATGAGTATATCGTGTCCGTTGCTGTGGAGCGCGCTTTACTACCCATGGCCAAGCAATACGGCCTAACGCCCGATATGGTCACATGGTATCTGCCTCATTATTCTTCGGAGTACTTCCGCGGTCCCTTGCATGACATGATGAAGTCCAGAGGCTTTTATGTGCCTTACGAGCGTTGGTTCACAAACCTTTTGGAAAAGGGCAATACCGGTGCAGCCTCGATTTACATCATCCTGGAGGAGATGATCTCTTCGGGAAAGCTTAAGAAAGGAGACACGCTTCTTTGCATGGTCCCGGAAAGCGGACGATTCACCATATGCTACGCGCACATGACGGTAGTCTGATTTCCGTTTGAGTTGAAGATGTAGTCTTGCAAGATAACCAGGCTTCAACATCAGGGGCATGTCCTGTCATGAGCTGTAACGACGGGGCATGCCCTTTTATAATGCATGATGAATGGATTTAAACTTGATGACAGATAAGATTGGAAAAAAAATTTGTCCGTATGCTTCCATATACGTCCGTATGCCATATTTACCTGTCGCTAAGTATCCTGTAAAATAAATCAAATCAGTGCTCCTCGGCCTCATGAACCTGAGGAGTATCTTTGCGCTAAAAGCATCACGTTAGCGCACGAGAAAGGCCCGTAACCGTCCGGACGGCGGTTGCGGGCTTTTTCTTTTGGAGCTTATGGCAGGGATAACGCTTGCGGAAGCAGAAACGCATCTTACGACATGGCTCGATGCCGACAAGGCAGTTGCCAAGGGGCAATCTTTTTCCATAAGCGGCAAGACCTACACACGGGCGGATGCCCAGGTTATACGCGAGAACATCGAGTTCTGGGACAGGCAGGTAAGACGCCTCTCAAGGGGCGGCATAAAAATTATCGGAGGCACTCCGGTTTAAAAGCGAGATTCCTCGGCTTTGACTCGGAATGACAAAAAAGCATGACCGAACTCAAAATTCAAGAGAACATCATCGACCGCATTATGCGCTTCATTGATCCAGTGAAGGCCGAGATGCGATTCCGGGCGCGGGCAATGCTTGCCCTTTCTGGGAGCTACATCGGCGCGTCCCGCGCAAAGAGGTCGCTTAGCCAGTGGAGGACGAGTTGGGGCGACGCTGACAGCGACACGCTCTTTGACCTGCCGATACTGCGCGACCGCTCGCGTGACCTTGTCAGGAACGCCCCGCTTGCGACGGGCGCGATCAACACGGTCTGCACGAACGTAGTCGGCACGGGGCTGAAACTCCAGTCGAGGATTGACAGGGAGACGCTTGGCATGGACGTGGAAGAGGCAGACGCATGGGAGGCCAACGCCGAGCGCGAGTTCCGGCTCTGGGCAGAGTCGCAGGAGAGCGACGCTGGCCGCACCCTCACCTTTGCCAGCGTCCAGAACCTTGTATTCCGCTCGGCGCTTGAGAGCGGGGATGTATTCCTCTTACTGCCATACATCGAAAGGCTCGGCTCTCCCTACGGATTGAGCTTGCAGGTCATCGAGGGCGACAG
Source organism: Deltaproteobacteria bacterium (assembly GCA_016234855.1). Lineage (GTDB taxonomy): Bacteria > Desulfobacterota > GWC2-55-46 > GWC2-55-46 > GWC2-55-46 > JACRNO01. The sequence goes on along the minus strand of JACRNO010000078.1, from coordinate 7,571 downwards.
GGTATGCAACGAGGCTAACGCCCCAGATGGCCCGGAGGTGTCCGGCGGCGTGAAGAAGGATTCTTACGGCGCTCCCATCGCTTACCACATCATGGATCAGCACCCGGGGAGCATCCTTGAACTCAGAAAGCGGTCATGGACGATAGTCCCTGCCTTCGGGGGAACGTCCGGCAGGCGGAACGTTCTTCACCTATTCTGGCAGATGAGGCCTGGGCAGACGCGAGGCGTGCCGTATCTTGCTCCTGTGATAGAGCCGCTCAAACAACTCGACAGGTACACCGAGGCTGAGCTGATGGCGGCCGTCATAAGCGGCATGTTCACGGTCTTCATCAAGAGCGAGACCGGCGACGGCATGGTATCGCCCATGACGCCCACTTCCGAGACCGGAGGCAAGGCTGAAGACGAGGACTATAAGCTCGCAAGCGGGGCGATTGTGGGACTTGCGCCCATGAACCGCGACAGCGGCAAGTTCAAGGGTAAACGCATCATATGGGGCGGCAGAGGTGGACTGCGGGCCGTGCTTTACATGGCCACGATATCCGCCACGCGCTTCAACCCTGCAATCAAGACGTTTTATGAGCGCCTTAAACAGGCAGGAAAAGCGCCGAAGCTTGCTCCCACCGCTTGTTGCGCAAGCTCCTCACCGTCTTGAATGCAATGATCAAAAATAATGCGCGTTGGAATATGAATCATCTTGTATATGCCTCTTGACAACACAGTTGCTCCCCCGTCAAGGGGGAGGGTTCGATAAGCTAACCCCGTAGCAAGCTCCGGGGAATTATATGATTCAGGCCCGGGGTAAATCTACCGGAGATACGAGGTAGCAGGAGAGTTCTTCCACTTCCTTTCTCTTCCTTTCCCATAAAGTGAATCGTCTCTGATAATCCGCGACCCTTTTCCTGTCCTTCACTTCCTTCACCGAGATATCGCTTGCAAGCCAACGAGCGACGTCATGGTATGCGCCAACGAAGAGGACGCCTGTTTCGCCGTCTTCCAGGGTCTCGTTTATCCTCCGGGCTATGAACTCGTCTCTTCTTCTCAGGAGACTGTTTTTCGTCAATATGTATTCAAGGTACGCGGCGAGTTTTTTGATTACGGTTTTAGCCTTGCTTATCTTAATGAGCCGGTCAAGCTCCAATTTAAGGAGATTGAAGTCCTCGGTTCGGACAAGAACGGCCCCTCTTTTGATGAGACTTGATACGATCTCGAAGTTCTTGCTGCCGTTTTTAACCCCTTCTTCAATAATCTTTTGCCCCATCTCGCCGTCGGCTGCCATCCCATCCTGATAGACCTTGAAGCCAGAGGCCGGGGTGGAATCAAAATATGCCTCCATCGCCTGCCAAAAACCCCTTATCGTTTTCTGATGCCTTTTCCAAAGGTCTTCACCGAGACCCGCCGTGCCCCTCTTTGTTACCTCATGGGTAAGGCTCCCCAAATCCGCGCTCATATGTATGATAGGGCAGTAAAGCAGCTTTCTCATTTTTTGTTCCGGTCTGATACCAGATGGTTTGTCACAGGAGGGAAGGGGGTTTTATAAGGATACACCGACCTGTCGAGATGCATAACGCCCCCTCACCCTGCCCGACCCACGCCGCCGCGCAAGGGGAGAGGGTTTTACGCTTCATGGCATTTCACTTAAACAGACGCCCCCGGCCTTAGGCGCAGGCTGTTTTTGATGACCGTCTTGATGCAATCAAGGTCAAAAGGCTTGGTTATATAATCAAAGGCCCCAAGTTCCATAGCGCGTCTTGCGCTCTCCATTGCCCCGTAACCGGTCATTACGATGACAACGATATTTTCGTCGATAGCCTTTATCCTCGCCAAACCGTCTATGCCGTTCTGCTTAGGCAAGTTCTTGTCTATAAGGACGATATCCGGCCGCTTTGAAGATACGGCCTTAACGCCTTCTTCAACGGAGAGGGCTGTCAAAACATCATAGCCGTCTTCACCGAGTACTTTCTCAAGGAAGACGCACACGTCCTTTTCATCGTCAATAACAAGGATACACGGGTTTTTTTTCATCTGCTCTCCGCAACTAAAGGCTACTTCATGCTTTCATGGCCTTTTTTCCTGGGAAGGACCAACTCCAATATTCCGTTTCTAAAATACTCTTCCGTGTTGACCGTATCGACGTCCTTTGGAAGAAGTATCTCCTCCTTGAAACTCTCTTTTCCGCATACGGCGGTAATAACGTATCTGTCGGTCTTTATGTCGATATCCACCTCCCCCCGGCTGAAACCTCCAAGGTCGATGATGATGCGCACTTCCGTTGCCTCCTTGAAGACGTCTATGAGGGGTTCCTTCATCAATCTTTTGAAGACCGGCCTTGTTTCGTAGACCCACTCCCTGGGCCGCTTGGAGGACGTAAAAGGGCCGCGCCGTTTCGCGGATATATCAGCGGCCGGGCCGTCGAGGGCTTCCCTCAGTTTATCCAGTGTCGTCTTGGGCGGGATGCCGCGCACCATTTGTAATTCCTCTATTAGCGGGTTACCGTTGGTAGAACGGTTATCAGTTACCGGTAAATGCAAAAAGGCATTGCTAAATAGGTATATACCAGACGCCGATAAAGGCTGCATTCCCGCCAGAATCACGCGGGAATGCACATAGTCTTAAATCGCCTATACTTAATTTGCAATGCCGACAAAAAATATATCCTTGAAGTGATAACCGATAACCGTCCACCGATAACCGCCTTTACCTTACCGACTAACCGGCGCCTATGCGGGATCCGGCGGCGAGGGTCTATCATCGGGCATCTTCTCAAACCCTCCTCTGTCGGCCACGTCCATGGCCTTAATCCGTCTTTCGAGTTCATCGGTCATCGCTTCCGTCAATACTCGGTTGCCCTGCGCCAGGGCGGACTCCACCTTCAGGATGGAGGCATCGAACTCCTTTCTTGAGCCGGGGCAGCCGGATTCCTCGATGAACCTTCTTGCCGCCGAGATCATACCCCTGGCCGTTACGACGGCCTTTGCCTGCTCAAGCCCGGTCCGGTCTTTCTCCATGCAGTCTTGCGCCTCGCCCTTCATGCGATTAATCTCATCGTCCGTCAGCCCGTAAAACCTGGGGGAGACGCGCAGCGCGCTTGAGATTTCCGTATGAAGGTCTTTTGCCGACACATTGAGGATGCCGTCCGCATTGATATCGAACCTTACCTCGACAAAGACGTCACCCCTCTTGCCCGCCGAGATGCCGCAGAGGTCGAATCTGGCGAGGGTCATGTTGCCTGCGGCAGAGGTCCTTTCGCCCTGGAGCACATGAATATTCATCGCTCCCTGATCATCCGCCGAATTGGTGAAGATACGGCTTCTTGACGCTGGAATTACCGTGTTTTTTTCTATAATCTTCGCGTAGACGCCCCCTTCGGCCTCTATGCCCAGCGAGATGGGTATGACGTCTATCAGTATCTTTTCCTTAATCTGTCCGGTCAGAATACCGGCCTGGATGGCCGCGCCCATGGCCACGACCGTGTCCGGATTGATGTCGACGTGAGGCTCCTTTCCAATAAGCTCCCTTAAAAGCCGTCTGACCTGAGGCATCCTTGTTGAGCCGCCGACCAACAAGACACGGTCTATTTCCGATGGTTCAAGTCCGGCATATTTGAGCGCCTTCTCGGTCGGTTCAATCATCCTGCGGAGGAGGTCGGACGTCAATTCCTCAAACCCGGCCCTTGTAAGAAAGGTCTCAAAACGCCTGTCTTCGCCGTTATCACCGGTAAAGGGAACGTCTATGGCCGCAACCTCGCTTTGGGCCAGCTCCATCTTGGCCCTTTCAGCGATGTCCTTGATCCGTATCATGGCGGCCGCATCTCCGGCAAGGTCGATGCCGGTCTCCATTTTAAGTTCAGAGACCAGATGACCGGCTATCCGCTGGTCATAATCGTCGCCGCCCAGAAGCGTGTCGCCTGATACGGCCTTGACCTCGAACAACCCAGCCCCAAGCTCCAGTATGGAGACGTCGAACGTCCCGCCGCCGAGGTCCCATACCATAACGGTCTGGACGTCCTCGATCTCCAGTCCGTAAGCGAGGGCCGCCGCCGTAGGCTCGTCGATTATCCTTATCACGTCGAGTCCGGCGATGATGCCGGCGTCGATGGTGGCCTGGCGCTGGGAGACGTTAAAGTAGGCTGGCACGGTCACGACCGCCTTCTCTATCTTCTCGCCGAGATACCCTTCGGCGTCGTCCTTGAGTTTTTTAAGGATAGTCGCCGATATCTCCTCCGGCGTATACTCCATGCCGTTTATCATTATTCGATAGTTCGTGCCCATGCGTCTCTTGATATGTCTTACGGCATCCACGTCAGGCGCAAGACCGCTGAAGTCAAGATATTGTCTCCTCCCCATCCGCCTCTTTATGGAAAAGACGGTGCCATCGGGGTTTGCCTCTGCCTGAAGCTTTGCGGCCCTTCCAACCACCCGGGTTCCGTCCTTGCGTATCCCCACGATAGAGGGCGTAAGAGCCGTCCCGTCTTTCCCCGGGATGACCTCTGGCCTTCCGGCATTAAGGTGCGCGACCACTGAAAAGGTCGTGCCGAGGTCTATGCCTACAGTCTTTGACATATCCGCTCCTGAAAGACCGTTATCGGTTACCGGTTATCCGTTACCGATAACTGATAACCTTTCACTGACAACGGCCGTTCCCTGACCCTCCTGTCCATATCTTCCATGACCCCGTAGGCCAACATGGTATCCATTCCCGCCACGGCCGCCGTCAACGTTACGCCGATAAGGGGTATCCCGGCGACTGAAATAACGAGTTCGGCATTGATGACCATGCCCTTATCCAAGAGTCTGTCCAGCACTTCGGTAAGGTTGTAATCTATCTGCCTTGCAGGTTTCATAGTTAAATACCGTGTTCCGTGACCGTGAACCGTGTTAAAGGCCGTTGTCCGTTCACGTTCACGGTCTTTATCGCATCACACGAAGGAATAGGGCGGCCACGGTCCTGTAAAAACCACCGCGAAGCCTTCTCTTTCAATATCGTCAAGTATTTTGCCAAGCTCCTCGGCCTCGTGGTCGCGCGCGAGGCAGGAGAAGTTTAAGAGCATACGTTCAACGCCGTCGGCCTTTTTTATACCGTCAACCTTTATCTCGTCTACGGTCTTTTTTATACGGCCGTAGAACGTCCTGAAACGTTCATCTGCCATCGCCTCGGTCTCTTGTCTAAGCGCCATTCGGAGCTTTTCTCTATACATGAAGGCCGTGCCCGGGGATGAGGCCCTTGCCGCTTGGTCCAGCCTCTTTAACTCAGGGGATTTCTCTATGAGCTTGGCGGCCATGACCTCTGTATCCCATAAAACCTGCACGCCGTACTCGGCCTTGCCCCTGACCTTTTCGAGTTTTCCTTTAAGGACGCCGTAATTGCGCCCGAGCCAGGCTGAGATGCGCTCCTCTGGCGTATCGCGCCCGGCGCCAGTAACTACGTTCCCAAAGGAAAACGGCAGGGAGGCGCCGCACATTTTTGCGGCCGCATCCACCACCTTATGATGGGCGATTGCGAGATTGCGCAAAACTCCGCCGTCTTTACCGTAAAGCCCCTGCACGCCGTCCTGAACCACCGCTGACAGTCCCTCGTGTCTTACCGCGGTGATGCGTCCATCATTCATGCCCGTGAATGCGAAGTTCACGCATGCGTCTTCCACGACGCAGTAGAGGTATTTGCCCGGGGGTTTGTCTTGATTTCCCGGCACGCGGCCTTTGGCTTGCGCGCCCGGCTCTTCCATCTTCAATGCCATCCCGTCCGCCTCCCCCTCACACTACCCAGCACCACTTTCTGTCGCCCCCAGCGCCACTTTTCACCATGCTGCCGCGGAGTCTGCACAAACGTCCGCGATGAAAAGTGGTGCTGGGGAGAGGGCGGCCCGTTAATGCGCGAATGCAAGATTTGAGTCGAAGGCAAGGAATAGACGGCGACGCGGTATTCGGCCAAAGATTGCATTCGCCTCGCGTCGTTACCCCTTCACCGCCTTGCCGTAACATGACCACGACCGGCCAAATCCGTTCGCCACTGCCCAACGCAAGAGGGTTATCTGGTCATCGCGGTCCTTCCATTCGAGGTGCGGCATGCCGGCCTTCGCGGCAAATCGGTGAAAAGTTTCCTCGTTGAATTGCGCGACGCCGTAACTTTTGCCTCCATCCCCCCATAACTCGTCGTGCCGCCCCCCGGACTCGCAGTCGATGATGTCGGCCACGACCCTCTCGACATGAAGATGATTGATCTTGGCCTCGAGGGAGTCTATAGCTGCCCCCAATTTTACGGCCTCATCGGCTATGGTCAGGCGCTCAAGAGAACGCCCGGCGCGGATACCGACTCCGATGCCGCCTATCGCGGCCAGCACCCCGCACAAGCCTATCCACGCATAGAACCGTCTACGGCGTTTCAATCTCTTTAGGATTTTTTTCGTCATGCCGTCTCTTGCCCGTCTCACGGGGTACGCGGGTTTCAAGTCCTGGCCCGGTTGCAAGAGTGGCCGCGTGGAAGATGTCGTTCAGGGCTTGGTCCAACCCTTCTCTTACCGATACTACGGCCTCCTTGACGCCGTATTCCTCTTTTATCTCGTCAACCGCCCTATCTATCCCCATTAAGGCCGCTCCCAGCCTTTCTATTTCTTCTGCGTTCAGCGTCCCGGCCTCCATGCGCCTTACGGCCTGGTGTTTGAGGGCATCTTTCAGTATTTCAACTACGGCGATTACAAGACCCATTACCCCATGCTTCAGATCTTCTCCGTCGATATTAATCGCCATTGTTTCACTGCCTCGCGTCTCATTTATTTATCTTCACTTCAAGTATCCCGTTCTTATATATCTTGACGATATCGCCTTCAGGCGCGCACGGGAGCTTCAGCGTCTTTTTTACGATCCTGTCATCCCTTCTGAAAGACAGCGTGAGGACGTCTCCGTCAAGGCTTGCCTCTATCGTCTTTTCCTCGACGCCGGGCAGGTCGGCCGCAATGAGCAGATGGTCAAACTCATCAAAGACGTCGGCGGCAATCTCGCATGGAGCCGGCATCTTCACCCCCGGCCTTTTCCCTCCAGGAGGCGCCCCCCTTATCCCCGGCGGTATGGACGGCGCCCTGGCAACGCCGCCTTCCGGCATATTTAATCTCCTTCCCTTTGAAAAGGGGGGGATAGGGAGGGTCTTCAGTCTCCGCTCGATCTCCTCGTCGATCTCTTTCAATCGTTCTTTGAAACGGGGGAGTTTCTCCATCTTTTTCAAGATGCCGCCGAACCCTAATGTCTTACCGGCCTCGCGCAGCATGCCGCCCGCCCCGTCTTTTTCTTTTTCTTCCTTGTCCCTCTTTATCTTCTTCTTGCGCCTGCTCGACTCTTGCGCCTTTTCATCTTTTACATCGAAGCCCATTTTAAGCCTCCGCGGCTTGAGGCAATAGCCTTTCCTGCGGCTTTTTAATTGCCTCTTTTGAAAAAAGAGGACTATTGGGGATTTAGCGGCTCGACGACAAAAAAACCCTCAAACGTTTCTTCCTTGAAAGAACACGCCTTGCCATGACAGTATTTTTTTATAAGTCCGTACGCTCTCGTTATCTCCTCGAACCTGTGGTCGAGGGCTGGGTT
>JACRNO010000062.1 GCA_016234855.1 Deltaproteobacteria bacterium | reverse complement strand
CGTGCCGCAGGCAAGACTGGCAAAGTTGCCCTTACCGCCTGTATGCGTAAACTCCTTACGATTCTCAACGCAATGCTCAAACATCAAACACCATGGGTTGAAGGTTGTAATCAAAATACTTGACACGTAAGACAGTTGCTCTCCCCAAGGGGAGAGGGTTCATCGCCGTGCTCTACCGCGCCTATCGGCCCTGCGCTTCGGCGGCATTTGCGAGCTTACTCTTTTCAACTACCTCGCCGACGTAGTTTACAAGCTCTGTCAGGCCGTTGCCCGTGGCGGCCGATATCGCAAAGACCTTTATATCGCGCTTGGCAAACCATTTCAATAGCTCAGGCGCGCGCTCTTTAGCCTCGGTGATATCTATCTTATTCAACGCCACGACCTGCGGCCTCCTGGCCAACTCCGGGTTGAATGCCGTAAGCTCGCGGTTCACCAGCTTCCAGTCCTCGAGCGGGTCTCTGTTGGTAAACGGCGACAGGTCGAGCAGATGTATGAATATGCGCGTCCTCTCTATGTGTTTGAGGAACTTTACGCCAAGCCCCTTGCCCTCGTGCGCCCCTTCGACAAGCCCGGGCATGTCGGCTATGACGAAGCCGCCGAACGAGCCGAACTTGACCACCCCGAGGTTCGGCACAAGGGTCGTGAACGGATAATCCGCCACCTTAGGCTTGGCGGCCGAGACGTGCGAGATAAGAGTGGACTTGCCCGCGTTAGGGAATCCGATGATGCCCACGTCTGCAAGGAGTTTCAACTCCAGATGAAGCGCCCTGGCCGCGCCAGGCTCGCCCGGCTGGGCAAAGCGCGGGGTCTGGTGGGTCGAGGTGGCGAAGTGGGCGTTGCCCTTGCCGCCGCGCCCTGCCTTGCAGCACAGGTACCGCTGACCGACGGTAACCATATCGGCCAGCACCTCTGCGGTATCCGAGTCCTTTATCAACGTGCCGGCCGGGACCTTTATCATCATGTCCTCGCCGTCCTTGCCCGTGCAAAGGCTCCCAATGCCGTTGTGGCCGGACTCGGCGACATGTTCGCGCCTGTACCTGAAGTCAAGGAGGCTCGAAAGGCGCGCGTCCGCGACAAAGATGATATCCCCACCCGCGCCGCCGTTGCCGCCGTCAGGCCCGCCCTTGGGAACGTACTTCTCCCTGCGGAAACTTACGCACCCCGCGCCGCCGTCGCCTGCCTTGACCGTAATTAGAGCCTCGTCTATAAACCTCATAACACCCTTGAACAATCCTTAAAGTTCTTTAACGCTTGATGGGCCGCCGCGATGCAGGCGCCGTGACGGCGGCTGGAACACCACACCCTGCTGCCCCCTCATAAGGAGACCTTTGCATAACTCAAAAATAAAGGGCACTGTTGTCATTCTGAGCGAAGCGAAGAAAACGCATAGCGAGCGTAAACCCGCGGCATTATGCGGGTGTGCGAGCGAATATAAATGGGCATTACATTGGTTTTATTATTTCATGCGGTCTTACCGCATGGAATAATTCATCTTGCTTCTTAGGCGATTCAACAAGTTACAAGATGTAAATTATCCGCAAAACGGCGGATAATTTACAAGTAATGAAGATACCATTTATATTCGCTTGTTTTAACCCGCAAAATGATGCGGGCTAAAACAAGCTGTGCTTGACTTCGTCGCTTGTGCGCTAACATTGTGTCTTTGGCGCCAAAAGTGCTCCTCAGAATGACAGGCATAGTGTTTTTCAGAGGCTACCTGACAGTTATGCGAAGGTCTCCCTCATAAGGGGAATGGCCTTATCAGACCGGAGGCAAAACCATAAAAAAAGGGCGAAGAGAGTTCCGGCTGGCCTCCCATACGCCCTGAATATCATCTGCTATGACAACTGCGGTTTTATCCGGCGTCTTCAAGACAAGAGAACCGTTTGCTCTCTTGTCAACACAGGATTAGACGGTTTGCCGATACTACCGGCGCGCGAACACGGTATCGAGGCCACGCTGCCGTATTTCAGGCAGCCGCCGGTACGATGCTCACAAACTTCCTGTCGCCCTTCTCCTCGAACTTCACCACGCCGCCGACCTTGGCAAAGAGGGTAAAGTCCCTGCCCTGACCCACGTTGGCCCCGGGGAAGAACCTCGTGCCTACCTGCCTGACTATGATGGAGCCCGGAGGCACGGTCTGGCCGCCGAAGCATTTTACGCCCCTTCTCTGGCCGTTACTGTCCCTGCCGTTTCTTGAACTTCCGCCTGCCTTTTTATGCGCCACGGTAAAGCCTCCGAATGATTGATACGGCTGCGTCCCGGCCATGCTGTCATGGCTGGCCCGCCTCTTTCAGCCGTGTGAATTATACTTGATACGTCAAAACCACGCCTGCCCGCCGATTGAGACGGATTAGGCCTTTATCGACTCTATCTTGATGCTCGTAAAAAGCTGCCTGTGCCCCTGCTTCTTGGTGTAGCCCTTCCTCTTCTTCTTCTTGAAGACGATGAGCTTCTTGTGCTTGCCCTGCTCAACAATGACAGCGGAGACCTTTGCGCCGTCAACCGTGGGCGCGCCGATCTTAATGCCCTCACCCTCGCCTACGGCAAGGACTTCGGATATCTCGACGTTAGCGCCTATCTCGCCTTCGAGCTTTTCCACCTTTACAACGTCGCCCTCGGCAACCCTGTACTGTTTTCCACCGGTCTTTATAACTGCGTGCATCTCGTTCTTCCTCCAGGCGATTTAAGGATTACGGCGCAAAAGGCCGTATCGCCGTATTTTTTGGTTATTTTTTGGCGATATACGGACGCCGCAGTCATGTCATAACCCTGCCGACGGCCATCTGAATATCAAATAATATCCGATAAGCCTCACGGTTGTCAAGGTTTTTTTAAGGTTTAACGCCCCTGGTTCCTGAATACGGCCCGCAGGGCCGAAAGCGCCGCCTCAAGCCCTTCTCCGGTATACGGCTGGCCGCCCGGCGCGCCCCAGACCGGCCCCGGCCATGCGCGGTCGCCGACGCGGCGCGCAACGATATGAACATGGAGCTGCGGGACGATATTGCCGAGGTTGGCGACGTTGAGCTTGTCGGGTTTATATACCTGCGCCATGACCCTTGACGCAAGCGCAATCTCGTCCATCATGACGGCGCGCCCGGAGACATTGAGGTCGTAAAGCTCCCTCAGACCCGGCGCCTGCGGCACCAGTATCAGCCACGGGAGCGTCCGGTCGTTCATCAGGAGCACGATGCTCAACCCCAGCGTGACCACCTCAGCCGTATCCGCCCGAAGGCGCTCGTCAAGCTCAAACATCCGGCCTCCGCGACTCCTCTAAAAAAGAAGATACATGCCGTTGATAAAAAATACGCAGCCAAGCGCCGCAACCGCAATGCCAAAATACCAAAGCGGCTTTTTCTTTGTGATGACGGCTATGGACGACAACATCAGCGCTATCTGCATGAATATCAGGCCGTAACTGAACTGCCCGGACTTCAGTTGCGAGGTCTGCCTATCCCTTGCATGCCCCTCGGCCTTTTCCTTTATTTCCTTCTTCTCGGAGTCGTAACGCGCTATATTCCCGGCATACTCGTTAATGACCTTGCGATACTTCGCATCAAGGTCCTTGGATATCCTGCCCTTGAGCGAGGCAAGCGTAAGCTCCAACTGCTGTTTTTCCAGCTCATACGTATGCGACTTTATGGACTTGGCCTGATAAAACGCCCACTGATCGCTCTCCTGCGCCTGATACAACATGGTGCGCGATGAGTACTTGCCCATGAAGAGCGTCGTGAATGCCGTTAACACCGCTACCGCCGCCGTGGTGAGGGCCACCCATGTAACCCACGTCTGCGTATTGGACTGCGCCTGCTGCTGATTGCCGTTATCTACCGCCTTCCTGTTTGACACGATGCCGCCTCCGCCTGTTATATAATACCGGGCGTCACGATATCGAATACCTCGATATCATGACGCCCGGTATGCCAATCAAATAACGTTTTCTAATCCATCCGCGTCAACCTGACCGCGCCCTGCCCTTGCGCCGCGCCTCGACAAGCGTTGCCACCTCGTCCACGAGCGCGTCCACGATTTCGTCTTCCCTGACCTTGCGGTTGGCCTTGCCGTTTATATAGATGAGGCCCACGCCGTCGCCACCGGCTATGCCGATATCGGCCTCCACTGCCTCGCCCGGCCCGTTGACCACGCACCCCATTATCGCGACGCTTACCGGCTCGGTAATGCCGCCAAGCCTCTTTTCGACCTCAAGCGCGATGGCCGGAAGGTCGAGCTTGATTCTGCCGCACGTCGGACACGAGATTATCCTGACCCCGCGCTCGCGCAGTTCCAGCGCCTTCAGTATCTCCCAGCCGCACCTGACCTCCTCAACCGGGTCGCCGGTAAGAGAAACGCGCATGGTATCGCCTATGCCTCCGTAAAGGAGCGCGCCAAGACCGGCGGCCGACTTTATCGAGCCTGCCCAGACCGTGCCCGCCTCGGTGATACCTATGTGCAGAGGGTAATCGACCTGCTCGGAAAGCAGACGGTAGCTCTCGACCGTAAGCGGCACGCTGGAGGCCTTGAGCGAGACCTTGATATCGAAAAACCCCAGGTCTTCGAGTATGGCGATATGGCGCATGGCGCTCTCGACAAGGGCCTCTTTTGTCGGATGCCCGTACTTTTCAAGTATGTCCTTTTCAAGCGAGCCCGCGTTGACGCCTATGCGTATGGGCACGCGGCGCGAGGCGGCCTCTGCAACGACGGTCTTTATGCGGTCTTTGGAACCGATGTTGCCGGGGTTCAGTCGCAGCCCGTCAACGCCGCTCTCAAGCGCGGCAATGGCAAGACGCCAGTCAAAGTGTATGTCAGCTATGAGCGGCATGGAGATGGCCTTGCGTATCCCGCCAATGGCCGCTGCCGCTTCCATGTCCGGCACAGCGACCCTGACTATCTCGCACCCGGCCGCCTCGAGCCGTTGTATCTGCGCGACGGTCGCGGTGACGTCCGCGGTATTGGTGTTGGTCATGGACTGGACGCTTATTGGCGCGCCGCCGCCGATTGCCACGGAACCGATATTTATCTGTCTCGTCTTTTTTCGCATACCTTAAAGAGACCTGCCATATAATCGCAGGCATGGAGTTCAATCGGAATATTTTATCAGAGTCGGAGAAAATTTACACCCTGAATCTTGCAGGCTTTTCCATTGCCCCTCCATTACAAGGACGGGCATATTGTTTGACCACCCTCCTTGACGAGAACGGGCGGGTTTCTCCCCCTCCTTCACAAGGAAGGGCTGGCGGAGATCATGACGCGCCACCCCGTCGCAACGCTTGACCGGCCCTTCAAATGGTAATATCCTGTATCTGTGTTGATAGAAGAGATAAGAGATACGACCGCGTTCGGCATCTTTGCCGCCATAAGACGCCTGCCCATGCCGGTTATCGTACCCGGGTGGAAAGACGGCGGCCGCTATACCTTTGTTGCGGCCTCGCCGATAATCCAAATCCGCACGCAAGACGGCGTCACCCGGGCAATTGATTCGGTCTCCGGCAACGTGACGCGATATAAAGACCCTTTCGAGGCCCTTGACTCCATACTCGCCGTAAGGCGCTATGACGGGCGCGGCCCCTTCCCGTTCAACGGAGGGGCTGTCGGCTGCCTCGGCTACGACCTCAACTCCGTCATCGAGCCGCGCCTTGCGCGTCACAGGGGCGGGCCTGAAGAGACGCCGCAGGCCCTCATCGGCGTCTTTGACCCGGTCTGCGTCTTTGAGCATGCCACAGGCCGCGGGTATATCATCTCAACCAACGCTGACACGGCGCGCTTCAACGAGTTCAAAAGGCTCATCCAGGACGCAGGGCCGCAGATGCCAAAACCCTTTGCCGCCACAGAAATGGCCTCGTCCAACATGACGCGCCAGGCATACCTGAATATGATAGACCGGGCAAAGGATTACATCTCGGCAGGGGACATCTACCAGATAAACCTCTCGCAACGCCTCTCAATCCCTGTGAGCGGAGACCCGTTCGACCTTTTCCAACGCTTGAGCGAGACCCATCCCGCGCCATTCGCCTCTTTCATGGACTTCGGCGAGTTCCAGGTCGTATCGAATACGCCGGAGCGGCTCCTTCGTTCAAGCGGCGGTCTTATCGAGACCGAACCGATAAAGGGGACACGGCCCCGCGGCAAAGACCCGGCAGAAGACCTCCTCATGGTCGAGGAACTGAAACAGAGCAGGAAAGAGCGCGCCGAGCACGTGATGATAGTCGACCTTGAGAGGAACGACCTCGGCAGGGTCTCGGCGCCGGGCAGCGTCGAGGTCTCGGCATTCGAGGCCGTGCACACATACGAGCATTTGCACCACATGGTCTCCACCATACGGGCAAGGCTCAAGCCGGGCATATCCACGGCAACCGCGCTAAAGGCCTGCTTTCCGGGGGGCTCCGTGACCGGCGCGCCAAAGTTCCGCGCCATGGAAATAATCAACGAACTCGAACCCTGTGCCAGAGGTATATACACCGGAGGGTTGGGCTGGATGGACTTTAACGGGGATATGGACTTCGCAATGGCCATAAGAACGGCTATAATAAAGGATGGTCTCCTGCGCCTGCACGTCGGCGGCGGCATCGTTGCCGACTCAGTGCCGCTGGAGGAATACGACGAAACGCTCCTGAAGGCGCGGGATTTTTTACATGCGCTCGGCGCTAAGCCGCCGGGGCCCGCATCTTTCACGGAAAGGACCAAGCCCACCGGCATGAGTAGGCACTGACAGAGGCATGATATGCGGCTGAAAAAAAACCTCAAAAAAAAAGTCTACCTCAACGGCTCGCTCGTATTCGAGGATAAGGCGGCCATCCCGGTATTCGACCGCGGGCTGCTCTACGGGGACGGCCTCTTCGAAACGATGAAGGCGACGGACGGGGTTATAGCCTTTAAAGCGGCGCATATAAAGAGGCTTCAGAAAGGCGCGCGGCTTATGGGCATACCAGCGGCCCCGCTCAGGGGCTTCTTTAGGGACGTGAAGGCGGGCTGCCTTGAGCGGCTCATAAAGACAAACGCCCTTGACCGCGGCCAGGCCTATATGCGTATAACCGTAACCCGCGGCAATGCCCCCTGCGCAATCTCCCCCCCTTTGCAAAAGGGGGGGCTGGGGGGGGATTTAACGCCCACCGTCCTCGTCGTAACAAAACAGATGAACGCGAATGCGCTTTTAAAGCAGCAACGCACAGGGGTCAAGGCCGCGCTCATCAAGGGCTACTGCCCGTCGATACCGTGGATAAAGACCCTCAACTACCTGCCAAACATCCTGGGCAGGGCCGAGGCCGCGAGAAAGGGCGCTGCCGAGGGGATATTCATCGACGCCGACGGCTGCGCGACCGAGGCCACGGCGGCCAATCTCTTCATCGTAACGCGCTCGGGCATAAAGACCGCGCCGGTATACGAAGGCACCCCGGGCAAAGGCGTATTGCCGGGCATAATACGCAGCGCCGTTATCAACGAGGCGCGACGGCTCGGCATCCCGGTAAGAGAAGGACGCATACGCCAGACGGAACTCCTCGGCGCGATTGAAGCCTTTCTTACCAACTCGTGCATCGAGGTCTGCCCGCTCGTGGCCGTGGACGGAAGAATCATCGGCAGCGGAAGGCCGGGCGCTGTTACGCGCACCATACAGCACGCATTCGCATTAGACATCTAACCGCCGTTTCCCCCCGCCATTCTTGCATTATTTGATTTATTAAGCTATATTTACAGATGTGGAATCCACCAACGACAAAACCCCGCACCACGATTCCCGGACCGGCGAACTCGAGAACAGACAGCGTCTTGCCCAACTCGCGGCGTTTAACGAAATAGGCAAGGCGCTTGCTTCTTCGCTCGACCTCAGGGAGATACTCGGCATAGTCATGGACAAGATAAGCGTCCTGCTGCAGCCGAAGAACTGGTCGCTCCTCCTGCTTGACGACAAGACCAACGAGCTCTACTTCGAGATCATCATAGGCAAGGGCGCCGAGAAGATAAAAGACATCAGGCTCAAGCTCGGCGAGGGCATAGCCGGATGGGTGGCCAGGGAGATGAAGCCGCTTCTCGTGGCTGACGTCTCCAAAGACCCGCGCTTCTCCAAAAAGGCCGACGACGCCTCGAAGTTCACCACCCGCTCCATCGTCTGCGTCCCGCTGGCCAACCGCGGCAGATGCCACGGAGTAATCGAACTCATCAACAAGGTCGAGGACGGCAGGTTCGGCGAAGAAGACCTCGTGCTCCTGACCACGCTCGCGGACTACACGGCCATCGCCATCGAGAACGCGAAGTTCTTCAACAAGGTGCAGGAGCTGACCATCACCGACGACCTCACCAAGCTCTACAACTCGCGCTTCATGCACGACAGGCTCGACTATGAGTTCGAGCGGGCCAAGCGGGCGGGGACGAACCTGTCAGTCATATTCATAGACCTCGACCACTTCAAGGACATAAACGACAGGCACGGGCACCTGAACGGCAGCAAACTCCTGGCCGAAGTGGCGCACGTGTTCGTATCCATGATACGCGCTGTCGACATGGCCTGCCGGTACGGCGGGGACGAATTCCTGATACTGATGCCGGACACGAGCAAGCCGAACGCGATGACCGCCGCCGGAAAACTCTGCCGGGCGCTGCGCGAGACGGTAATGCTCAAGGATGAAGGGCTCAACATCAAGATAACAGGCAGCTTCGGCGTGGCGTCATATCCCGTTGACGCGACAAGCAAGACGGATATCATCCATCAGGCCGACAACGCCATGTACAGGGCCAAAGACCGCGGCAGGGACGCCGTCACGTCGGCATAGTACGGCTCTATTCCCGCCGCGCGCGAGATAACCGCACCGAAGATACAGAGCCTTTGCTCCATCCTGCGTCCGCTAAAAAACCTTAAAGGAGACGAAGATGAAAAGACCCGATAGACGCTTACGCAACCTGCTCCTGATACTACCCTTCATCACCCTTATCGGCTGCGCCGGTACCGTGGCAACCAGGCCCGAAGGCGCGGCAATTGAAAAGACCCGCGTCCTTGAGATACAGCCCGGGGTCACCGCCAGGGAGAAGGTCATCGAGACCTTCGGCGCGCCAAACGAGACTACAATGGAAGGGATAACCGAAAGGCTCGTCTACGTTTTCAAGGAAAAGATGACCAAGACCTATTTTGAGGGGCTTGTCGAGAGCGAGGTGAACGCAAAGACCCGCACGACCACGCTCACTATCGTCATAAAGGATAACGTGGTTGACGAATATAATTTCAAGGTGGTGGAGAAGTAGTAAGGGGCGCGAGACCATGCTTCAGCCATGGTCTCGCGCTTCAGGCTAAAAACTGTGGCTGCTCTTCATCAGCATGCTGACGCCGAGGTACGTGAAGCCAACGACGGCAAAGCCGATTATCGTGGCGACCGACAGCCCCGTGCCGCGCCACTCCTTGACAAAGTAGGCGTGCATCGCGCCCGCGTAGAAGAACCAGACGATGAAAGACCAGATGACCTTCGGCTCCCACATCCAGTACATCCCCCACGCAAGATAACCCCATATCGCGCCCGCGAACATGGATGCCGAAAAGAAGAAGAAACCCCACAGCACGCTCCTGCCCGCGATATCCTGATACTTGCGAAGCTCCGACTCGTCGCCGCCCCGTAACGCTGAGATGAGATAGAGAACCGAGCCTGCAAAGGCAAGGGTAAAGAGGGCGTAAGCGGCAAACGACGACGTAACGTGCGTCTCAAACCAGCGGGTGTCGAGTATGAGCGTCAGCGGAGCGCCGGGCTTCTCCTTCGTAATGGCGAAGGCAACGGCTGCGGCAGCTATGGGCACGGTGACGAGCGGCGCGCTCCTCTCCCGGTAACGCCATACGACAAACAGAGTTGCGAGCGCCGTCATCCAGCTATAGAAAGCAAGGGTCTCGTACATGCTCGCCATGGGCGCGTGCCCGGTGGCAGCGATGCGCTCAACCAGGCCGGCGGTATGCGCGACAAGGCCCGCGACGATAACCGCGGTTGAGGCGGTCTGCAGCCTGCCCCGCCAGTCGGACCGGAAGAGATGGCTTGCGAGAAGCGTCAGGAAACCGAGGCCGTAGAGGAAGAAGGCGAGCAACAGGAAGAGCTTCATTGTTTGTCAGATCCTTTCTTTTACCCTTTTTTTTAAAGGGGGGATTATGGTTTGTCTCGGACGGCATTAAGGGATTGAAGTAGGTCTGTGGAAGACTTATTTGAATAATCCTCATCAGTCCTCTTTATGAAAGGGGGAAGAAAATTCAAATCCCCCTCAGTCCCCCTTGTGCGCTAACCTTGTGTCTTTGGCGCCTTTCTTAAAGGGGGATGTTCTAAACAGACAGGGCGTTATTGAGCGTGAACGCATACTACCGTCCCCGCTCGTTACCCCATATATACTTGTGCATCTGTAGCTGCAGCCTGACGCACAGGCCGTCCTTCAATATCCAGTCCGCAAGCTCCTTTGGCGCAAGCCCGGGAGAGACGGGCGCAAAGAGCAGCTTGAGCGTGGCGTCATGGAGGTAGTCTTCGATGAACTTCTTTGCGAACTCATAGTCGCGCCTGTCGGCGATGACGAACTTCACCTCGTCGTTCTTGGTCAGAAGCCCGATATTATCGACAAGGAACGTCCCGGCGTAACCGCTCGCCGGACACTTCACGTCGACCACCTTTACCGCCCTCGCGTCAAGCCCTGAAAAACTGACGCTGCCATTTGATTCGACGAGCACCATGTACCCGTCGTCAAGCAGGCGCTTCGCAAGGTCATCAGTCTCTTCCTGCATCATAGGCTCGCCGCCGGTTATCTCCACAAGCCGGCATTTGTGCTTTTTCACCTCGGCAATGACCTCGTCAACCGGCATCTCCAGCGCGCTGGCCATCGTCTGCGCGTAAGGCGTATCGCACCACGAACACGCGAGGTTGCATCCGGAAAGACGCACGAAGACGCACGGCAGGCCCGCGTAAGTGGACTCTCCCTGTATGCTCAGGAATATCTCGTTTATATACATGACGCCATATCACTCACTTTAGTAATGGGCCTACCCCTTCTTCGGCTCCTCGGCCTTGTCACCGGAAGCAACTGGCAGACCTGCCTTTTTGGTTGCCGGTGGCCGACCGAACTCCTTGAGGCTCTTCGCCAACGAGTGCAGGCGTTTTTCAACGAGGAAGTTAATCGTGCCTTCGGGATACTCGCCTTTTGCGCCGCGCTCTCCCATGGTCATGCCCGTGAGTATTTCAAGGCCCTCATCCATACGGTCTATGGGATAGACGGCGAACTTGCCCTCTTTCACCGCATCTATCACCTCGGCCTTGAGCATGAGGTTCCTGACGTTCCTGCGTGGGATGATAACGCCCTGTCTGCCGGTCAATCCCTTGGCCTTGCACACGTCGAAGAAGCCTTCTATCTTCTCGTTCACGCCGCCGATGGGCTGGACCTCGCCGAGCTGGTTCATGGAGCCGGTGACGGCAAACCCCTGGTCGATGGGCGCATCCGCAAGGCTGGACAGGAGGGCGTAGACCTCGGTGCAGGTGGCGCTGTCGCCTTCTATCTCGTCATAGAGCTGCTCAAAGCAGATGGACGCGGACAGCGTTATCGGAAACCCGCGCGCATACCGCTCGCCGAGGAAACTCGTCAGTATCATCAGGGCCTTGTTATGAATCTTCCCCGACATCTTCACTTCCCGTTCGATGTTCACGATACCGGCGTCGCCCATGTAAGTGCGCGCCGTAATCCTCGAAGGCTTGCCGAATGCGTAATCGCCGGGGTCGAGCACGGCCATGCCGTTAATCTGGCCCGCGACGCGGCCATCGGTGTCGACCATCAGGGTATCGTCTTTTATATAGTCGCGCAGCTTGTCCTCGATCTTGGAATGCCTGTAGACCCTCTCGGCGTCGGCGCGGTCTATGTGCCGGGCCGAGACGGTCCGGCTGCCCTCGACGCCGGCCCAGTAGCTCGCCTCCACTATGACGTTCTTTATCTCATTGAAGCGCGAGGTGAGCTTATCCTTATGAGCGGCGAGCCTTGCGCCGTACTCGACGACGCCCGCCACGCCGCCGCAATCGAACGGCAGGAGACCTTCTTCCTTGCAGCGCGTGGCGATAAAAGAGGCGTACTTATGGATGTTGGCCTCGTCCCGCGGCATGACGTTGTCGAAGTCGGCCTTCACCTTGAAGAGCTTGCGGTACTCCCTGTCGACGTTATAGAGCAGGTAGTAGATAAAAGGCTCGCCGATTAAGATGAGCTTGATATTTACGGGTATCGCCTCCGGCTTTAGCGTGGCGGAAGAGACAAGGCGGTACTGCTCCCATACGTCCTCCATCCTCACCTCGCCGTTCTTTATCATCCGCTTGATGGAGTCGTAGACGAAGATATTTTTGAGCACGTCCAGCGCGTTGACTATGAGATAGCCGCCGTTGGCCTTGTGTATGCTCCCCTGCTTTATCATGGTAAAGTCGGTGGTTGCGACCCCGAACTGCACGCGGTACTCTATCCTGCCGAAGAGGTTATAGTAGGTAGGGTTGGTCTCAAAGACAACGGGCGCGCCCCTGGTCTCTTTGTTATTTATGATGACGTTTACGCGGTAACGCTCGAAGGCGGGCTCCCTGGTCGGCAGCTTGAATGCGCCGAAAGAGAGTTGCGCCTCTTCCTTGGGCCGGAAGTCGTCGATATTATCGAGGATGTTCGCCTTTACGCGATTGAGGTACTCGATGACCGTGGGGAACTCCTTGAAGGTCTCGAATATCTCGTGCATAAGCGGGTTGACGACGTACTGGACGACCTCGCGGTCGAGCGCAACTACGCGCTCCTTCGTCTCCTTCTCTATGGCGCGCGCCTCGCGGATGGCGTCCGAGAGCTTGTCCTGCATGATGTGGAGCGCAGCGTCAATCTCGTCGCGCTTCTCCTTGGGCAGGGCGTCGAACTCCTCCTGGCTCATGGCCTTGCCGTTCTTGCCGGGCATGACGGAGAGCCCGCTCGCGGACTTCTTGAGGTAGAGCCCCTTTTCAAGCGTCTTCTGCTCAAGCCGGCTGAATATCGCGCGCGTGCGCTCCTGCTGGCCGTCTAATATCTCGTCGCGGTGCCTCTCGTAGTCCTTCGACTCGAATACCTTCGGGATGTCGCGGCGCAGCGCTCCTATAAGCTCGTCCATACCCGCGGCAAGAGCCGAACCCTTGCCGGGCGGAAGGTTTACGGCCTTCGGGCAATCCGGGTCGTCGAAGTTGAAGACATAACACCAGTCTTCCGGGCAAGGCTCTTTTTTAGCCTTCTCTTCGACGATGCCGGCAACCGTCGTATCCTTGCCCGTGCCGGTGTCTCCCAGGACGAAGATATTGTAATTATTATTCGTGATGCCGAGACCGAACTCGATGGATTTAAGGGCGCGCTCCTGTCCGATTATCTCGGTCAGCAGAGGCAGTTCCGCGGTGGTCTTGAATGAAAAGATATCGAGCGGGCAGGAGCGCCTCAGTTCGTCCGTTGGCAGCGGTTTGTATTCCGGCATAATGCCTCCTCTTTAAAGGATATGTCCTGCGCAACTCGAAATTATTCCCGGCGTTGGCTTCGGATATCCGACAACCCGCCTTAATGACTATGCCCCCGCTCCCTGTGGGCGATCTTCCGCAGGGTGTCGTTCGTATCACAGCCCGAGCATTCAGCCTGTAAGGTAGTATAAAAGATATGGTGCGTTGCGGCAAGCCTTTCATTGACCTCGTTGAATATCTCGCCTGCCCTCGAACGCTGCAACGGCTCGATGTCGAGATGCGCGCTGAGGGCATGGACGTTGTTGCATATCGACCAGACGTGGATGCTGTGGACGCCGGATACGCCGTTGGATTCCTTTATGTCGTCTATCACCCTGCCGAGGTCTATGCCCTTGGGCACCCCCTCAAGCAGTATGTGCGAGGCGTCGCGCATGGTGTTGAAAGAGCCGACGAGGATGATCGCGCCGATAAGGTCGCTTATAAGAGGGTCTACGAAGAGCCATCCGGTAAAGTATATGACGACCGCGCAGACGATGACGCCGACGGAGGCGGCGGCGTCCCCGACGACGTGAAAATAGGCGCTCTTGATATTCAAGTCGCGCTCGGCGTAGCTCATAAGCCAGACGGCCACGACGAGGTTCACCACGAGCCCGATGACGGCTATGACGAGCATGCCGATGGTCTCGACCGGCTGGGGGTTGCCGAACCGCTGATACGCGCTGTAGAAGATAAAGAGCGTGACGAGTATCAGGATGAAGCTATTGGCCCAGGAGACGAAGACCTCCACCCTGTGAAGCCCGTAAGTGCGCGTCTCAGTGGGCGGCAGTTCGGCGATGTAGATTGCCGCAAGGGTCAACGCGAGCGCAAAGACGTCCATGAATACGTGCGCCGCGTCGCTCATGAGCGCGAGGCTGTTCGTATAATAACCGCCCGCGAGTTCGGCGATAAAGATTATGGCCGTAAGGGCAATGGATATCTGCAGCCGCCTCTTGATCGGGCGGTCTGCATCCGCGTGCGGACGGCCATGTTCGTGGTTGTGCGCGGCAATCGCCATAACTGTGGGGTCTGCTGCGGGTTCAAGTTTGCAACCTGAACCCATGAGTTCGTATGCGGAAAAACGACGCGCTCCCTGCGATTACATGATAAAAGATTCGGGTTGCAAGCCTTAACCCGCCCAAGGCGCCGCAAGACTGCCTGCTAAGGTATCACCCATATACTTTCCTTCTTCAATAATACCCTTGTCGCCGCGCCGCTGGCAAGGGCTAACTTCCTGCGGACGAAGTTCGGCACCTCGACCTTGAGGAGCGTCTCGCTTGCGCCGACCCTGAGAAAGAGTATGTGCGTGGAGCCTTTTGCGAGCGCGGAGGTTATCACGCCTTCTACGACGTTCTCCATGGCCATGTGGCCGAGCGCCCTGTCCGGCCTTACGACGATGACCTCCTCGGGGCGGATGCAGAACGAGACCCGCGCCCCGGGGCGCACACGCGCATCCGGCGGGGCAAAGGCCGTAACGATGCCTATATCAGGATTGTGCATGATAATCGTCCCGCCGTCAACTCCATCCACGACGCCGTTGAAGATATTACGCATGCCGATGAACCTGGCGACGTTACGCGTGGCCGGCCTGTAGAAGACGTCCTCCCTGCCCCCCACCTGCTCAAGCCGTCCGTTATTTATGACGGCCACGCGCGTGCCCAGCATGAACGCCTCTTCAAGGTCGTGGGTCACGAGTATGGTCGTTATCGGGAATAGCTCGTGGATGGCAAGGAGGTCGGCGCGCAGTTTCTCGCGCACCTGGTAATCAAGGGCCGAGAACGGCTCGTCAAGGAGCAGTATGCGCGGCCTGGCCGCGAGCGTCCTTGCCAGCGCGACGCGCTGCCTCTGCCCGCCGGAAAGCTCGTGCGGATACCTGGCCTCAAGCCCGCCAAGGCGCATGAGCGTTACGAGCACGGCCACAGATTCGCGCGCCTCGGGCGCGCTCAGGCCGTGCGCGCCGTATGCGATATTATCGCGCACGGTCATATGCGAAAAAAGGGCGTAGTCCTGGAAGACGAAGCCGATGCGCCGCTGCCGCATGGGCAGGTCCACGCCTGAGGCCGAATCGAATATGACCCGCGAGTCGATGCTCACGGAACCCTCGTCAGGCCTCAGTATGCCTGAGACGAGCTTCATCAAAAGGCTCTTGCCCGCCCCTGACGGGCCGAAGAGCACAAGGAGCTCAGGCCCGAGCGAGAGGCCTACGTCGATGGAAAAGCCGTCAAAGGCCTTTTTAAGGGATAATTCCAGCATGGTTATCCGTTACCGGTTATCGGTTATCAGTGGACGGTTATCAGTAGACGATTATCCGTTATCGGTTAAGGAATATCTTTACTTATAACTGATAGCCGCCCACCGATAACCGACTACCGTCTACCGCCCCCCCCTTACAAACCTGCCCGTAATATAGATGACCGCGAACGAAAATACCGTGATTATGGCCACGAGAACGTTCGCGCTCTGCGCGTCGCCCGACTGCACCGCGTCATAGATGGCAATGGGCAGCGTCTGCGTCCTGCCCGGTATGTTGCCCGCGACCATGAGCGTCGCGCCGAACTCGCCGGTTGCGCGCGCAAAAGACATGACCGCGCCCGCAAGCAGACCGCGCCACGCAAGGGGAAACGTAATCGTCCTCAAGACCTGCCACTCGGTCCTGCCGAGGAGCCTTGCCGCGTTCTCGACGTCAGCGCCAACGCCCTCGAAGGCCGCGCGCGCCGGTTGGATAAATAGCGGCAGCGAGGAGATGACCGCGGCAACGACCGCGCCTTTCCATGTAAAGACAAGCTCTATGCCAAGCGTGTCGCCGAGGAACCTGCCGAAGCCGGTGGACCTGCCGAATGCCACGAGCAGATAATAACCGAGCACGGTCGGCGGTATGACGAGCGGCTGCATCACGAGGGCGTCGAGCACGCCCTTGCCGGGAAAGACCTTCCGGGCCAGCGCCAGCGATACGGCGCATCCGACGGCCACGGTAATGACGGTCGAGACGAGCGAGACCTTGACTGTAAGATATAACGGGAAAAAGTCCATAAACCCCTGCGCCTATCGGCCTGGACCGGGGACGGCACCCTTGCCGAAGCCGTATTTCTTCAGTAGCCCCGCGCTTTCGTCTCCGGCAAGATATTTTAAAAACTCCCTTGCCGCGGCCTCTTCTTTGGACGTCGTTAATATCCCGGCTGCCTGCTCAATAGGCCT
>JACRNO010000061.1 GCA_016234855.1 Deltaproteobacteria bacterium | reverse complement strand
TATCGCCGCGGTCAACGAGGTCTTGCCGTGGTCGACGTGCCCGATGGTGCCGACGTTTATATGCGTCTTTGTCCTCTCGAATTTAGCCTTGCTCATATACTCTGTCCTCCGGATTTTTTGGCAGACTGCTTCAGTTTATAATTATACCGCTTCTCGACTGCTTCGCGCCATTCCGGCGCTTGCAGCGCCCTGCAACCTGGCCGCGTCCTCTTCTATCTAACAGGCTGCTGAAAAACACAGTAGCACCGCTTCATGTCGTCATTCCCGCGAAGGCGGGAATCCATAACTTGTTGATTTTACAGAGGGTGGTTTCCCGACTAAAACCTCGGGAATGACGTATTTAGAGTTTTTCAGCAACCTGCTAAAACCACCGCCACCTGACGAAGCCCCGGCGCGCCCCTTACTTGCCGTGCACCTTGGCCACAAGCGCCTCGGAAACGGAACCCGGCACCTGCTCGTAGTGCGAAAACTCCATAGTGTAAGACGCCCTGCCCTGGGTCTTGGAGCGAAGGTCCGTCGAGTACCCGAACATGTTGGCAAGCGGCACCTTGGCGTTGACGACCTGAAAGCCGCTCCTGCTGTCCATGCCCATTATCCTGCCGCGCCTCGAGTTAAGGTCGCCGATGACGTCGCCCATGAAGTTCTCAGGCGTGACGACCTCGACTCCCATTATCGGCTCAAGCAGTATCTGGCCCGCGCTCTTGCACGCCTCTTTAAAGCCCATCGAGCCGGCGATCTTGAAGGCCATCTCGGACGAGTCTACGTCGTGATAAGAACCGTCATATATCGTGACCTTCACGTCCACGACCGGGTAGCCCGCCATCGTGCCGGTATCCATCGCCTCGGCGATGCCTTTTTCTATTGGGGAGATGAACTCCTTGGGAATGGAGCCGCCGACTATCTTGTTGACGAACTCAAAGCCCTTGCCCGTCTCGCCCGGCTCTATCTCAAGACATACGTGGCCGTACTGGCCGCGTCCGCCCGTCTGACGTATGTACTTGCCTTCGGCCTTTGCCTTTCTGGTAATCGTCTCTTTGTAGGCGACCTGCGGCTTGCCTACGGACGCCTCGACCTTGAACTCGCGCAGCATCCTGTCCACGATTATCTCGAGGTGCAGCTCGCCCATGCCGGATATGATGGTCTGACCGGTCTCCTCGTCCGTGCGGACGCGGAAGGACGGGTCTTCGATTGAAAGCTTCTGAAGCGAGATGCCGAGCTTTTCCTGGTCGGCCTTCGTCTTCGGCTCGATGGCGATGGACATGACCGGGTCCGGAAAGTCCATGGACTCGAGTATCACCGGCTTTTCAGGGTCGCATATCGTATCGCCCGTGACAGTATACTTCAGGCCCACTGCCGCGGCTATGTCGCCCGCGAGGACTTCCTTTATCTCTTCGCGCTTGTTGGCATACATCTTGACGAGCCTGCCGACGCGCTCTTTCTGTCCTTTGGTTGAGTTGTATACGTAGGAACCGGCCGTCATGGAGCCGGAATATACGCGGCAAAAGGTGAGTTGTCCGACGAACGGGTCGGTCATGATCTTGAATGCGAGCGCGGAGAAAGGCGCGTCGTCCTTGGGCTCTCTCGGCTCTTCGAGGCTGCTGTCCGGGTTGATGCCAGTGATGGCCGGGATGTCGAGCGGGGACGGGAGATAATCGACGACCGCGTCCAGAAGGAACTGCACGCCCTTGTTCTTGAAGGAAGAGCCGCAGAATACGGGCGTGATGCCCATGGCTATCGCGCCCTTCCTTATCGCCTTCTTTATTGCGTCGGCCTTTACCGGAGCGCCATCAAGGAACTGCACCATGATGGACTCGTCAAAGTCAGCGGCGGCCTCGACGAGTTTTTCGCGGTACTCGGCGACCTGGGCCTTCATATCGGCCGGTATATCGACGACCCTGTACTTCGCGCCGAGCACGTCTTCGTCCCAGATATATCCCTTCTCTTCGACAAGGTCGATGATGCCCTTGAAGGTCTCTTCCTTGCCTATGGGAAGCTGCATGACGACCGCGCGCGTCTTGAGCCTGTCGACCATCATGGCGACGACCCTGAAAAAGTCCGCTCCGACGCGGTCCATCTTGTTGATGAACGCAATCCTCGGGACCTTGTACTTGTTGGCCTGGCGCCATACCGTCTCGGACTGCGGCTCGACGCCGCCGACGGAACAGAACACGCCCACCGCGCCGTCAAGCACGCGCAGCGACCTTTCAACCTCGATTGTAAAGTCGACGTGGCCGGGGGTGTCTATGATATTGATGCGGCAGTCGCGCCAGGAGCAGGTGGTCGCGGCGGAGGTGATGGTGATGCCTCTTTCTTTTTCCTGTTCCATCCAGTCCATGACCGCGGTGCCTTCATGGACCTCTCCTATCTTATAGGTAACCCCGGTATAATAGAGTATCCTTTCGGTAGTGGTGGTCTTGCCGGCATCGATGTGCGCCATGATGCCGATGTTCCGCTGTCTTTCTAATGGTATTGTCCGTGCCAACTCGGTGACTCCTCGATAATTCGGTTGCTATATAATATACGGCTATCATCCGTGAACCATCTTTTCTCAAAGCGCCTCACAGCAGTTTATGACGTTCATTCCATGCAGACTTTGCGCGGGCGCCGGGCCGTCAGGCAGCACCTGCTCCGCCGCGCGCGGTCCTTCAGACTTACCAGCGGTAATGCGCGAAGGCCTTGTTCGCCTCGGCCATCTTGTGCACGTCTTCCCGCTTCTTGACCGAGCCGCCCTTGTTGTTGGATGCGTCTATCAGTTCGCCCGCGAGCTTGTCGACCATGGACTTCTCGCCGCGCGCCCTTGAGTATGTGACAAGCCACCTGAGAGCAAGCGAGAGCTTCCTGTCCGGCCTTACCTCGACCGGCACCTGATAGGTTGCGCCGCCGACCCTGCGCGACTTGACCTCAAGCACGGGCTTGACGTTCTCGATGGCCTTCTTGAAGACCTTCATCGCCTCGGTCTTGGTCTTGTCTTCGACGACGGTAAGAGCGCCGTAGATTATCGTCTCGGCCTTGCTCTTCTTGCCTTCGCTGGTCAGCTTGTTGATAAGCCTTGCCACGACCTTGTCGTTATACTTCGGGTCCGGCAGAACGTCTCTCTTCGGTATATTCCCCTTACGAGGCATGATAACTCCTTCGGCTGATTGCTCTTGCGATTGTTATGATACGCCTGCCGTCCCCGGAGCGCCTTTTGCATCGGCGCCGGATGACGGCAAGACCACCCTTGTCTACTTCGGCCTCTTTGCGCCGTACTTGGAACGGGCCTGCTTCCTGTTCTGCACGCCCATCGTGTCAAGCTTGCCCCTGATGATGTGGTACCTTACGCCGGGAAGGTCTTTTACCCTTCCGCCGCGGATCATTACGACCGAATGCTCCTGAAGGTTATGACCGACGCCGGGGATGTAAGACGTGACCTCCATACCGTTCGTCAGCCTGACCCTGGCCACCTTACGAAGCGCGGAGTTCGGTTTCTTCGGCGTCGTGGTGTAGACCCTTACGCATACGCCCCTCTTCTGCGGGCAACTGTCCAACGCCGGCGAGGCGGTCTTCCACTTCGGCTTCTGCCTGCCCTTGCGCACCAATTGATTTATTGTCGGCATCTCTTACCCCTTGATATTAATCTTTCTCTTTACTGGACGGCCTCGCGCCGCACTGACGGCTCAATCACCCGACAGCCCGCAACTATCGCCGGCTGGTACGGCCCTGCGCCGCCTCTATCACAGACGCCTGTTTACATACGGGCTGTAGGATTATGCCGCGATTCGTCCCGGCCTGCGCTTAGGCGCGCCGGGAAGTGGCGTAAATCAAAGCAATATACCTGCTTTCGATTCTATTGTCAAGAGCAAAGTGGATTTCATTATCCACAAATACGTCTTTTTTTCACCGCCGCCGCGTCGCAAGCCTGAAAAACGACGCTATTTTAAAGGCGGCCCCTCTATCCGGCGAGCCGCATCCGATCGTCGTGCCAACAGGCTCCATCCGTTGTCCGGCGCGCTACGACCGTTTATCAAACGGTCGTAGCGCGCCGAGCACTATGCTATCTCCTGCACCTCGTCCGGCTCAGCGCCCTCTTCGGTCTCTTTCCCTGCATCCGGGTGAACCGGGGTTTGAGCGACTATCTTCGTGTACTTCTTAAACCCCGAACCCGCCGGGACAAGGCGGCCCATGATGACGTTTTCCTTGAGCCCGCGCAGGTAATCCGTCTTGCCCTCGATGGCCGCGCCGGTAAGCACCTTTGTCGTCTCCTGGAACGAGGCCGCCGAGATGAAGGACTCTGTGGAGAGCGATGCCTTGGTGATGCCCTGCAGGAGCGGCTCCGCGACGGCGGGCTTCCTGCCCTTTGTTATCACCTTCTCGTTCTCGTCCTCGAATATGCTGCGCTCGACCTGGTCGCCTATAAGCAGGTTCGTGTCGCCCGCGTCTTTTATCTTCACGCGCCTGAGCATCTGACGGACGATGGTCTCTATATGCTTGTCGTTTATCTTGACGCCCTGCAGCCTGTAAACCTCCTGCACCTCGTCGACGAGATACTTTGCAAGCTCCTTTACGCCGAGTACCCTGAGTATGTCGTGCGGGTTTGCGCTGCCGTCCATGAGCGGCTCGCCCGCGCGGACGTTGTCGCCCTCGCGCACGCTGATGTGCTTGCCCTTGAGTATGAGATAGTCCTTCAAGTCGCCGGTCTCCGGCGTCACGACGACCTTTCTCTTGCCCTTGGTGTCCTTGCCGAAGGAGACCACGCCGTCTATCTCGCTGATGACCGCGCATTCCTTGGGTTTACGCGCCTCGAAGAGCTCCGCGACCCTCGGAAGACCGCCCGTGATGTCCTTGGTCTTGGTGGTCTCGCGCGGTATCTTGGCTATGACGTCTCCGGCCTTCGTCTCGTCGCCCTCGGCTATGGTGAGGATTGCGCCGACAGGCAGCAGATACCTTGCGTCTATGCTGGTGCCCGGCAGCTTGAGCGTGCGGCCGTGAGCGTCCTTTATTGAAACGCGGGGGCGCAGGTCGCCTTCCTTATACGATACGATGACCTTGCTGGAAAGCCCTGTCACCTCGTCGACCTGCTCCTTCATCGTCTTGCCGTCTTCTATGTCGCCGAACCTGATGAGGCCGCTGACCTCCGTGATAATCGGTATGGTGTACGGGTCCCACTCGGCGACTATATCGCCGACAGCGACCTTCTTCCCCTCAGGCACGCGAAGGCGCGCGCCGTAGATGACCGGGTTCTTCTCGCGCTCCCTGCCGTGCTCGTCCACTATGGATATCTCGCCGTTGCGGTTCATGACGATGGACTCGCCGCGCGAGTTTGTGGCGACGTTGAGGCGGTGGTACTTGACAAAGCCCTCGTGGCGCGCCTCGAAGGTCGTCTGCTCGGCGCGCCTGCTGGCCGTTCCGCCGATATGGAACGTCCTCATGGTAAGCTGGGTGCCCGGCTCGCCGATGGACTGCGCGGCGATTACGCCGACTGCCTCGCCCATATCGACCATCCTGCCGCGGGTAAGGTCCCTGCCGTAGCACTTGACGCAGATGCCGCGCGTGGAGCGGCAGGTAAGCACGCTCCTTATCTTGACCTTTTCGACGGCCGACTCCTCTATCCGCTCTATCTTCGTCTCGTCTATCTCCTCGTTGGCCTCGACGAGCACCTCTTTGGTGAACGGGTCGATGACGTCCTCGAGCGCGACCCTGCCGAGAATCCTCTCGCCTATCGGCTCGATGACCTCGCCTCCCTCGACAAGCGAGGTGAGGTAGATGCCGTCGAGCGTGCCGCAGTCGATCTCGCTTATGATGGCGTCCTGCGCAACGTCAACGAGCCTTCTGGTGAGATAACCGGAGTTCGCCGTCTTAAGCGCGGTGTCCGCAAGGCCCTTGCGCGCGCCGTGAGTCGAGATGAAGTACTGCAGGACGGTCAGACCTTCCCTGAAGTTCGCGGTTATGGGCGTTTCGATGATCTCGCCCGACGGCTTGGCCATAAGGCCCCTCATGCCGGCCAGCTGGCGTATCTGCTGTGCCGAACCCCTTGCGCCGGAATCCGCCATTATGAATATCGGATTGAACGACGGCGCCTTTACGGTGTGCCCCTTTTCGTCGACGACCGTCTCGCTCGCCAACTCCTTGAGCATCTCGTCGGCTATCTCTTCCGTGGCCTGCGCCCAGATGTCGATGACCTTGTTGTAGCGCTCGCCGTCGGTGATGAGACCTTCGTTATACTGCTTCTGAATCTCGGCGACCTCGCTCTCGGACTGGCCCAGCAGCTCGGCCTTTCTGCCCGGTATCTTCATGTCGTCTATGCAGATGGAGATGCCGGCGCGCGTGGCGTACTGGAACCCGAGGTCCTTCAGCCTGTCCGCGAGCAAGACCGTCTCCTTGCTGCCGGCGCGCCTGTAACACAGGTCGATGAGGTCGGCCAGACGCTTCTTGTCCATGACCTTGTTGAACTCCTCGAACTTGATGCAGTCCGGGACCACCTCGCTCAGAAGGATGCGGCCCACGGTCGTGTCAATGAGCTTGCCGTCCCTCTTGACCTTGACCGCGGCCTGCAGATGCGCCTCTTCCGAGTCGTACGCCGCCCGCACCTCGTCGTAACCGGAGAAGTACTTGCCTTCTCCCTTTACGCCCGGCCTCTCCCTCGTGAGGTAATAGAGGCCGAGGACGATATCCTGCGTCGGCACGATTACGGGCTTGCCGTGCGCGGGCGAGAGGATATTATTGGTGGACATCATCAGCACGCGCGCCTCGACCTGGGCCTCGATGGACAGCGGCACGTGGACGGCCATCTGGTCGCCGTCGAAGTCGGCGTTAAAGGCCGTGCAGACGAGCGGATGAAGCTGAATGGCCTTGCCCTCGATGAGTATCGGCTCGAAGGCCTGTATGCCGAGCCTGTGCAGCGTAGGGGCGCGGTTCAGGAGCACCGGGTGCTCCCTTATGACCTCGTCAAGCACGTCCCAGACCTCTGAGCGCTCCTTCTCAAGCATCTTCTTCGCGCTTTTAATAGTCGTTGCGTAACCCTTTTCCTCAAGCTTCTGATATATGAAAGGCTTGAAGAGCTCAAGGGCCATCTTCTTGGGCAGGCCGCACTGATGCAGCCTCAGGTCCGGGCCTATTACGATGACGGAGCGGCCTGAGTAGTCCACGCGCTTGCCGAGGAGGTTCTGCCTGAAGCGGCCGCCCTTGCCCTTTATCATATCGCTCAGGGACTTCAGCGGCCTCTTGTTCTGACCGGTGATGATGCGTCCGCGCCTGCCGTTGTCAAAGAGCGCGTCAACGGCCTCCTGGAGCATCCTCTTCTCGTTGCGTATAATGATATCCGGCGCAAAAAGCTCCATGAGCCTCTTGAGCCTGTTGTTCCTGTTTATGACCCTTCTGTAAAGGTCGTTGAGGTCGGAGGTGGCGAACCTGCCGCCGTCGAGCGGCACAAGCGGCCTTAAGTCAGGCGGCAGCACAGGGATGACCTCGAGTATCATCCACTCCGGCAGGTTGCCGGAGTGGAGGAACGCGTCGATGACCTTGAGCCTCTTGGCGATGCGCTTCTTCTTCGCATCCGAAGTCGTCTTCTTCATCTCGGAGCGCAGCGCCGCGGAGACCTTCGGCAGGTCTATCGCCTTGAGGCGCTCGCGTATGGCCGAAGCGCCCATGCCGGCGGTAAAGCTGCCCGGGCCCCATTTCTCAACGGCCTTCTGGTACTTGTCCTCGCTCAGGAGCTCGCCCTCCTTGAGGTCGGTCTCCTTCTGGTCGAGCACTATGTGATTTTCATAATAGAGTACGCGCTCAAGCTCCTTGAGCGTCATATCGAGGACCGCGCCTATCCTCGACGGAAGGCTTCTCAAAAACCATATATGCGCCACCGGGGTGGCCAGTTCGATGTGGCCGAGCCTTTCGCGCCTTACGTTCGATTGAATGACCTCCACGCCGCACTTCTCGCACACGACGCCCCTGTGCTTCATACGCTTGTACTTGCCGCAGTTGCACTCGAAGTCCTTTACAGGGCCGAATATCTTGGCGCAGAAGAGACCATCCCTCTCCGGCTTGAACGTCCTGTAGTTGATGGTCTCGGGCTTTTTCACCTCGCCGTGAGACCACTCGCGTATCCTCTCGGGCGAGGCGATGGTAATCCTGATGGCGTTAAAGTCCATCGGCTTCTTCTGCTTCTCGAATAATGATTGGAGCCTCTCCAAATTGACCTCCTTTAAACGACTGCCCGTTATCGGCAAAACGCCCGCCGCAGACTGATGCTCCCTGATACCCGGCGGGAGATAAGGCAATTGAGCCTCCCGCCTGTGCCGCGTCCTGCCCTCGACCCGCGTCCTTCGGCTATTTTTCCGCCTCATGCAGCGAGATGTCGAGACCGAGGGACTGGAGTTCCTTTACCAGGACGCTGAACGACTCCGGTATCGTCGGCTCCAGCGCATAGTTGCCCGTGACGATGGACTCGTACATCCTTGTGCGGCCCGGCACGTCGTCGGACTTGACCGTCAGGAACTCCTGAAGGCTGTGGGCCGCGCCGTATGCCTCCATCGCCCAGACCTCCATCTCGCCGAGTCTCTGACCGCCGAACTGCGCCTTGCCGCCGAGCGGCTGCTGGGTGACGAGCGAGTATGGGCCGGTGGACCTTGCGTGTATCTTGTCGTCGACAAGGTGGTGGAGCTTCATCATGTACATAACGCCGACCGTTACGGCCTGCTCAAAGGGCTGGCCGCTCCTGCCGTCATACAACACGGTCTTGCCGCCGCGCGGCAGACCCGCCAGACCGAGCGCGTCTTTTACGTCGTCTTCCGTCGCGCCGTCGAAGACCGGAGAGGCAAGCGTCACGCCGCGCCGCAGTTTGCGGGCGGCCTCGATAACCTCGTCGTCGCTGAGCGAGTTGATGAACTTGCTGAACTCAAGCGAGCCGTATATCTTCTTTATCCTGTCGCGTATCGCGTTGGGCGAGGACTCCTTCTCGACCATCTCGGCGAGTCCGGCGCCGAGATTCCTGGCGGCCCACCCTATATGCGTCTCCAGTATCTGCCCGATGTTCATACGGGAAGGAACGCCGAGCGGGTTGAGCACGAGGTCGACGGAGGTGCCGTCCGCGAGATACGGCATGTCCTCGGCCGGCAGTATTCTGGAGATGACGCCCTTGTTGCCGTGGCGTCCCGCCATCTTGTCGCCGACCGAGACCTTCCTCTTCATGGCGATGTATATCTTGACCATCTTGATGACGCCGGGAGGCAGCTCGTCCCCGCGCTTGAGTCTGTTTATCCTCTCGTCGAATATCATCTTGATGAGATCGACCTGCTCGTCGAGGTTCTTTACGAGTTTTTCCATCTCGTGCTCGGCCTTGTCGTCCGCCGGGATTATCTCGTGCCAGCGCGACTGCGGTATGGCCTCGAGCACCTCGTCGGTGATGGACTTGCCCTTGCTGAGAATGGTGTTGCCCTTCCTGTCGGCGATCCTGACCTGGGACTTCTTGTTGAGGAGGAGCTTACGCACGCGCGTGTAGACGCCCTCGCGCACGATATTCATCTCGTCCTCGCGGTCCTTCATCAGGCGCGCCATCTCCCTGTCCTCTATGGAGCGGCTGCGCTCGTCCTTCTCCGCGCCCTTCCTTGAAAAGACCTTCGCGTCGATGACCACGCCCTCGATGCCCGGTGGCACGCGCAGCGACGTGTCCTTGACGTCCTCGGCCTTTTCACCGAATATCGCGCGCAGGAGTTTCTCTTCGGGCGAAAGCTGCGTCTCGCCCTTGGGCGTGATCTTGCCGACGAGTATGTCGCCGGGTATGACCTCCGCGCCTATGCGTATGATGCCGCTCTCGTCGAGATCGGCCAGGGCCTCGTCTCCGACGTTCGGGATATCCCTGGTTATCTCTTCCTTGCCGAGCTTTATGTCCCTTGCCACGACCTCGAACTCCTCGATATGCACCGAGGTGAATACGTCGTCGGCAAGGAGCCGCTCGCTTATGAGTATGGAGTCCTCGAAGTTGTACCCGCCCCACGGCATGAAGGCCACGAGGACGTTCTTGCCGAGGGCAAGCTCGCCCTCCTGCGTCGACGGGCCGTCGGCTATGACCTGCCCCTCGCCGACCTCGTCGCCCTTGAATACTATGGGCTTCTGGTTGAGGCAGGTGTTCTGATTCGACCTTCTGAACTTCGTAAGGTTATATATGTCCACGCTGCCGGCCGTGTTCCTTATCACAATCCTCGTGGAGTCGACGCCTTCGACCACGCCGCCGCTCTTTGCGAGTTTGGTGACGCCGGAGTCCCGCGCGACGACGCTCTCCATGCCGGTGCCCACGAGCGGGGCCTCGGTGCGGATGAGCGGCACGGCCTGCCTCTGCATGTTCGAACCCATGAGCGCCCTGTTGGCGTCGTCGTTTTCAAGGAACGGTATGAGCGAGGCCGCGACCGAGACGAGCTGGTTCGGAGAGACGTCCATGAGGGTCAGCTCCTCGGGCCCGGCCATGATGAACTCGCCGCCCTTTCTTGCCGAGACGAACTCGTCTGTAAACCTGCCGTCCTTGTCCAGCGGCGCGTTGGCCTGCGCGATGACGTGGTCCTGCTCGTCGAGGGCCGAGAGATACGAAATCCTGTTCGTGACCTTGCCGCCGTTTACGAGCCTGTACGGCGTCTCTATGAAACCGTAATCGTTAACGCGCGCGTACGTGCTGAGCGATACGATAAGGCCGATGTTCGGGCCTTCCGGGGTCTCAATCGGGCAGATGCGCCCGTAGTGCGTGGCGTGGACGTCCCTGACCTCGAAGCCCGCGCGCTCCCTGGTCAGACCGCCCGGCCCGAGGGCCGAAAGCCGCCTCTTATGGGTTATCTCGGAAAGAGGGTTGGTCTGGTCCATGAACTGCGACAACTGCGAAGAGCCGAAGAACTCCTTTATGACGGCGGAGACCGGCTTAGGGTTTATCAGGTCGTGCGGCATGAGGGTCTCAAGCTCGCCGAGGCTCATGCGCTCCCTGACGGCCCGCTCCATGCGCAGGAGCCCTATGCGGTACTGGTTCTCGAGAAGCTCTCCAACAGAGCGCACGCGCCTGTTGCCGAGATGGTCGATGTCGTCCACGACCCCCTGGCCGTTACGCAGGTGTATGAGGTACTTTACGACGTCGAGGATGTCTTCTTTGCGAAGCGTCGTATGCTCGAGCGGCACGTCCGTATACCCGAGCTTGCGGTTGAGCTTGAGCCTTCCGACCCTGGAAAGGTCGTAGCGCTCCGGCACGAAGAATAGCTCGTTGAAGAAGGCGTTGGCCGTATCAACGGTCGGGATGTCGCCCGGCTTGAGCCTCTTGTAGATGTCGATGCGCGCGTTGAGCGTCATGTTGGAGGTCGGGTCGTCGGGATAGTCCTTCCTCCATTCGGCTATCGCCCTCGGTTCTTCGTTGCCTATCCTGTCGTTATTGAGGGTCTCGCGGAAGTAGGGGCCCATGGCCTCTATCTGGATGAGTTTGAACACGGTTATCCCGCGCCTGCCTATCTCGTCGAGCTTCTCCCGTGAAAGACCCTGGTTGCACTCCAGGAGCACCTCTCCGGTATTGGGGTCCACGATGTCGCGCGAGGCGATCCTGCCGATGATGTCTTCGACCTCGACCGGTATGTGCGTGATGCCGGCGGCCTCGAGCTTTTTCAGCACGACCCTCGTGAACTTGCGGTCTTTCTTCGCTATAACCTCACCGGTGGCGGAGTCCTTGATATCGCGGCTTATCTTCTGGCCGACGAGATACTCCTTTTCAATGCCCTTGAGTATCTTCTTGCCGTCAAGGACTATCTCCTCGCTCGGATAGAAATAATTGAGCATCTCCTCGATGGAATAACCGAGCGCCTTCAAAAGTATGGTCGACGGCATCTTCCTGCGCTTGTCTATGCGCACGTAGAGCCAGTCCTTCTGGTCGAACTCGAAGTCCAGCCAGGAGCCGTGATACGGTATCACCCTGGCGGTATAGAGTACCCTGCCCGCGAACCCCTTGGCCTTCTCGTGCTCGAAGAAGACGCCCGGAGAGCGGTGAAGCTGCGAGACGATGACGCGCTCGGTGCCGTTGATTATAAAACTGCCGTTGTCCGTCATCAGCGGTATCTCGCCGAAGTAGACCTCCTGCTCCTTTATGTCGCGGATGGTCTGCGCGCCGGTATCGAGGTCTTTGTCCCACATGATGAGTTGGACCTTGACCTTGATGGGCGCGGCATACGTCATGCCCTTCTGATGGCACTCGTCGACGGTATATTTTGGCTCAAGAAGAGAATAACTCTCGTACTTGAGCGAGGCGTTGCCTGAAAAATCGTTTATGGGGAATGCGCTCTTGAAGACGGCCTGCAGGCCGCTGTCCGCGCGCTCTTGCGGCTTGACGCCGTCCTGAAGGAACTGGACGAAGGACTTCTTCTGTACCTCGATGAGATTCGGCATGGCCACGACCCTGCCGATGCGCGAATAATCCTTTCTCATATTCATCCCGTTCAATTCCGTATAGGACGCCATAGTTTACAAAGCTCCCTTTTTAAATTATGTGGCGGTAAGGCCCGATGTGCTTGCTTAAACAGAGGAATCGCCGTTGCTGAAGATACCGTAAACTACGCTCAATATGCGCACGGCTGACGCACACTACGCCTGTTCTTTTTAAGAGAAGCGCCCCGCGCCGCTTTTCACGCCATACGTTACGTTCAAAATGACGTCCGCCGTGTCGTGAAAAGTGGTGCGGGGCTTATTGGCTCTCCGTATACTCATACCGCAAACTTATGGATGTGGTATGTGGGTGATAGGGCGTGATAAGGACTTTACCACCCCACACGCCACATCCCATTCTTAAAAGGCTTACTGGATTTCGACTTTTGCGCCCGCGCTCTCGACCTGCTTCTTTATCTTCTCGGCCTCGTCCTTGGCAACCCCTTCCTTCAGGGTCTTCGGCGCCGCCTCTACGAGATCCTTTGCTTCCTTAAGGCCAAGGCCCGTGATGGCCCTTACTTCCTTGATGACCTTTATCTTCTCCGCGCCCGCGTCCTTGAGAACGACCGTGAACTCCGTCTTCTCCGCCGCCGCCGCAGGGGCCGCGCCGCCGGCCGCAGCCGCCACCGCTACCGGCGCCGATGCCGATACGCCGAACTTCGCCTCAAGCTCCTTTACAAGATCCGCAAGCTCAAGAACCGAGATACCTTCTATATACTTTATTACGTCTTCCTTCTTGATACCGGACATCGTATGCCTCCTGTTTATTGCGGCTATTGGTTTATTTTATCTTTCAATTCACCGGCGGCCGTGTACAACCGCCGTCGCTATTTCCGCCGCCCGTGTGAAAGGCCGGGCCAACCCTACGCAGCGCCTGCCTTAGCGTCCTTTATGGCGTTAAGCGCATAGAGGAACTTCTGCGGCACGCCGCTCAAAACGCGGACAAAGCCGGACGTCGGCGACTGCATCGAGCCCAGAAGCCTGGCAAGAAGCACGTCGCGTGACGGCAGCTCGGCAAGGCCCTTTATCTCCGCAAGACCGATTTGCCTGTTGCCAAGCGTGCCCATCACAAGTTTCAGATTGGGCCTTTCACCGGCATACTGCGTAAGGAGCTTGGCCGCTGCGGCCGCATCCTTGTACGCAAAGGCGATAGCCGAAGTCCCGACGAGCTTGTCCGAGATGGACTCAAGCGGCGTGCCGCTTATCGCGCGCTTTGCAAGCGTGTTCCTGACGACCTTGAAGTCGACGGACGCGTCGCGAAGCCCCTTGCGTATCTCGGTCAGGTCAACGGCCTTCATGCCCTTGTAATCAACGACAAAGGTCGCCCCCGCCCGCTGGAACTTTGCCTTGATATCGTCTACTATCCGTACCTTCTCTTGTTTTTTCAAACTGCGCTCTCCCTCCTTTCCGCCGTATTGATCAAAGACAGAAAGGCGCAAGGATAAAATAGCAAATTGCGCGGCCCGGCGTCCCTCTCGCCCGGAGCCTTAAACCTCTCCCCGACGGGCGGTAACCGTTCTTGCGCGCACCTGTTGCTATGCCCCGGCCTCGGCAGGATTATTAAGCCCGTATCTCCGGCGGCGGCCTTCTCCAATGCACCGCCCGAATGACAAGAGCCCCTGCTGTCTTTGACCTGTTTAAACAAATCTCACCGGCGGGCGCAAACGCCCGCCGGCCATAAAACCTACTTGAAAAGGCCCCTTACTTCCGCCACGTCGAGCTTGACGCTCGGACCCATGGTGGTTGCAATGAAGAGACTCCTCAGATACGCGCCCTTGCTGGAAGAGGGTTTTGCCTTGATGAGCGCCTCCATGAGCGAGGAGAAGTTCTCCTTTAGCTTCTGAGACCCGAAAGATGCCTTGCCCAGCGGGACGTGGATATTGCCCGCCTTGTCAACCCTGAACTCGACCTTGCCCGCCTTCAGGTCGGTCACGGCCTTCTTCACGTCGAAGGTGACCGTGCCGAGCTTAGGGTTCGGCATAAGACCCCTCGGACCGAGCACCTTGCCGAGCTTGCCGACCGCGCCCATTATGTCCGGCGTCGCGACGACGCTGTCGAATTCAAGCCAGCCCTTGGAGACCTTCTCTATGAGTTCCTCGGCGCCGACGTGGTCAGCTCCGGCCTCCTTGGCCTCCATCCCCTTCTCTCCCTTTGCAAAGACGATGACGCGGACCGTCTTGCCCAGACCGTGCGGCATGACCACCGTGCCCCTTACCATCTGCTCCGGGTGCTTAGGGTCGACGCCAAGCCTGCCCGACACCTCGACCATCTCGTCGAACTTGGCGTATGCGAGCTCGGGGACGAGCTTGAAGCCTCCCTCGACGTCGTATATTTTTCCTTCGGTTACCTTGGCCCTGGCGGCCTCGTATTTCTTTCCCATCTTGCTTAACCCTCCACAGTGATTCCCATGCTTCTGGCGGTGCCCTCGATGGTGCGCATGGCGGCATCGAGGTTTGAGGCTGTAAGGTCGGGGAACTTGAGTTTGGCGATTTCCTCGACCTGCTTCCTGCTGACCTTGGCGACCTTCTCCTTGTTCGGCTCCTTCGAGCCCTTTGGAACGCCTGCGGCCTTGAGCAAAAGCACGGCGGCCGGAGGGGTCTTGGTGATGAACGTAAAAGACCTGTCCGAATAGACGGTGATGACGACCGGTATTATCATGCCGTCCTGGGCCTGGGTCCTTGCATTGAACGTCTTGCAGAACTCCATGATGTTGACGCCGTGCTGACCGAGCGCCGGGCCTACCGGCGGGGACGGGTTAGCCTTGCCGGCCGGTATCTGGAGTTTAATCTGTCCGGTTATCTTCTTTGCCATTGTTGATTCCCTCTCTTTATTTAAATACCGTTTTAAGACCGCCGTACCCGGCGCCTCTCAAGACCGCTAAAACCCGCGGCATCATCATCAAGGGGCCGATAAGACTAAAAGTCAACCGGCTGCAACCTGCAGGACGCCCGCCCTCCCGCGCAACGGCCGCGTAAGGCGGCCTGTCTACGACTTTTCCACCTGCACAAAATCCAGCTCGACCGGCGTCGCCCTGCCGAAGATACTGACAAGCACGCGAAGCTTGCCCTTGTCCGGCTTCACCTCTTCGACGATACCCGTAAAATTGGTAAACGGCCCGTCCACGACGCGTATGTTCTCGCCCCTGTCGAAGTTGACCTTGGGTTTGGCCTTTACCGCGCCCTCCTCCATCTGGCGCGTTACCCTCCTGACCTCTTCCTCGGTAATGGTCGGTGGGGCCTCCTGGCCGCCGACAAAACCGGTGACCTTGGGTATGCCTTTCACGAGATGCCACGTCTCGTCGTTGAGCGCCATGTTTATTAGGATGTAGCCGGGGAAGAACTTCCTCGAGGTCGTCCTCTTGACGCCCTTGACCATGTCGACTACCTTCTCGGAGGGGACAAGTATCCCGCCAAAGAGTTCCTCTTTGCCGGTCAGCTTTATCTTCTCCTCTATGGCCAGCTTCACCTTGTTCTCATACCCTGAATAGGTATGCACTACGTACCACTTCTTTGTCATATTATCCTTATATGCCCCTTGACAAGCCGCTTAAGACTCGCTGAATACCGCCCGGAGCGCCGTTGTCACAGGAGCAGGCCCACCAGATAGCCGAGCCCGAAATCAACAAGTCCGAGAAATATCGCCAACGCAAACGTTACAAGGAGCACTACCCACGTCGAACTGATGGTCTGCTGCTTCGTAGGCCACGTGACCTTCTTCAGCTCCAACTTGGAGTCGTTAATAAACTGCTTTGCCTTGTCTACCTGTTCCATTTTTCAATACTCGCCGCTCAGCCCGATATTTTTACCAGTCACGGCCGGAATCTTCATCCGGCCGCCTCTTAACCGTTTAAGAACAGTCCCGCTGCATAATCAGTTAACGCCGCCCGCCGCCCCACCCCGCTGAGCGATCGGCTGAATAGATGGCAGGCCAGGAGGGATTCGAACCCCCAACATGCGGTTTTGGAGACCGCCGCTCTAGCCGTTGGAGCTACTGGCCTATATAACGACCGTGAACCATGACCGTGAACCGTGAAAATTTCACACGGTCAGCGGTCACGGCCTCATCACGGCCTTTACCCGGCTTTTACTTCGTTTCCTTGTGAGGCGTATGCTTGCGGCAGAACTTGCAGAACTTCTTCAGCTCAAGCCTGTCCGGTATGGTCTTCTTGTTCTTGGTCGTCGAATAGTTCCTGCGCTTGCAATCCGTGCAGGCCAAAGTGATTATGTCCCTCATTGCCTTGAGCCTCTCCCGTTCAGTATTCCATGCGGCGCGCAGCGTTGTTACGCCAGTATCTTCGTTACGACGCCGGCCCCGACCGTCCTGCCGCCTTCCCTTATCGCGAACCGAAGCCCCTCTTCCATGGCTATCGGCATTATCAGCTCGACCTCGAGGCTCACGTTGTCACCGGGCATGACCATCTCCGTGCCTTCCGGCAGCTTCGACATCCCGGTCACGTCCGTCGTCCTGAAGTAGAACTGCGGACGGTAGCCGTTGAAAAACGGCGTATGCCTGCCGCCCTCTTCCTTCGTGAGAACGTAGACCTCGCACTTGAACTTCGTGTGCGGGGTGATCGTGCCAGGCTTGGCAAGCACCTGCCCGCGCTCGACGTCTTCCTTCTTCGTGCCGCGCAGCAGCGCGCCGATGTTGTCCCCGGCGCGCCCCTCGTCAAGGAGCTTACGGAACATCTCGACGCCCGTGACCGTCGTCTTCTGCGTGTCGCGAAGGCCGACTATCTCGATCTCTTCTCCGACCTTTACGATGCCCCTTTCAACCCTGCCCGTAACGACGGTGCCGCGACCGGATATCGAGAAGACGTCCTCGACCGGCATGAGAAACGGCTTGTCAACGTCCCTCTTCGGGTCCGGGATGTAGGTGTCAAGCGTATCCATGAGCTGCCATATCGCGCCGCACCACTGGCACTCCCTCTTGCCGCAGCCGCACTCGAGAGTCTTAAGCGCGCTGCCCTTGATGACCGGGATATCGTCGCCCGGAAACTTGTACTGGTTCAAGAGCTCCCTTACCTCAAGCTCGACCAGGTCGAGAAGCTCCTTGTCGTCGACCATGTCTACCTTGTTCAGGAAGACCGTGATGTACGGGACGCCGACCTGGCGCGCAAGCAGGATGTGCTCGCGGGTCTGGGGCATCGGGCCGTCGGCAGCCGAACATACCAGTATCGCGCCGTCCATCTGCGCCGCGCCGGTTATCATGTTCTTTACGTAGTCGGCGTGTCCGGGACAGTCTATATGCGCATAGTGGCGCTTGTCGGTCTGGTACTCGACGTGGGAGATGGATATCGTAAGGCCCCTTTCCCTTTCCTCAGGCGCCTTGTCGATGTTCTCATAAGCAAGGAAGTCGGCGTAACCCTTCGTGCTCAATACCTTCGTTATCGCCGCGGTCAACGAGGTCTTGCCGTGGTCGACGTGCCCGATGGTGCCGACGTTTATATGCGTCTTTGTCCTCTCGAATTTAGCCTTGCTCATATACTCTGTCCTCCGGATTTTTTGGCAGACTGCTGAAAAAGCCCCATCTGCTTCGTTGTCGTCGTCGCTCGTCACTGCGGCGTAGAAAAAACTACGCCTCATTCCTCACTCCTCGACGCCTCGCATCTGGCTGGGTTCCCATTGCATCTTTATTATTGCAATGGGAAGATTTGAGCAGCCTGAATAAATTTTGAGTTTCTCGGCAACCTGTCAGGCCGTTTTGCCCGGTAACACATCCTGCCCGAATTATTAAATACACCGCATTCGTCGTCTTGCCCCACCCGTGCAATCAATGGAGCCCATGAGCGGGATCGAACCGCTGACCTCTTCCTTACCAAGGAAGTGCTCTGCCGACTGAGCTACATGGGCGCTGTCATCTGTTGCGAAACGCGGCGCCCTTGACGCCGCACGCCAACCAAAGATGGAGCGGGTGATGGGAATCGAACCCACGCTATCAGCTTGGAAGGCTGAAGTTCTACCATTGAACTACACCCGCCTGATACGCGGCGCCGCCAGCCTTGCAGGGTATGCGGCAGGCGCAGTATGAGGCCTCCGGTCTTTCAGTTGCCTTCTTGAATATCCAGTCGGAAGACCTGGGGTTTTCGTTATATGGTGGAGAGGGGAGGATTCGAACCTCCGTAGGCGGAGCCAGCAGATTTACAGTCTGCCCCCTTTGGCCACTCGGGTACCTCTCCGTCGGGAAATCAAGGCATGCGCTCTGCCGCGTCTCCATTCATGCCGGCATACGCGACGGGGTACCCGCTGCTCGTCTGCCCGGATTCATAAAAACAGGATATTCAGGCCGGTGAAAAAAGGTTTCAAAGCCCAATCCCTCGCTCGCGCGCCTTCGGTAAAACTGGAGCTGGCGATGGGACTCGAACCCGCAACCTGCTGATTACAAATCAGCTGCTCTACCATTGAGCTACGCCAGCATCAATACAGAGAGCACACAGAGCGCAAAGGGCGGCCCGGACCCGCGCCGCTCACCCTTTTAAAAGAGGCCGGACGGCAAAAGAAAGCCGTCTTGCGCCGCCGTTAGAAGTCGACACGGGCTCAAAATAATGATTATCCGCCCCGCACCCTTGAAAGACAGGTCAAGAGGGCAATAACCGAATTCTAATTTATAGAACATATCGGCCTATCTTGTCAAGTTTTTTATTACAGATAGTAAAAAAAGATGGGATAGGCGGTCTTCAGGGCCGGCAGCCTGACAAGGGCTTCATACTCACAGGCCCTTGTCAGACTTGCGCAGCAGGGCGGTTTTCCTGCATTCAGGGAAAGTACCCGGCACAGGCTTTAGCCGGAACAGG
This sequence comes from Deltaproteobacteria bacterium, assembly GCA_016234855.1. GTDB lineage: Bacteria > Desulfobacterota > GWC2-55-46 > GWC2-55-46 > GWC2-55-46 > JACRNO01. The sequence continues at coordinate 4,493 of JACRNO010000061.1, read as the reverse complement.
CTGCCAGGCGGGGCAGGCCGGCCTCAGATGTCGTAAATCTTATAACCCCTCAAGCTCAGCCAGTTCTTCTGCTCGTCGCTTAAGCGTTTTTCACAGACGTAACGCGTCGAATTATGCACGCGCACCCAGCCCGTCTCTTCCAATTCGCTGACCTTCATGCCTATGATGATGTACGTGGCAAGGTCGTGGTAGAGCTCGGGGCAACCGTAAAAAACACCGTCCCTTGAGAGCCACCCTGACGGAAGTTCGTTGTTATGAAAGGGTGTCTTCGACCAGTCCAGACGCGTCAGATGATCGGCCTGCGTGGACTCGACGATATCGTCTTCCGCATGCTTCTGGCGCCAGATGCCGCGCGCCACGCCTATCCACTTATCGCCTATATCGAGGCTCCAGTAATACGGCCTGGGCTTCTCGTTCTTGGACGGGCCGGGCGAGACCAGATAATAGGTCTTCTTGCCGTCGTCTTTATCGTCCATAAACCACCTCCGGGCTTTTCATGGCACCGCGCGGTAATTACCGATGATTATGATGATGGTTCTAATTATTACACTTTTTCACGATACGTCAAGGCTTTTTTTGCTGACCCGCGGCCCGCGCCTTGAGATACCCCTCGATAAACTGGTCGATTGCGCCGTCGAGCACCGCGTCCACGTTGCCTGACTCGATGCCCGTCCTGTGGTCTTTTACAAGCCTGTACGGCTGCAGGACGTATGAGCGTATCTGGCTGCCCCACGCGATATCGCGTTTCTCCTTGTGGAACTCCTGCATCTTCTCTTCCTGCTCCTTGAGCTTGAGGTCGTAGAGACGCGAACGAAGGAGCTTCATGGCGAAGGCGCGGTTCTTGTGCTGGCTGCGCTCATTCTGGCACTGGACGATTATGTTGGTCGGCATATGCGTAATCCGGATGGCGGAATCCGTTTTATTGACGTGCTGTCCGCCCGCGCCGGACGCCCTGAAGGTATCGACCCTTAAATCGGCCTCGTTTATATCCACCTCGATATCGTCTTCCACCTCAGGGCAGACAAAGACAGAGGCAAAAGAAGTATGCCGCCGCTTGTTGGCGTCATAAGGAGAAATCCTGACGAGCCTGTGGACGCCCGCCTCCGCCTTCAGATATCCGTAAGTGAAATCGCCGCTCACGGTAAAGGTCACGCTCTTTATCCCGGCCTCTTCGCCCGGCTGGTAATCAGCCGTCTCCACGGAATAGCCGTGCCTCTCGGCCCAGCGCAGGTACATGCGCATGAGCATCTCGGCCCAGTCCTGCGCCTCTGTGCCGCCCGCTCCCGGATGGATGGAGACGATAGCGCTGAGCCTGTCGTGCTCGCCCCCGAGCATCCGCTGGACGTTATGGGCCGTTATGGCCGCCAGGGCGCGTTCAAGAAGCTCGCCCGCCTCCCGGCCAGCCGCCTCGTCATTCGACTCTTCCGCCAACTCGATAAGAACGCCCGAGTCATCTATAAGAGAGGCTATCTTCTCCACGCCGCCGACCTTGAGCGCTATCTCGGACTTACGCTTAAGGAGACGCTGGGCAGCGGCCTGGTCGTTCCACAGGCCGGGCCGGCCAAGGCCCGCCTCAATATCAACGGCCTCTTTTTTCAGGCTCTCCTGGTCAAAGACAGCTCCGCAGGTCCTGGAACTTCGCCTTCGCTTCCTTTAACTGCTCTTTCAGTTCTTCGTACATTTTCCTCTCCGTTAAGCCCGCATAACGTCAGGGCGGTTAATGATTAAAGGGCAGGCCGCCGCGCCTTCTTTCTCCTCAAAAGCGCAAATACAAAACCGGCAAAGAGCGCCATGGCCAGGTAGGCGAATACGTCGGTAAAGCGCGTATAAAAGGTCTGCGGACCGGAACGCAAACCCACGTCCGCCGTAATGACCGCCTTCTCAAAGAGCGCGGTCTTTTTAACGATGCGGCCTGCCGGGTCAACGAAGGCGCTTATGCCGGTATTGGCCGAACGCACGAGCCACGTCCTGTTCTCGACCGCCCTCACTGCCGACATGCCCATGTGCTGATACGGCGCGCTTGACCTGCCGAACCACGCGTCGTTGGTGATATTGACGAGTATCTCAGCGCCGTTTCTGACCTGCGCCGCGGCTATCTCCGGGAATATCGCCTCGTAACAGATAAGTACGCCTATGCCGCCGCCTTCGAACCCTATAGGCAGCGGGCCCGGGCCCTCGCTGAAGTCGCCTATGCCCGCCGTCAGCTTCGTCAGGAACGGCAGGAATCTACGCATGGGCACGTACTCGCCGTACGGCACGAGATGTATCTTGTCGTACCTGCCCGCCATATCGCCGGACGGGTCGATGAGCCACGCGCTGTTATAAAGCCTTGTCTGGCGCGTCCCGGGATTATAAGTGTAGGCCGGACTCCCGGTCAAGATATAACGGCCGGCGTCCTTTGCCGCGCTCGTCACGGCCGCGGTCTCGGCCTTGTCAGCGCCAAGGAAGAACGGCACTGCCGTCTCAGGCCAGACGATAAGCCGCGCGCCGTCTTGGGCGGCAAGCCGCGTCAGCTCCCGGTAGATGTCAATGGTTTCGGCACGGAAGGCCGCGTCCCACTTCTTTGACTGGTCAATGGAGCCCTGCGTGGCGGCCACGCGGAGCTTTCTCCATGCTGCCGCGTCATTATCCACCTGTGCTATCCGCACCATGCCGTAGACAACGACTATGACAACGAGCGCGGCCGTAACGAGCGCTCCGGTTATCGGGACGAATCTACGCCCACGGCGGCCTTTGGATACGAACGCATCGATAACAAGGAAGGCCGCGCAATTGACCATGACGATAAGAAACGAGAGCCCCCATATACCGGTTATATCCACAACCTGTACAAGCACAAGCCTGTCCGAGAGCGTATAGCCCAGGAGCGACCACGGAAAGCCCGTAAAGACGTGGGCGCGCAGGAACTCAAGGGACGTCCATGCAGCGGGTATGGCGACGAGGCGCGCCGTCTGCGGCATGCCTGAAGCGGCCGAGACAAAAAGCCCGAAGAAGCCGATATAGCAGGCAAGAAGGGCCGCAAGCAGGCACATCACGGGCACGCTTATCCACAACGGCACCCCGCCGTAATAATACATCGAATTGACGACCCAGTAGACGTCCGCGACGAAAAAGACAAAGCCGCTTACGAGCCCGATGATAAAACCGTCCCTGGCCCTTGCGCCTTCAAGGCTGAAAAGGAGCGGGATGAGCGCCACCCAGGCCAGAGGCCAGGCCCCGACGGGCGGGTGCGCCGCCGCAGTCAGCAGGCCGGATGCGACGGCAAGGACGAGGCGCTTTTTCATCTGACGGCCCTCGTGAATATCTCGAAGATAAGGAGCGTCAGCCCGAGGCCGAGAACGGCCCCCATCACTATCTCGAACCTGGTATGTATGTTTGCGATAAGCCTTGAGTGGCTGGCCAGCGAGGCCATTATGAAGGCGAGTATGGCGACCATCGGCTCCATCGTCAGAAGCGTTATGGCCGTTGCTATGGAAAACGATACGGCCGCGTGCCCGCTCGGCATCCCGCCGTGGAGCGGGGTGCCCTTGCCAACCGTGGCCTTGATGAATATGACGGCGATAAGGACGAGCAGAAGTGCTATGACCGCGATATGGCCTGCGAACAATTTCGCCTCCCTGAGATATGCGCCCATAGGCGCATAGAGATACTTCGAGAATATCATATACAGCATGATAAGGACACCGAAGGCGGCGATCAGCACCGCGCCCGCGGCCACGTCCTTGGCGTTCTTCGCAAAGAGATGATGCTTCTCCTCGATAAGGTTGACCGCCTCTTCTATCGCGGTATTCATCATCTCGGCGAAGAGGAGGATAACGACGGCCATGGCGAAGAGGACGAACTCGAAGACCGGCAGACGCAGGTAGAGGCTCAAAAGGAGCGCGACGGTGGCGATTACATAATGATAACGGACGTGCCTCTGAGTCCTGAACGCGTAGATGACCCCCTCGATGGCGCAGTTGAGGGCCTCAAGCCAGTTCTTAGGTTTTACGACTTCCTTGCGATTATCCATGCGCTCCGTTATCAGACCGGCCTTTTTCGGGGTGTTCATACAAAAGAGACAGACCGACTGAAGTCTTCCCGACAAGAGGGTTGCTTTGAAACTCCCCCCTTTTTAAAGGGGGACAAGGGGGACCTCACAGACGGGTCTTTTACGAATGCTCTCCAGTTTCTCGCAAACCCGCGCCTCTATCAAATCTCCCCTTGCCCCTCTTTTCTAAAGAGGGGGATTTTTTATATACTCCTTTTTAAAAGGAGACAAGGAGGATTCAGGGGGTTCGCCCATGCGCCACCAGCTCCAGCTTAGCCGCACGCGGCAGTCGTTTTATCTCCATCTCGCGCCTTGACGCGCAAGACCTGTCAACGCAACTCTCCACAAAAACAAGCGCTACCGGGGCGCGCGAGCGGGTATATTTTGCCGCCGTGCCCGCGTTATGCGCCGCAAGGCGTTTATCCATATCGTTCGTGATACCGGTATAGAACGTGCCGTCGGC